>JALWDU010000038.1 GCA_027036735.1 Aquificales bacterium | reverse complement strand
GTTTCTCAAAAAGAAAACGATATTGTCCGCGGCGGCGGCGAGCGTATCTTCGGAATAGCGGTAGTAGGTTTTTAAACCCAAATACCGTTCCAGTTTGGGTTTTGTCAGAGGCGAGAAACCCTTTAACCTAGAGGAAACCAAAAGGGGATAGAGCTTTACAAAACACCCCTCTTTGGAGCAGGAAAAGGATTTAACACCCCTAATGTTGGGGAGGATTTTTTCCAACTCCTCAATCGGGAATAGGGAGAGGTTGTTTTTCGCCGGTTGGAAGTTGAAACTTATTTGGGTTCCGAAAAGGGGGGAAAGTGTTAAAAGAAACGTCAGGAGGAGTAAAGCAATCATTGCTTTGCGTTTAAAGCCTCTTCTCCGAAAACCCTTTTGAATATCACGTCGCGGTGTTTTATAAATTCCTCCACGTTGAAGATTTGGTCGAGTTCCTGCGGGGTTAGATATTTCATGACCTCTTCATCCTGAAGCAAGGCTGTTTTAAAGTCCAAATCCTTTTCCTCCCACGCGCGCATGGCGCACCTTTGAACCATATCGTAGGCTTTGTCCCTATCGAGACCCTTCTCCTGCAGTTTGGCGAGCACCTTGGAGGAGAAGTATAGACCTTTGGACAGGGACATATTGCGTTGCATATTTTCGGGGTATACTACGAGCCCCTCCATAATCTCCTTAAAGAGGTTCAGAATGTAGTCGAGGGCTATCGAGTTGTCGGGTAGGATAATCCTCTCGACCGAGGAGTGGGATATATCCCTCTCGTGCCATAGGGCTATATCCTCCAGGGCGGGAATGATGTTGCTCCTTATGTAGCGTGCCAGTCCCGTAATGCGCTCGCTGTGAATGGGATTCTTTTTGTGGGGCATAGCCGAGCTTCCCCTCTGACCTTTGGTAAAGGGCTCCTGCGCTTCCAAGACTTCCGTCCTTTGGAGATGTCTAATTTCGGTGGCGAACTTTTCGAGCGAGGAGGCGGTTACGGCTGTAGCCCAGATAAACTCGGCGTGCCTATCCCTCTGAACCACCTGGTTGGAAACCGGTTCTATCTTTAGCCCCAATTTGGAGAGGGCTATCTTCTCCACCTCCGGGGGAACGTTGGAGTATGTTCCTACCGCCCCGCTAATCTTTCCGTAAGATACCTCTTCCCTAGCCCTCTTTAGGCGTTCGAGGTTTCTCTTCATCTCCTCATACCAGAGGGCGAATTTGAGTCCGAGGGTCATCGGTTCGGCGTGCACACCGTGGGTTCTCCCTATCATCACGGTATCTTTGTGCTCGAGAGCGCGCTGTTTTAGAACTTCGAGGAGCTCTTCGACATCTTTAATAAGGATATCGAGAGCCTCCCTCATTAGGAGGGCTAGGGCGGTATCTATCACATCGGAAGAGGTCAGCCCCAAATGGATATATCTGCCCTCTTCACCGGCGAGCTCCTTGACCGCCGTAACAAACGCCAAAACGTCGTGTTTGTAAACCCTCTCAATCTTTTTAATGCGCTCGACAACCTTTTCATCTATATAGGTTCTTTCCTTTATCTTTTCGACAGCCTCTTTGGGGATTTTTCCGAGCTCAGCCCACGCCTCGCAGACCGCTATTTCGACATCCAACCACTTTTGGAACTTGTTGACCTCGCTCCATATCCTCCCCATTTCGGGACGGGTGTATCTCGGTATCATCAAAGGGTTTGATTTTAAAAAGTTTTTAAACTAAAGTTAAATATTATTATTTTAATTAATATTTGTATTAAAGGAGGAATAAATAATGAATCTGTTTGAAAACCAGCGCAACGCAGGAAAAGAACTAGTAAAGCATCTTCTAAGAAAAAAATAAAAGAGTGCGGGCAAAATAATAACGACGATTTAAGGAAGAAATTAGAAGATGGGGATTTTTTTTCATGTGCACAGGAATGGGAAATCGATTATTTATTAAATAAATTATTAAATGAAGGCTTTGAAGAGCTATCTATTTTAGAAGCTATAAAATATTGCTGTTGTTCTCAAACAAGAAGAGACCGTACTTACTTTGAAAATTGCGTTAGAAGTTTCCTGAATAGGAGAGCTTAAATAAAAAAATTTATAAAATAAGAATAAATTAAAAAGTTCTAATACCTTTCTTCCTCTACCCGTATTAAGACCGGTTTTTCCTCCACAAAGGGGAGCTTTTCTATTTCACCCACGGCGGATTTTATTTGGCTTTCATACGCCTTGTGGGTGAGTATTATTAAGGGAACGACCTCCGAAGGGTTTTTCAGATACTTTAAAACCCACTCCTGTTGGAGCACACCGGCAATACTTATCCCCTTTTCGGCGAGGATTTTTGCAATCTTGTAGAGGACTCCCGGTTTATCCTCTACACCCAGGCGGAGGTAATACCTGCTGTAAAAGTCCCCCGCGACGGGTATCTCCCCATCATTCCATCCCAAGGGTGTAATATCAAAGGTTTTCCCACACTCGGCGAGTTGTTTCGCGAGTTGAATTATGTCCTGAACGACAGCCGTGGCGGTGGGATAGGCGCCGGCGCCGGCTCCCTGAAGTTTTAACTTGCCGAGGTAATCGCTTTTAAAGAGCACTCCGTTAAATACCCCGTTTACGTTGGATAGGGGATTGGATAGGGGTATAAAAGTGGGGTGAACCCTAACCTCGACCTCCCCCGAAGGGGTTTTCTTCGCTATTGCCAATAGTTTTAACTTGTAGCCCAGTTCGTTGCCAAGCTTTAGATCGAGAACGTTGACTTTGGTAATACCCTCCACGAAAACTTTGGAAAAGTCGACAAACCCGCCGAAGGCGAGGGAGGCGAGCACGGCAATTTTGTGGGCGGCGTCTATTCCCTCTATATCGAAGGTGGGGTCGGCTTCAGCGTATCCCTTCTGTTGCGCCTCCTTAAGGGCTTCCTCGAAGGGGAGATTTTCCTCCTCCATCTTTGTGAGGATGTAATTGGTAGTTCCGTTTAGGATGCCTTGAATTTCCTCCACCCCGTTGGAAACCAAGGTTTCTTTTAAAACCTTTATGAGGGGAATACCCCCTCCGACCGCTCCCTCAAAGAGAATGGTCGTATTGTTTTCCCTCGCGAGGGTGGAAATCTCTTTACCGAACTCCGCGAGGAGGTGTTTATTTGCGGTAACGACAGGCTTGCCCCGTTTTAGCGCCTCTTCGACGACCTCTTTTGCGACGCTTACCCCCCCTATAAGCTCCACAACTATGTCGGAGTTTTCGACGACCTCTTTCCAATCGGTGGTGCGTAGGTCTTGGGGCACTTCGAAAAAGCGCCTTTTATTCCAATTGCGGGCGGCTACTTTTGAAACTTCGATATTTACCCCCGCTTTGCGGGATATTTCCTCTTTTTTTTCCAAAAGTATTTGAACGACGCCGGTTCCGACGGTGCCGCAACCCACTATCCCTACTTTGACCGCTTTGGACATATCGGGGGGAAAATTTTATAAAGAATGGAATTTATCCTCCCCTCCTACGCGAAGGTAAATTGGGGTCTTTGGCTCCTGGGGAAGAGAGCCGACGGATATCACGAGATATTTACCCCCATGCAAAGGGTGAGCCTTGCCGACACCATACGAATAAAACCTTCTTCCTCCCTAAGGGTCGAAACTTCGACAGGTATTCCCCAAGATGAGAACTTCGTATATAGGGGATTGCTCCTCTTTGAGGAACTAACGGGTTTGAAACCCCATTTTGAAATTTTTATAGAAAAGAATATTCCCGTAGGCGGCGGATTGGGGGGGGGAAGCTCTAATCTTGCTACCGTGTTAAGATTTGTAAACGAATACTTCGGTCAACCCCTTTCGGAGGAAAAGCTTATAGAACTCCTGGCGGAGGTAAGTAGCGATGCCCCCTCCTTTTTGTGTAAGGGGGTGGCGCTGGCTACCGGTAGGGGTGAAAGGGTTAAATGCCTTTCCTTGGAAGGATTTAAAGGGTTGGATATAACCCTCTTTGTTCCCAAAGGTATTTCCTCTCCCACCGGCGTAATCTATTCCAAAACCCAACCCGATATGTTTGTGGACAGGAGTCTAACGAAACTTTTGGAGGAAGAGCTTTTAAAGGGTAACCCTTTGGAGTTTTTTAAATCGGTGGAAAACCCTTTGGGGGAAATATTTTTGGAACTGCATCCACACATAGGGGAAGATATTGACTTTCTCCAAAAAGTGTGCTATAAAAAATTTATTGTCTCGGGCAGTGGAAGTTCCTTTTGGACGGTGGGCTCCTTGGATAAAAGGTGCTTCAAAGCCCTTGACAGATTGAAAGGGCGTTATAAAATATTCTCTTTGGTTACGCTGTAGGAGTGGCTTGGGGCGTAGCTCAACTGGCAGAGCACCGGACTTTGGATCCGGGGGTTCCTGGTTCGAGTCCAGGCGCCCCAGCCACTTTAACAAAAAGCCCCGACCTGTGAAAAGGTGACGGGGCGTAGCTCAGGTGGCAGAGCGCAGGCTTTGGGAGCCTGAGGTCGCCGGTTCAAGCCCGGCCGCCCCGATAAGGCGGAAGGTTCCTTGGCGACCGTAGGGCCCGTAGCTCAGCTGGATAGAGCAAGGGATTTCTAATCCCTGGGTCGCAGGTTCGAATCCTGCCGGGCCCACCACTTTGAGGCGTCGGCTTCCGGGGTAGCTCAGCCGGCAGAGCGGGGGACTGTTAATCCCCTGGTCGCGGGTTCGAGTCCCGCCCCCGGAGCCAGAAGCGGGCGTAGCTCAGTTGGTAGAGCAGCGGCCTTCCAAGCCGCAGGTCGCGGGTTCGAGTCCCGTCGCCCGCTCCAATAGAGTTGGCGGAGCCCAGAGCCTTAAGCGGCTCTGGTCGCGCGGCGCGCCGAAAGGCGCAAGCTTGGGGCAGGAACCCACTTCGGTGGGTAGGAGGGGTAGCCAAGCGGCCAAAGGCAGGGGACTGTAAATCCCCCGGGCTCCGCCCTTCGCAGGTTCGAATCCTGCCCCCTCCACCTCTCTTAAAATTATTAAGTTTTTCTATAAAACTTGACATTAAATATCAAGCTGGCGTAGCTCAGTCGGCAGAGCGGGGGATTTGTAATCCCCAGGTCGCGGGTTCAAGTCCCGCCGCCAGCTCTCAATTCGTCGACCTTTAGCGAAAGTTTTTTTATCTCCTCCATTATTCGGTCGGCTATTTTTTTGTATCCCTTTATGGAGTCCTCAACATCTTCAAACCTTATGGGGTTTCCGAAGATAACGATTACATCGTTTTTGGGTATTCGGAATTTTTTGTTATCCCGCGAGAGTATATCGGTGGAATTGTGAATATAGACCGGCACTACGGGGACTTTGGCTTTAGCCACCAAATATCCGACGCCGGGTTTGGGCTTTAAAAATCCCCTTTCGGGAGCCCTTTTACCTTCCGGGAATATGCATACCTTGCATCCTTCGCGGAGGCGGTTTAAAGCCTCGTTTAGGGCGTCCAAATCCGCTTTGGAGCGGTCCACCGGTATGGCGTTCATATTTCTAAAGAGCCAATTTTTCAGACGTCCCTCGAAAAGTTCCTTCTTCGCCAAAAAGACCAGAGGTTCGGGTGAAACGGCGTTCAGTAGAGGGGGGTCGATATAGCTACGGTGATTTGCGGCAACGATTAAAGGTTGGGAGGTTTTTAATACTTCCGAGTTGAAAACCTTTACCTTAAAGAGTTTTCTAAAAATGGGGGCTACAAAACCGAACCAAAGGGGTTTTAGGACATATTTTCCGAAAGGTTTTATACGACAACTACCGGACATGGCGTTTCCTTAATAACTTCGCCGGTAACTTTTCCAAAATCCAAATTTAGACCTTTACCGGTTCGTCCTATAACCACTAAATTGTAATTCTCTGTTTCGAGGATTTCCACGATTTTTTTAGATGGATTTCCAAAAGCCACTTTTAGACTACCCAAACCATCAAAGAGTTCCGCAAATAGCAATTTTATTTCTTCCTCCTGACCGCTATCTTCTTCGTCCAGAACGTGTAGGAAAACTACTTCAATAGGATGGGGGGAAAATTTCTTCAGTCGAAGGATAAACTCTTTTTGTTTGAAGGAACTTTCGGAGAAATCTAAGGGAACTAAAACCTTTTTAATAGGTTTAAATTGGTGTTCTTCTTTAACTATCAGAAGCCCACATGTGGTTAAAACTTCTATAAATTGTTCGGAAAGGGTTTTACCAAAAAGTTTTTTAAAGTAATAGAACCCAAAAAGGTTTATATTTCTTTTTTCCACAAATTGGGCGAAGTTGTCTATATCTTTACCATAGATGATTTCTAAGGTATAGGGGACACCTTGAGTTAGTTGTATAGAGGAAATTATTTTTTCCACAAGGGTGGTTATTTTTTTCTCCTCTTCCTCCGTATGGGTGGAGACTATATTTTCCAACGCGTGGACTATAACCACTTCTCCGTTTAGCAGTTTAGCCAGGTGGAAGGTGTATTCGAAAAGAGGGGAAGGTTCGTCGTCGGGGTCGAAGCTCAACGCTATCCGATACTTCTCATCGGGTGTTATATCCTCCGACAGCAGTTCCTCCTTTCGCACCAAACCTTTTAATTAAACTCCAAAAGTTAAGGATTGCAATTGCAAACCGAAAATAGTTCTTCATGGAAGACCTTCACCACAAATTGGAGGAACTCAAGAAAATTCAGGAAAGGTGTGGGAGACGGATAAAGGAATTCGACCGTATAGATGTGGAAAAAGCCCGCTATGTGGGTGGAATGGATTTAACCTTTAAAGACCTCAAGAGGAATCCGACCGAAGCTTTGGTTTCCCTCGTTGTGGTCGATACGCAAACCCTTAAACCGGTGGATGTCGTAGTTCACCGAACGGAGGTCGATTTTCCCTATATCCCAACCTTTTTGGCATTTAGGGAGCTTCCAGCCCTTTTGGAGGTTTACGATAAGGCTAAGGTAAAACCGGAGGTTTACTTTATAGACGGTCAGGGAAAGATACACCCGAGGAGGTGCGGTATAGCGTCCCATTTTGGAGTGGAAACCGATACGGTCGCCGTGGGGGTTGCGAAATCCCACCTCTACGGAAAGTTTAGGTATCCCTGCGAGAAGAGGGGATGCCTTTCCTATGTGAAAGACCCCAAAACGGGTGAGGTGTTGGGCGCAGTTTTGCGCACCAAAGATAGGGTTTATCCGGTTTTTGTTTCGGTGGGAAATAATATAACCCTCCCTTCGGCGGTTAGATTGGTACTTAAAACTTCCAAATACCGTATTCCGGAACCTACCCGCTTGGCTCACAACGTTTTGCAGAAAAAACGGAGGGAATTGGGTTGGTAAACTTTACCCTCTATGACGGAAAAATTGCTAATCGCCGGCAATTGGAAGATGCATAAAACTCCCCGTCAAACGGTGGAATATTTCGAGCAATTTAAACCTTTAGTAAAGGGTTTGGAAAGCGTCGAGATACTGATTTGTCCCCCCTTTATAGATATCCCCGCGGCGGTGGAGAGCGTTAAGGGAAGTCCCATAAAGATAGGGGGGCAAAACTGCTTTTACGAAAAGGAGGGTGCCTTTACGGGTGAAATTTCTCCCGTTATGCTCCGCGAAGCGGGGTGCGAATATGTAATTTTGGGACACAGCGAGAGGCGGCATATCTTTGGGGAAAGCGACGAGGTTATCAACAAAAAGGTGGTTGCCGCCTTGGAAGAGGGGTTGAGGGTTATCCTGTGCGTGGGGGAAACCCTTCAGGAAAGGGAGAGCGGTTTAACCTTTACCGTGATAGAAACCCAATTAAAGCTGGGGTTAAGCGGCGTTGAGGACAAACTGGATAAGGTTGACATAGCCTACGAACCGGTTTGGGCTATAGGCACGGGTGTAGCCGCCAAGCCGGAAGATGCGGAGGAGGTTCACCGCTTTATTTACGACAAATTGAGGGAGCTAAATCCTCAAAAAGCCGAGAAGGTTAGGGTTCTCTACGGGGGAAGCGTCAAACCTTCCAACGCGGAGTCTCTACTCTCCCAACCCCATATCCGCGGCGTTTTGGTCGGGGGAGCCTCCTTGAAGCCGGACAGCTTTGCGCAAATTGCGAAAATAGGCGATACCCTCGCAACCTCCAAAGGTTAATCTGTGACTTAAAATGGAGTGTTTGAGATGTTTGGACCTTTCAGCGGGTGGGAAATACTGGTGATACTGGTAGTGGTCTTGCTTATTTTTGGCCCCGGTAGGTTGGGGGAATTGGGTAAATCCCTCGGAGAGGGTATAAGAAACTTTAAAAAGGCTGTTAGCGGTGAGGAGGAAACCCGGCAAACGGTTACGAAAACAGAGGAAAAGAAATCCGATAGCGATACCAAAACCGGTTGATGGAGACTTTAAAGCTTCTTGTATCTTTCCTTCTCGGATTGGTCTTTGTATTTCTCTACTACCGTCTGCTGTGGATTTCGACAAAGATACGGTCGAGGGAGCTTAAACTTACCGTTAAATACGGCAAAGGTTCGAAACAGGTTGAGCGGTTCCGACGTAGGTTTCACAGGTTTTACTTTTCCCGCACCTTTAGGTTGGGTCTATTCATTCTTACCGCCTACGGGATTTTCCTTCTACTCGGCAAGGAGGGGTTGGAGGGGTTTTTCTTCGCCCTAATAGTGGGTAATCTCCTTCTCTTTCCCTGGGGGTGGAGGAGGAGTTTTTCAAAATCCCAAAAAGGGGAGGAAATTGAGGATAAACCTCAGAGGTTTTGAAACATACCGCGAAGCGGCTTCCCTTTCTAATTTCTAAAGCATGAAAGCGGTTGCGAGACATTGGCATGTTATAGATGAGGAGAACAAAAGGGTGGAGTGCGACCTCTGCCCCCACCACTGCAAGTTAAGGGACGGTCAATACGGTATATGCGGCGTTAGAAAGAACGAAGGGGGGAAACTGGTTACCTTTACCTACGGAACTTTGGTATCGGCAGCCGTAGACCCTATAGAGAAAAAGCCTCTTTACCACTTCTTACCCGGTCACGCCACCTTTACCATAGCGACACCGGGTTGCAACTTCAAATGTTTGGGCTGTCAGAACTGGGAAATCTCGCAAGTTCCCCCCAAGGTAGCGGAGAAGACCCCTATGTTTTTGGAAACCTTTATTCCTCCGGAGGCGGTTGTCGAAAAGGCGATAGAGACCGGCTGTAAGAGCATATCCTTCTCTTACACCGAACCGACCATCTATTTCGAATACATGCTTGATATAGCCCGTCTGGCAAAGCAGAGAGGTCTTAAAACGGTGATGGTTTCCAACGCCTTTATAGAGGAAAAACCCCTGGAGGAACTGCTGGAGGTTATCGACGCCTTTGCCTACGACCTAAAGTTCTTCAGCGATGAGGCGTATAGAAAATATGCGAAGGGGCGTTTGGAACCCGTTCTGAGGACTATTAAGAGAAGTTTTGAAGCCGGTAAATGGATAGAAATCACCACCCTATTGGTTCCCCAATACCTCGACGAGAAACAGATTGAGGATATAGCCCACTGGATAAGGGATGAGCTCGCGCCTTGGGTGCCGTGGCATGTGAGCAGGTTCTTCCCCTACTATAAGGCTCAAGACCTGCCACCTACGCCGATGGAGATGATAGAGTTTGCCGTTAAAACCGGTAAGGAGGCGGGGCTGTATTACGTTTACGCCGGAAATATTCCCCATACCGATTGGGAAAATACCTACTGCCCCGAGTGCGGGGAATTGCTGATAGAGAGGTTCGGCTATACCCTCAAATCCTACAACCTCAAGCCGGGTGGCATATGCCCCAAATGCGGGCGAAAAATAGAGGGGGTTTTCGAATAACACCTTTTTCCCTTCGTTTTTGTCCGGGAATAATAGACCTTTAGGCGGAAAATGGATTTGACAATAACCGCAATAGGGGTCAACTACAAAACCGCCCCCGTTGAGGTGAGGGAACTCTTCGGATGTCCCGTAAAGGGTGATAGGCTTGAGGAACTCCCCTATTTGGCGAACCTCGAGGGGGTGGAGGAGATAGTTCTGCTTTCCACCTGCAACCGTGTGGAGATATACGCCCTATTGCGGGATGAGAGATACGCAAAGAACCTGCTCGGGGAATTTTTAAGGCTCAAATTGGGAAACCGCCCCGTCGGGGAGTTTGAGAGGTATTTCTTCGTTAAAACGGGTAGGGAGGCGGTCGAGCATATCCTATCCATACCCGCCGGTCTCTCCTCCATGGTTATCGGGGAAAATCAAATTGTCTCCCAATTTAAGGAAGCCTTCGAACTGGCGAGAAAACACGGGACTCTGGGCAAGGTGCTGGAAAGGCTCTACCAAACCGCGATGAAAACCGCCAAAAGGGTCAGAAGTGAGACCGGTATATCGAAAACCCCGGTATCGGTGAGTTATATCGCCGTCCTCCTCGCAAAGAAGATATTCGGGGTGCTCGAAGGGGTTCGGGTGCTCCTGGTGGGCGCCGGCGAGATGGCGGAACTCACCGCCCGCTACCTCAAGGCTGAGAAGGCGGAGCTCTTCGTTACAAACCGCACCCATGCAAAGGCGCTCCAGCTGGCGAAGGAGATGGGTGCGGGCGTGGTCGAGTGGGAGCGTTTCAAAGAGTTTTTAAGGGAAACCGATATAGCGATATTCTCAACCTCGGCGGATAGCTACCTCCTCACCGCCGACGAGGCTAGGAGACTCCTCCGAAAGCGCACCGACCCCATAGTGTTTATAGATATCTCCGTTCCCCGAAATGTTGACCCCGAGGTTGGGAAACTTGAAGGGGTATTTCTCTACAACATCGACGACCTAAAGGCGATAGCGGACAAAAATCTTAAAACCCGTTTGGAGGAAGCCCAAAAGGGTTGGCTCATAGTGAGGGAGGAGGCGGACAAATTCCTAAGGTGGTTTGAGAATCTAAAAGTCGATAACCTCGTAAAGGAGTTAAACCGATTGACAGACCTCCTAAAGGAGGTTTCGTTATCCGACGACCCCAAGGAGTCTTTGGATAGATTTTCGAAGAGGTTCCTCTATGCGGTCTATAAAAGCTTAAAGAAACACCCCGAGGCGTTGGAGAGTTTGGTCGAAAACCTCAAAAGTGTCGTGGAGAGTTCCAAACCCTCCGCGGGTGCGGGTAAAGTCTCCGACCTGTGGAAGGAGAGGATTTAAACTATATCCGCCAAATGGAGTATGTGATAGCGGTGGTCGAGGACGACCCCGACCTCTTGGAGGTATTGGAATACAACCTCCAAAAGGAGGGTTACAGGGTCTTTCCCTTCGAAAGGGGAGAGCAGTTTCTTCAATTTATGTCGGAGGGGGTAAAACCCCACCTCATAGTGCTCGACGTGATGCTCCCCGGGATGAGCGGCTTCCGACTCGCCGAAATCATTAAGGGAAACGAAGCCTATAGGGACATACCGGTCGTGTTTTTAACGGCGAAGACCCTCGAGGAGGATAGGTTAAAGGGTTTCGACCTCGGCGCGGACGACTATATACCGAAACCCTTTTCAGTCAGGGAATTTTTAGCCCGCATTAGGGCGATTTTGAGGAGATACTACCCCCAAACGGGTAAGGTTTTGGAGGTGGGAGACCTAAAAATGTATCCCGAGAGGTTCGAAGTCCTCTGCAGGGATAAAAGGGTGGAACTAACCCGCGCCGAGTTTAAGATTCTTCAGACCCTCCTCGAGAGGAAGGGGGAGGTTGTCAAGCGCTCCACCCTAATGGATGCGCTGGCTCCCTTCGGGCGGGAAGCCACATCGAGGACTGTGGACGTCCACATAACCAAAATTCGGAAAAAACTCGGAAGGTGCGGGGAATACATAAAAACCGTTAGGGGTGTGGGTTATAAGGTTTCGAACGAATGAGGATGGAACTCCTCGTTTCCTCCTTCAAAAGGTAGAGCCACTCCTTATTTACCACTTTGGGTTCGGGAAGACCTCCGAGTTCCTCCAAAAGGCGCTTCCTCTCCTTTATCAGACCCTCCAAAGTGTCACGCATTTAATCGTAAAGTTAACCTAATGGTGTTCTTTCTAAGGTTTAGAAGTGTCACGGAAAAGGGAAAGATGACAAAACGTGACACCTTTAGGAAAAATCCCCGAAGGGGCTATTAATCCAACTTTCCAAGGTAGAGCAAAATAGCCGTTATGTGGGCGGGTGTTACGCCGTCAATCCTAGCCGCCTGCCCCACCGTTAGGGGTTTAATCTTTTTGAGCTTTTGCCTCGCCTCGGTCGAAAGTCCGGGAACCTTGTCCCAATCTATGTCGGGCGGGATTTTTACATTTTCGAGCTTTTTGAGTTTTTCGTTTAATTTCTTCTCCCTCTCGAGGTAGGGTTCGTACTTGAACTCTATTTCGAGTTCCTCCTTAACCCAATCCAACTTGGGGAGTTCTATCTGCTCTTTTAAGTCCTCCAAACGGGTATTGGGTCTCTTTAAATACTCCTTAACGGTGAGTTTCTTTTTCTCCCCGTTTAGGGTTACGACAACCTTTTCCTCCTCGTAGCGTTTTCTAAACTCCTCCAGTTCCCTAACCGCCTCCTCGAGGAGTTTGAGCTGCTCGTCGGTTAGCGTTCCCAATTCCCGCGCCAGTTTTCCGAGCCTCAAAATTGCGTTGTCCTGCCTTAAGTGAAGCCTCCACTCGGCGCGGGAGGTAAAGAGCCTGTAAGGTTCGGTTACACCTTTGGTGGTTAGGTCGTCGACCATAACACCTATGTAGCTCTCGTCCCGCCTCAACACTATCGG
>JALWDU010000037.1 GCA_027036735.1 Aquificales bacterium | reverse complement strand
GAGCGTATCATCGAATACCTCGCCGTTAGGAAGTTGACCAGGGGTAAAACGAAGGGTCCCATCCTCCTCTTTGCGGGTCCCCCCGGAGTGGGTAAAACTTCGTTGGGTAAATCGATAGCGAAAGCCCTCGGGAGAAAGTTTGCCCGTATATCCCTGGGCGGTGTTAGGGATGAGGCGGAAATCAGGGGACACCGCCGCACCTACGTAGGTGCCATGCCGGGCAAAATCATGCAGGCTATCAAACGGGTCGGCGTTAAGAACCCAGTTCTCATGCTCGACGAAATAGACAAGATGGCGGTTTCCTTCCAGGGAGACCCGGCGGCGGCGCTACTCGAGGTTTTAGACCCCGAGCAGAACAAAAATTTTGTCGACCACTACATAAACCTCCCCTTCGACCTATCGGAGGTTATATTCATCTGCACCGCAAATAGGTTGGACACCATTCCCCTCCCCCTATTGGATAGGATGGAAGTTCTACGCCTCTCGGGCTATTCGGAGGAGGAAAAGCTCGAAATCGCCAAACGCCACCTAATACCCAAACTGATACCGGAACATGGGTTAAAGCCGGAGGAGGTTCGGTTTACCGACGAGGCAATTCTCGAAATCATCCGCCGCTACACCCACGAGGCGGGGGTCAGAAACCTGCAGAGACAAATCGGTGCGGTTTTGAGGAAGTTGGCGGTGAAAAAACTAGAAGGGGAAAAGCCTCCATTTGTGGTTACCCCCGAATTGGTTAGGAAACTCTTGGGAACCCCCCGTTACATACCTTCCAAAAAGGAAAAACCTTTGGTCGGAGTTGTTACCGGTCTCGCGTGGACGGAATTGGGCGGCGAAATTATGTTTATCGAAGCGATTAAGATGAAGGGTAAGGGACGCCTCACCCTAACCGGGAAGCTGGGTGAGGTGATGAAGGAGAGCGCCCAAACCGCCCTGTCCTATATAAGGGCTAACGCCGAAAAATACGGCATAGACCCGGAAATGTTTGACAAATACGACGTCCACATACACGTCCCCGAGGCGGCTATACCCAAAGATGGTCCCTCGGCGGGAGTCGCGCTTGCAACCGCCTTGAGGTCGCTATTCACCGATACCCCCGTTAGGAATGACATAGCCATGACGGGTGAGATTACCCTTATCGGTGAGGTTCTCCCCGTAGGTGGTATTAAGGAGAAAATTCTCGCCGCAAAGAGGGCGGGGATATACGAGG
Organism: Aquificales bacterium; assembly: GCA_027036735.1. Classification (GTDB taxonomy): domain Bacteria; phylum Aquificota; class Aquificia; order Aquificales; family QOAS01; genus QOAS01. The sequence continues at coordinate 88 of JALWDU010000037.1, read as the reverse complement.
TGATACTCCCCAAAGAGAACGAAAAGGAGGTTATGGAAGACCTTCCCGAATTCGTCAGGGAAAAAATGAAGTTCCACTTTGTGGACAA
>JALWDU010000036.1 GCA_027036735.1 Aquificales bacterium | reverse complement strand
TTGAGGGAGATAGGTCGCCAGGTGGCGAGGGACTTGATGGAAAACCACCCAAGGGAGGAGTGGGAGGAGATTTTCCAAAAGGGGTTAAACCTCTTGGGTTTCGCAAAGGGTGTCGAAAGGAAGGGAGACCTCGCCTGCATATGTTCGTGTGTCTTTTATCCCCAATACCTCCAAAGGGAGGGTTTCGAACCTATAAAACACCCGGTGTGTTGGATGGGGTTGGGTTTCGTCGAGGGATTTATGAAGACTTTCACCGGCGCCCACGGGGTTAGGTTCAAGGAGCGCGACTTCGAAGGGAATAAATGTTGGTTTGAATTGGTTAGGTTTTAAAATAGACCCTCCCATTGGGAGGAAAAAAACTTTCTTTTTATCTTTAAAGGTTTTTTCGGAGGAAAAGCCCTATTTTAATCCTTGCCGGTGATATGCTATAATGGTAGTTTGGCGTTTTTTATAAGCACTAAAATTAAGGGAGGCTTTACCGAATGCCGACTATTAGCCAGCTGATAAAGAAGGGTAGGGAAAAGAAACCCAAAAAATCGAAGGCACCCGCATTGCAGGGATGCCCCCAAAAGAGGGGTGTTTGCGTGAGGGTTTACACCGTAACCCCCAAAAAGCCCAACTCCGCACTGCGTAAGGTTACCAGGGTTAGACTCTCCAACGGAATAGAGGTGACCGCCTACATCCCCGGTGAGGGTCACAACCTGCAGGAGCACTCCATCGTCCTCGTAAGGGGTGGTAGGGTTAAGGACCTTCCCGGTGTTAGGTATAAGGTGATAAGGGGTGCGTTGGACGCCGCGGGCGTTCCCCACAGACGTCAGTCCCGCTCCAAATACGGAACCAAGAGACCCAAAGACGACAAAAAATAATTGACGGAGGTTGAGAGGTATGCCCAGGAAAGGACCCGTTCCTCCGAGGGAAATACCCCCGGATAACAAATACGGCAGCGTTTTGGTTCACAAGCTCATAAACCGCGTTATGAAGGACGGTAAGAAGTCCGTCGCCGAATATATCGTTTACACCGCTTTGGAAGAGGCGGCTAAAGAACTCGGACTTACCCCCGTCGAAGTTTTGGAAAAGGCGGTTGACAACGTAAAGCCCGAATACGAGGTTAGGACTAGAAGGGTTGGCGGTGCGACCTATCAGGTTCCCGTCGAGGTTCCCGAAAGGCGTCAGATTTCTCTCGCCTTGAGGTGGATTGTCGAAGCCGCCAGGGAGAGAACCATCGGCGACGGAAAGAAAAACAAAATGGAATACAAGCTAAAGCAGGAGCTAATAGACGCCATAAACGGCAAGGGTGGGGCTATCA
>JALWDU010000035.1 GCA_027036735.1 Aquificales bacterium | reverse complement strand
ATTTCCCTCATCTCCCGAGGTGGGGATGGGAATTTGGCTTCCACCCTTTTGGGGTATCTGGCTTTTTACCTCCCCTTTGCGGTGGTGAGCGCCTATTTTTCAGCCCTTTTGCAGTATAGGAAGAGTTTTTTCCTCGCCTACTTTTCGAGTGCCCTTTTCAATCTAACCGTTATAGGTTTTCTTCTTCTCTTTGCCGAAAGGTGGGGTATTTACGCCCTCGTTTGGGGGGTTTGGGGCGGCGGTTTGGCGCAGGTTCTCTTTTCCCTTGCGGTTGCCTATAGAAAAAAAGTTCTACTCCCGCCGAAGGCGGGGTTCGGTTTTAAGGTGAAAAAGTTTTTTAAAAATCTGCTCCCCTCCTTCGGTTCTCTGGGGGTAGGGCAAATATCGACGCTGGCGGAGGCGTTTTTCGCAACCCACGCGGGGGTGGGTGTTCTTTCGGGTCTCTACTACGCCTTTAGGCTCTTCCAACTGCCGGTTTCGGTAATAGGGGTTTCCACCTCGAGGGTAAATCTCTCCTATCTTTCCACCGCGGGAAGTCGCTTTTCGAAAGACCCGAGGGTGTTGGAGTTTACCCTGAAGAAATACCTCCTCCGAACGGGGGAGATAGCGCTTTACTTCGCAATACCCGCCCTTTTGGGGTTGGTTTTATTCTCCCAACCTCTGGTGGAGTTGGTTTACAAAAGGGGAGCTTTCGGGGGTGGGGATGCCGGGCGGGTAGCCCTCTACCTGCAACTTTACGCCCTCGGTCTTCCCGCCGCCGCCCTCTATCCCCTCACCGCGAATATCTTCTATATCAAGGAGAGGTTTTATCTGGGATTTTTCCTCTCCACCCTCTGGTTGGCTGTGGAAATTTTCCTCCCCGCGGTGGGTCTCTTTCTCCTCCACCTCGGTGGGTGGGTTATAGCCCTCTCTTACTCCTTGGGTGGGTGGATAACCTTTTTGACCCTCGCGTGGGTTTCCCGCTCCCTAAACCTATTTTTGCGCTCCCTTTGGAGGTTAAAGAAATTCCTTCCCCTTTGGGGGTTAACCGCCTTTGTCTTACTCCTCCCACCCGTAAGGGACGGGGGAATTCTTACCCTCCTAACGGTGGCGGTTGTAGGTCTCCTATACCTCTACCTGTTTAGGAAGGAATATCTATCCAAAGGAGGTAGGTAAAACCGAGGTTGCCCTCTGTGGGGTTATCGGTAAATTTAACAACCTCGTTATGGAAGGAAGGAAAAGAGGCACCGGAAAGGTGGTTATTGTGGGTCGCCCCAACGTGGGTAAGTCGACCCTTTTCAATAAATTGGTCGGGAAGAGAAAGGCGGT
>JALWDU010000034.1 GCA_027036735.1 Aquificales bacterium | reverse complement strand
TGTATCCCCTCAAAATCCCGTCCTCTATCAACACCTTCCTTTGGGCGGGAACGCCTTCGTCGTCTATGGAGAAGCTGCCGTTGTGGTGGGGTAGGGTTGCGTCGTCGACGACGGTAACCAATTCGGAGGCAACCTTTTTGCCCAACTTCGACTTGTCGTAAACGGAGACACCCTTTTGGACGAGGTCGGCTTCCAAACCGTGTCCCACAGCCTCGTGAATCATCGTTCCACCCGCCTGGGCGTCCATAACCACCGTAAACTCGCCGGCGGGTGCGGGCTTTGCCTCGGTCAGCGTCAGCGCCCTGCGGGTCGCTATCTCCGCCACAACCTCGGGAGGGGTTTTTTGAAATATCTCAAACCCGTAGAGTCCCCCCAAACTCTCGTAACCCCTAAAGAGTTCGCCGTTTTTTCCGACAACCGTTTCGACGAAGAAGACCACCCTCTTTTGGGTATCCTCGCCTATCTCCCCGAGGGAGTTTATCACCAGTATCTCCCGCGTTTTGTCCATTAGGACGGCTTGCACCTGTTTGACGGCGTCGCCACCGACCTCCCGGGCGCGCTCGTTAGCCCTTTGGAGGTATTCGATTCTCCGGGTGATGGGGGTTTGGTCGGGGTCTATTTCGACCGGATTGTAGCCCACCCTTTTGATGAGACCCCACTTTACCGCCCCCTGACCCTCGCCTTTCGCGATGAGCTTAGCCAACTCGATGAGGTTCTCAAATGTGGGGTTGTTGGTATAGCCGTAATAGACTTTAAAGTCCTTTATGAGTCTCAAACCCACACCGCTATCGACTCCGTGGGAGATTTTATCGACCTTTCCGTCCTCGAAGTGGATTCTGGTTGACCTACTCCTCTCGTAGAAAATCTCGGCGTATTGTCCACCCTTTGAGAGGAGTGTCGAAAGTATATAACCGCCTTTGGAGAGGAGGAGTTCCTTAACCCAATTTTGGTGCATAAAGGGGTTAATTTACCCTCTGTTGGGGATTTTGGAATAGGAGGCGGAGGGGGAGGGATTCGAACCCTCGGTGCCCGGAAATCGGGCACACGGCGTTTCCAGCGCCGCGCCTTCGTCCGCTCGGCCACCCCTCCTGCGGACTTCGAGAGATAAAAATATAGCCCCTTTTTCGGAAAAAGTCAATTCCCCGCGAAGCGGGGTTTAAACTTTTTTCTGAAAATGCATTCGGTCTACCTCTACGTAAAGCGCTCCGAAGAGGCGTTCGACTTCGCCAAAAAGGTCAAGGCTATTGTGGAGAAAAACGGCTTTAGGGCGGTGACCGACCAACCGGAGTTGGATTTCGTGGAAAAAATCCCCCAAGAGGAGATAAAAAATTGCAAACTCGCGGTGGTCGTCGGGGGAGACGGTACCTTTTTGGCAGCGGCGAGAAAGGTTGCCCCCTTGGGGGTTCCCATAGTCGGTATAAACCTCGGCAGGTTTGGATTTTTGACCGAAATAGAGACCTCCGAGGTGGAAAAGCTCCTACCCAAAGCCCTCAAGGGGGAACTCCCGCTTCAGGAGAGACTGGTTTTGGAGGTATTCAAGGAAAACCCCAAAGAGGGGAGGAAGTTTGTGGGGTGCGCCATTAACGATGCCGTTATAAGCAAATCCGCCATTGCGAGGATGATAGACCTCTCGATAAAAACCTCTTTGGGCGCCTTGGGTAGGATTTCGGGGGACGGAATAATAATAGCCACCCCAACCGGTTCGACCGCCTACGCCCTCGCGGCAGGGGGTCCCATAGTTTATCCAACCCTCGACGCTAAGGTGCTCGTTCCGATATGCCCCCACACCCTAACCCACCGTCCCATAGTTGTGGCGGGGGAGGTTGAGATATACCTCCGTTTGGAGACCGATTACAGCGATGTATACCTGACCGTGGACGGTCAGATAGACCAGAAGATAACCCACGAGGATACGGTTATAGTTAAAAAAGCCCCTTTTAAGTTGAGGGTCTTTACCCACCCCTACAGGAGTTATTTCGATTTGCTCAGGGTAAAACTCCGCTGGGGTAAGCGTTAATCCCTCCCCTTTAAAATCTCTAAGTAATGAGAAACCAGCGAAGAAAAATCATATCGGTAATAGGCGCGGGAAATGTGGGCGAGCACGTTGCCAGCCTTACCCTCCTCAAAGGTCTCGGCGACGTTCGCCTCTTCGATATCCCCCGCAAAGAGGGCGACAAGATTTTCGAACCCGTTAAGGGCAAAGCTCTAGACCTCCAGCAGATGCTCGCCGCCCTCGAGGTCGACGCCAAGGTCGAGGGCTTTACCGTCTCACCCGACGGCTCATCCGGTTACGAGGCTCTCGCGGGTTCCGATATCGTCGTAATAACCGCCGGCTTCCCCAGAAGACCCGGCATGTCCAGGGAAGACCTCCTCGACAAAAATATCCAAATTCTCAAAGCCATCGTCCCCAATATCCAAAAGTACGCCCCCAACTCCATAGTCATAGTGGTCACCAACCCTGTCGACACGATGACCTACGCCGCTTACAAGCTCTTGGGCTTTCCCGCCAATAGGGTGATGGGAATGGCGGGAATTCTCGACAGCGCCCGCTTTAGAACGTTCATCTCCTACAAGCTCGGAATATCGCCCAAGGATATACACGCGTATGTGATAGGCGGGCACGGGGACGAAATGGTGCCGATAATCTCGAGGTCGAACGTCAAAGGAGTTCCCCTCAAATATTTGCTTAGCGAGGAGGAGATAAGGGAGATAGTGGAGAGGACAAAGTTTGGGGGTGGAGAGATAGTGGCGCTAATGGGAACGAGCGCCTACTACGCGCCGGCGATGGCGGTGGTGGAGATGATAGAGAGTATACTGCTGGATGCGAAGAGGATACACCCGTGTTCGGTGTATGTGGACAAAAACGAGTTTTACGAGGTAGAGGACATATGCGTGGGAATACCCGTTCTGCTGGGCAAAGACGGTTGGGAAAGGATATTCGAGGTACCGCTAAGCCGTGAGGAGAGGGAGCAGTGGAGGAAGTCGGTAGAGAGCGTAAAGAGGACTATCGAATTGGCTAAAAGGTTCCTCTAATCGCCTCCCCTCCTCAAATTTTGGGTTGCTCGGGAAAGTAAAACTCCTCTATGGGCGAATAGATGGGACCCTCCGGCGTTAGGGTGCTCTTTATCACCGCAACGCGGTTAACGATTTCCTCGCCGAACACGTAGTTTTGATACTTGCGCATAAAGAAGCGCAGTTTTCTCTCGTCAACCCTTTTCATACGGCAAATCGTCACATGAGGGTGGAAGGGTTTGGTGTCGGGGCGGATATTTTTAACCCTGCGGTTGGCGACCTCCACGGCGCGGGCGAGCCTCTTGAGTATCCCAGCCCCCGAGTCGATTCCCACCCAAAGTATGCGCGGGCGCTTCGGATGGGGGAATACGCCGAGTCCCTTGTAGGTTATCCTGAAGGGTCTAAAGCTGTTTGCCACCTCCTGGGCGGTTTTTAAGAGCTCGAAGAGGGTTTCCCTCTCAACCTCTCCGATGAACTGAAGGGTTATGTGGAGGTTTTGCGGTTGGGTCCACTTTCCGTGGATAAAGGGGGACATCTCCTCCCTAAGGCGGTGGGACTTTTCGACGATAACCGGCGAGGTGAAGAAACCTATAAAAACCCTAACCATTAAAGGTTGAAATTAAACTAAAACCTTGTCGGGAAATGCTTTTGGAGAGGCTCCCCAAAGAGTGGATTGAAACGGCAAAAGAGCAGACCTTTAACTGGGATATAGTTAACTTCTCCCTCGAGGAGATACTTAAAAACCACCCCCACCCCCAGACCCTAATCGAATACCTCAACCCCCGGAGGTTCGTCCTCCTGGCAAAAATTCTCGACCAATCCTCCTGTTTGAGGAAGTTTTTAATAAAACACCCCACGGCGTTTGAGGAAAACCTTCCCGGTCTCTGGTATAGGTTCAAAAACAAAAAGACCTATTTGAGGGAGCTGGAAAAGTTTAAAAACCGCTTTGAGGATATTTCGGAGCTCTTAGCCTTTTACAGGCACTACGAACTTTTGAGGATTTTCAGCAAGGAGCTCCTGGGAACGGCTACCCTCGAGGAGATACTCGCCGAATACTCCCATCTCGCCGACGCCCTGGTCGAATACGCCTACGGGGAGGCTTACAGGAAATTTGCCTCCCTTTACGGGGAACCGG
>JALWDU010000033.1 GCA_027036735.1 Aquificales bacterium | reverse complement strand
ACTGCTTTCCACCGGTTTTGATAACGGCATACATCTCCATTCCTCCGTTTCGGTTGGTAAACCAAATAAGTTTATTCTGACCCCTTTCGGGAAATATTTCAAGTTTGCCCTTTGGGGGTGAAAGGGAGATAGACCAAAAAGGGTTTTTTAATCTTTCAACCCCTTTAGGGCTTCTTCGTAAGCTCTTCTGACCAATTGGGGGATATCCTCCCTCTTCACCTCCCCGTAAAGGGGTGACAACCTTTCGACCACCTCCTCTATTAGGTCGGGTATTTGGGTAAACTTGAGCTCCCCCTTTAGGAAGAGTTCGACCGCCCCCTCGTCGGCGCCCACCAAAAGGGCGGTGTGGGGTAAACCTTTTTCCCCGTAGCGGTATGCCAGCTTCAAACACCTAAAGGTTTCGGTGTCCGGTTTGAAAAATTCCAACCTTTGGAGGGAGAAGATATCCAAACCCCTTAGGGGGATTTCCACCCTTTCGGGGTAAAAGAGGGCGTGGTGAATGGGAAACCGCATGTCGGTGGGGGACATAAGCGCAAAAATACCCCCGTCGACGGTCTCCACCATACCGTGCACCGCACTTTGGGGGTGAACCGCCACCTCTATATCCCTTAGGGGGATACCGAACAGATATTTAGCCTCTATAACCTCAAATCCCTTGTTCATGAGGGTGGCGCTATCGACCGTTATCTTCTTTCCCATCCTCCAACGGGGGTGTTTCAGAGCCTCCTCGGGTGAAACCTCTTCAAGCTCCCTTAAGGTTTTTCCGAAAAAGGGACCCCCCGACGCGGTTAGGTAAATCTTTTTAACCGCCTCCCTCGGGAGGTTTTCCAATATTTGAAACAACGCGTTATGTTCGCTATCGACCGGTATAACCCTTTTGAGGTAAAGTTTTAAAAATTCCCCCGCCGCGAGGACGCTCTCCTTATTCGCCAACAGGAGGAGGGAGTCGGTCTTTTCCAACACCAAAAAGGTCGGCTCAATTCCGTAAATACCGCTTATGGCGTTTAAAACCCTATCGGGGCGGGTTTCTGCAAGCGCCTCGGCGAGCCCCTCCAAGCCGGTTAGGTGTTTGGTATTTTTCGGAAGGCTTTTTGCCCACCCTTCGGGTGGGGTTTCCTCCGTTATTACGAAAGAGGGATTGAAACGCCTCGCCTGCTCGAGCAGTCTTTCCGAAGCCCTGCGGGCGGAGAGCAGGACAACCTTAAAGCGGTCGGGAAAGCGGGAGACCAAATCGAGCGTTTGGGTTCCTATCGACCCGGTGGAGCCCAGAAGGGCGAGACTTTCCATTAAAAGGAATAAGGTTAAAGGAGACCCAAATCAGTCCCTCTT
>JALWDU010000032.1 GCA_027036735.1 Aquificales bacterium | reverse complement strand
GTCTCTGGACAACGCTCTCTTTAAACTCTATCATCGATTGACCTTCCCTAGAGAGCTCCTCTTTGGGGAAGTTTTCGACCAGCTCGAGCAGTTTTTCCACAATTTCGTTGGGTTTCAAAACGTTGAAAACCTTGGCGTCTATGGCGGTTAAAACGTACATGGAATCGGGAATCTCCCACTTCCATATGTCGCGGTCTTCTATATACCTCATCACCTCGGGGACAAAGCCGTTTAGGATTTCCCAGACGAGGTAAGCCGCTGAGTGGTCCATATCGAGGTGCACTTCGAACTTATCCCCAACCTCCTCGGGGATACCCTTTTCGAGAATCTCTTTGGCCGTCTTGTGGTGGTCTATAACCACGACCCTATCGATGTTCGGAAATTCCCTTACCACCTCGTAGATTTTCGGAACAAAAAAATCGACCATATAGAGGACGAATCTATCCTCGGGATACCTCTGTAGGAGCTCCCTCAAGCGGGTGAAGTCGGTGCTGTGGTTGGTCGGTATGGCGTAGAAAGACCCGTCGTAGTTGTATATGAGGTCGTTTTCCTCGTCGTAGAAGAGATTTTTTACCCCGTATTTGTAAACGACGCCCGCCAAAGCGCCGTAGCCGTCGGGACAATTCTTGTGGTAGATAACAACAACCCTTTCCATAAAACTCTAAAAAGATAAAGCCCCGCCGAAGGCGGGGGATAGATGTTTTTGGAAAATTAGGGTCTCTCCAGGGCGGCTATATCGTCGAGACCGGCGGCTAGCACCTTGACGTTGTCAAACCCCTTTAACCTCAAGAAGGCGTAGGCTATACCCGCCCTAATCTTACCGGGACAGAAGATTGCTATCGTTTTGTCCTTAGGCAGTTCCCCGTAGCGGTCGGGAAGCTCGTTTAGGGGGATATGTATTGCGGGACCAATCCTAACGAGGTCTACCTCCTCCTTCGAGCGCACGTCGAGGATTACAGCTTTCCCCTCCTTCCACTGCTTGTAAAAGTTTTCCGCGTTCACTTTGAGTTGGCTTGCCAAAAACTCCCTCGTCTTTTGGCGGAGAATATCCTCCAAACCCCTTATTTCGTTTCCCATTTTCGACCTCCTAATAGAGTAGTTAGTGTCTATTAATTACCCGTAGAGGAAATACCTTTTGTCACAAAAACGGGAGGAGAAGGGAGCTCATCCGCCTTCCGAATTTTGAACGTAACGTTTGTATAGAACCTTCAACAGGAATGGGGGTAAAAGGGTGGTGAGGATAACCACAAATACCAGGGCTGAATAGATATCGTTTGCAAAAATCTTGGCGTTTCTACCCAATTCCGCAAATATCAGCCCCACTTCACCCCGCGGCACCATGGCGATGCCCACGATTAACCTCTCTATGTGGGACAAGTCCCTTATCAGATAGGCACCCGCCGCCTTCCCGAAGAAGGCTACCAAAAAGAGGATTGCCGTCAATCCCCAAAAGAGGGGGGAGGAATAGTCTATTTCCCTCAAATTCATAGCCAACCCCACGCTGACGAAGAAGATAGGGGTAAACAGGTAGATTAGGGGTTTCATCTGGGGTTCCAAATCTCGGAAAAAGCGCTCCTTTTCCTCCCTTTTTAGGAATGCGGCAAAAGGCACGAAAAAGCTCCTCGAGAGGGCTACACCGGCGGCGAAGGCACCCACTATTTCCGGAGCCCCAAAGATGTGGGCTATATACGCAAACAGCAGTATGAGGGAAATAACCACGGTGGGAATAAAACCGGGTAGTCGGCGGTATTTCGCGTCGTAGATGTAGATTAGACGCGCCAAAAGGGAGGCGAGCAGGGGAGCCGCCACGAGAAAGACCAATACCAGCGCGGTAGCCTTCACGGCGTGGAAGATATCCACCCTTCCGCTAAAGGCGAAATCCGCCAGTATAACCAGCAATATCACGCCGATAATATCGTCCAAAACCGCCGCACCTATAACTATCTGCGCCAAAAAGCTTTTTTCCGCTTTTAAATCCTTTAAAACCCTAACGGTAATCCCTATACTGGTCGCCGTTAGCGTTCCCCCTATAAAGAGGGAGACGAGGAGGGGGAGGGAAAATATGTAGTAGCCAACCGCAAAACCTAGGACGAAGGGTAAAACAACCCCCGCCAAAGCCAACAGCACCGATTTAATTCCTTCCCTCCTCAACTTGTCGAGGTCTGTCTCCATACCGACCTCGAAGAGGAGGAGAATAATGCCTATCTCCGCGAGGATTTTGATTATCTCGTTGGGTTGAACCAAATTTAGCAGACTGGGTCCTATTACTATTCCCGCAAAAACCTCCCCCAATACGGGCGGTATACCTATATGGGCGAACAGCTCTGCAAAAAATCTCGCCGAAATTAGGATTAAAAAAAGCCCCAAAATAATCTGGTGGATTTCCATTCCTTCAACCTATACCAAAAAGGGGGACTGAAGAAAAATTCAAGACCTCATAGGGTGTTTTTGTTAAACCTCCTTTAGGAGGGAATACCAAATAAATAGCCCGTTGTCGTTCCCCAGTTCCTTTTCGCTCGCCCTTTCGGGGTGGGGCATTAGACCGAACACGTTTCCCCTCTTGTTGACTATACCCGCTATGTTGTTCAAACTCCCGTTGGGGTTGTATTCGGGAGAAACCTCCCCCTCCGGGGAACAGTATCTCAAAACGACCTGACCGTTTCTCTCCAACTCCTCTAATTGTTCGGGAGGGGCGTAAAAATTCCCGTCGTGGTGGGCTATCGGAATGTTTATCACCGCACCCTTTTCCAACTTGGAGGTGAAAGGTGTTTGGTTGTTCTCCACCTTTAGGTAAACCGGTTTACAAACGAACTTCAATTGGCGGTTGGGTATTAACGCACCCGGTAAGAGGTGCATTTCGGTGAGTATCTGAAACCCGTTGCAGATACCAATAACCAATCCACCCCTTTCGGCAAAATCGTATATAGCCTCCGCAAGAGGAGTTCTCGCGGCGAGCGCACCCGGTCTCAGGTAGTCGCCAAAGGAAAACCCACCCGGTATAACCACGCAGTCGACATCTATCTTCCTATCCTCCCAATGGAGGAACTTAACCGGTTTATTCAAAACCTCGTCTATAACATAGTAGGTGTCGTAATCGCAGTTAGAACCCGGAAAAACCGCAACGCCGAATTTCATAGGGAAACATTATCTCCGCAAAAATCCATCCCACCTATAACGGTTGGGTTTTCAATCAACTCCTAGAGTAGGGAAAAGTTTGATTGCCCATTTAGTGGATTAAATCCGTTATTTTCACCCTTTGGCGGAAGGAGAAGTTTACCGAATAACCCCGTCGTGGTCTGAATGGATTTTTAAAACCCTTTTGAGAAAAAACAAGGTTTCCCTTTTTGAGGTCTTAAACTTTTTCAAACACCTTGTAAGGGAGCAATTGGTCGCTTATTGTGTTGGAACGTTAAGGGTTATTTTTGGGCTTTACTCGCCCGTAAGGCGGGTTTCAATCCCTTTTAGGGACATAACAACAAGAGCTTAACATCATTGGGGTTTTCTACCAATATTAGTTTCAATCCCTTTCAGGGACATAAAAACGAATTGCTTTCACCACAATTGCAAGGGATTTGGGAACTTTTCAATCCCTTCTAGGGACATAAAAACATAGAAAAAAACATAGGTTTAAAACAAGTCGGCGAGTTTCAAACCCTTATAGGGACATAAAAACAAAGGTGAGTCTGACCATATTAAGTTGCCAAAGAACCTAACCCTTACTTGGGTTTTAAGGATATCAAACCAACCTTAAAAGGTCAAGCAAAAATTGAACTTTTTGGTCAACCCTAAGTGGACATTAACTTCCTGAGGTGTGCCCTTTTGTTGGAACTATAGGACGAAACGCTATTCCGCAAAAAGTTTTTGTCAACTTTTAATCCACAACTTGTCATTAAATTTTGAGTCTGACCTTATAAAGGTTAGTGAGGTTTGTTCCCCAAAGCGGTTTTTGTTTCTCGAAGAACCTTTAAAGAGTTTTGAGGAAAAATTAACCCCCGATTGGAGGGTTGAAAGGGAAAGACCTTAAGGTGCGTCGAAGCCGGGGATACGAGGTATCTTTCCGAGTTTGGAATTTTTGTAATACCACGCCCAGAGTTTTTTTAACCAGTGTCCCACTTTGGGGAGGGGTATCATTACCGCCCTCTTGTGGGTTCTCGCAAAAAGAATACCACCCCAGG
>JALWDU010000031.1 GCA_027036735.1 Aquificales bacterium | reverse complement strand
TAAAGGACATTCCCAAAATAGCCCTTATAGGGAGACCGAATGTGGGTAAATCCTCCCTATTTAACAAGATAGTGGGGGAAGAGAGGACTATCGTCTCACCCATAGCGGGAACGACGGTCGATGCGGTCGATACGCTGGTCGAGAGGAACGGAAAGAAATACCTCTTTATCGATACCGCCGGCGTTAGGCGTCCCTCGAATGTGGATTACGGCACCGAGTTTTTCGCGGTCAATAGGACTTTAAACGCGATAGAGCGCTCCGACATAGCGGTTTTGGTTATCGACGGAAAGGAGGGGGTTACCCACCAAGACCAGAGGCTGGCGGGTTTGGTCTCCCGAAGGGGTAAAGGTTTGGTTATAGATGTGAATAAGGCGGACTTGCTACCCGTTCCCCCCGATGAGGCGGAAAGGCAGGTCAGGAGGCGACTCTTTTTCGTCGATTACGCCCCCGTTGTCTTTACCGTAGCGACTACCGGCGAGGGAATAGACAACCTCTTTTCGGCTATAGACCTCGTTTGGGAGGACTACAACAAACAGCATAAGACATCCTATGTGAACAACTGCATTAGGAAGATTATTAGGGATAACCCCCCGCCCTCCTACAGGGGTAAACCGACAAAGGTCTATTACGCCTTTCAGAAGAAAACCCGTCCGCCCACAATTGTGGTTATAACAAACCGAGCCGAGGCGTGGAAGGAACACTACAAGAAGTTTTTTATTAGGAAACTGCGCGAGTGTCTGAATATCCACTACGCACCCTTGGTGTTGGAGATAGAGGAACATAGCGAGGAGAGGAAAAGGTAAATTCCCCCTTTAGGCGGTCTGTTTTTCTCCGTCCTTTAGGGGGATTTTTCCCTCCTGAACCTTTTCCAACCACGCGAGGGCTTTGTCGAGTTTCTCCGGCTTTCCGAGGAGTATGAGAACGTCTCCCCCATAAATTTCGGTATTTCCGTGTATGTCCATGTCGAGCCTGCCGTCGGCGCGCCTTATGGCGACAACGGTAACGCCGAAGCGCCTCCTAAGGTCGAGGTCTATAAGCGTCTTACCCTCGAGGGGTGAACCCTCTTTAACCTCAAACTCCGCCAGGTCTATTTCGCTCTCCTCGCCGAAGGCGATTTTTTCGAGGATATTCGCCACCACGAAGGTGTGGGGATGGAATATGAGCGCCGCTATCCTGCCGGCGACGATGTGGTCGGGAACTATCACGTGGTTAGCCCCCAGCTCGCGGAGCTTGACGGCGGTCTCGTAGGTTTTGGCTATACCGATGATTTCGAAATTTTCCCTGTCGGGTCTCAGCAGGCGGGCGGTCACGATTATCGAGATGTTTTTCGCCTCGTCGGTGTAGGTGGTTATGAGACCTCTAGCCTTTTTTATATTTGCCAAATAGAGGGTGGATTTTTTAAAGGGTTCCCCGATAACGAAGTATCGGACGTGCTCCAATTCGAGTTCCTTCTTTATATCCTTGTCGTCCCTTTCGAGGAGAACGACAACTTTGTGTCCCCTGTCCTTTAGGAAGCGTATTAGTTCCTTTGCCACGGTGTTGTAGCCGGCTATTATGTAATGTCCCGAAAGTTTCTGTATCTCCTTGAGCATTTTCCACTCCCGATAAATCTCTAAGATATCCTCCTTGAAAAAGAGTTCCGCCAATACCCCGGTTGCGTAGAAGAATGCAGTTATACCGGCAAAGTCGAGAAATATCGTAAACAGCCTTCCCGCCGAGTCCATCTCGATAATCTCGCCGTAGCCTATGGTCGAAACGCCGATAAAGGTTTGGTAGAGGGCTATAAGGGGCGGGAAGTGCTCTATGGTCATATAACCGATGGTTCCAAAATAGTGAACGAGGATAATAATTATCAGCGGTTCGCGCATACGCGCCAGCAGTTGAAAGAAGCGCTTTTCCAGGTAGTCCAAACGGGTGTATTCCTTCTTTCGCCACGCGTAGCGCTTCCGCCGCAATTTCAAAGCCAATTGGGCAAGCCTACGCTTGAGCTTTTGTTTCCGCGTTAGCATCCGTTAAACCCCGAAGTTAAATTAAAAGATTATGGGTTGCCCCCACTGCTGTTGCCATCACGGTTTTTATCCCTACCCCCATTGGGGATTTCATGCGATTTTTGAACTCTTACTTTTGGGTCTGCTCTTTGGTGCCCTCCTGTGGGTGTGGAAAAAGGCGCTAAAAGCCTAAAGGGGGAAAATTCTTTCAATTCCCTTACAGGGAAAGATATTTCGACAGTTCCACCTTAGGGATTTCTTTCTCCAAGAGTTCCCACATACGGTGGGCTATCTCTCTAATCTCCCACTGGGCGGCTTTTTCCATTCTTTTCCTCAAAAAGTCGAGAAGCCAAGGGGTGGGTGCGGAGACCACTATATTGGAAGCCCTCCCGTGGGGGAGGATAAATCTTGCGTCCTCCTTGGGTATCTTTAGGTCTTCGGTTAAAACCCTATAGAGGTTGTTAGCCATCTCGTCCCAGCTTTTAAAGAGGTTTTTGGCGTTTTCTCCGAATGAGGGAGGGATTACCGAATAGTTTTCCTTTTCGGTCGTATACCTTTGGCTCCTCTGGGAGAAGTTTAAGGCGGTGTGTCTCACCAGTTGGTGGGTTGCTATTCTCGAAATACCCGTTATGTAGAAGACGAAATAACCAAACCCATCGTAGGTTCCCCCCAATAAGACCACGTTCCCACTTTTGGAGAGAGGTTTTATCTCCCTGTCGACCCTTGCGAGGTGTTTGAAAACCTCTTCCCTTTCCCCGTCGGTGAGTTCCTCGAGGTAGTGCCTTAGGGAAACGCCTATAAGGTCGGGCTGTCTCTCGTCCCAATAGGTTTTGAAGTATTTAGCCCCGATGTAGAGGGCTTTATCCCTGCCTACCCGCTTGTAGGCGAACGAGTGGGCGAAAACCGAAAAGTGTTTCCAATTTGCCAATCTGGATAAAAAGGTAGCCCGCTCCGCGGGGGATGAGACTTTGGGTTCCCTTAGGAGGTCTTCGAGCGATTTTTTCGAATAGCAGACCCTTGCGCCTATGGCTGTGAGCGGGAAGGTGGGGGCAAAGTCCTCCCACGAAAAGAGTTCCTTTATGGAGACCATATTTTGGATAGATTAAAACCCCTCCTTATAAAGGAGGGGTGGGAAGGTATAAACCTCAGGAGGGTAGGAGAAAGGTTTCCGTGTAGGGTTTGTTTAGGAAGTATTTTTCCAAAACCAGTTTTATATGTTTCGGTTCGACCTTTTTAATGTTGTCGAAGAAGTAGAGGGCGTAGTTTATCTTTCCGGCAACCGTTTGGGAGTATCCGTAAAAGGCGGCTTCGTTTTCCGCCTCCTCCTTTTCGAAAATTTCGGAGTTTATAAGCCTCCGTTTGAACTTTTCGACCGTATCCTCGTCGACCGTTTCGTAAATCTCTTGTAAAATCTCGAAGAGCCTTTTCTTATAGGTCTCTATGTTGTCGGGGTGGTGGCTGGCGGAGACCACAAATATGTTGTCCCTGCTCCGTTCAAAGTCGTAAGAATTTATTGCGTAAACGATTCCCGCTTCGCGGAGTTTTTGGTAGAGAATGGAGGTTCGACCGCCCGTAAGCATTTCGTTCAGCACCAGTATGTCGTAATCTTCCAAGGTTGCCAGGGGTGCTATTCTCCACCCTATGAGGGAGTAGGATTTATCGCCTCCTATACGCGGGTCTCTCAAAGTTTTACTTCTAACCTTGAGCTGGGGAGGTTCCTCGGGAATAAACCTTTTGGGGACGGGTCTCGAAGGTTCACCGGCAAAGGTCTTTTCCACAAATTCCCTGACCTCTTGGGGGTCAACCTTTCCCACCACCACGACGGTCGCGTTTCTCGGTTGGTAAAAACTCCTGTAAAAGGAGAGGAGTATCTCCCTCGTAAACCCCTTAATGGTCTTTTCGTAACCGATAATGGGGTCTCTGAAGGGGGAGACCTTATACATCTCCTTTTCGAAAGTCCACCACAGTTGGGTTGTGGAGTTGTCCTTTGCCCTGTAGAGCTCCTCGAGGACAATGGGTTTTTCCTTCTCTATCATCTTTTCGTCGAGTGTTGCCCTCATCGTGAGGTGAAAGAGGACGTCGAGCCCCTCCCTCCAGTAGGGGGCGGCGATGTTGACGTAGTAATAGGTGTACTCCTTGGAGGTTGCGGCGTTTATATGCCCCCCCAGGCTCTCTATAAGGGCTTCGGCTTCGCCGTAGCCGTATTTATCGTTTCCGTTGAAGAGCATATGTTCCAAAAAGTGGGCTATACCCTTTTCGTTCTGCTTCTCGTAAACGGAGCCGACTTTAAACCACACTTGGAGAGAAACCACTTCCGTATCCTCGCGGGGATGAACTATTAGCCAAAGACCGTTCTTGTAGTGCCTTATCAACAAATCCTTTTTCTCCACCAGTTGCATCAAGGATTTAATGTACCCTTTCGGGGATTGTCTCCCTGTCGAAAACCGCCGGTGGATGGAAGGAGTTTATTGTTCCTTCAAAAGGTTTGGGGATTTCTAACCTCTTGTGGGAATATCGATTTTTCTCCGACAGTAGGGGAATTTTTTGAGAAACCCAAAAGGGAAATTTTGAAGGGAGAGAAGACCCTTAGGAGGGCCAAGGATAGGTGTAGATACCGTAATGGAGGATGTAATATCTCAGGAGGAAACCGCCAAAGAGCACCAGCAGGGCGGCTAGGGGAACCAAAATCCTTAGGGAGTGAACTTTAGCCGCTATGAATTCCAAAATCCAAGGGATTATCAGCCCGAGGAATAGGAAGCCGCCGACGAAACCCATATCGGACAGCATATGGTGGAACACGTATTTACCGCCGGCGTAGGCGTAGTAGAGGTAGTTGAAGTAAGCGCCTATGGCGAGTAGCTCGAGACCTATGAGGGCGATATCCGCCCATTCGACTTGGTGTCCGATGTGTTCCCTAAGTTCCTTGGTTTGCTCGTCCTTGCCGCGGGCGAAGTAAGTCCAGAGCATATACCAAGCGGTTCCGGTGGAGAGTGCCGAAATTAGGAATAACACCGGTAGCAGAGGGTGGCTCCAGGCGGGTATAGAGGGTGCGACCGATAGGAGGAATCCGGTATAAGCCATAACGCCGAGAGCGGAAAACATTGTTAGCCATCCCAAAAGACCTTGAATAGGTTTGAAGATATTTCCGATTTTCACTACAAAGCCTATCTTGTTGAGAAGGGCGGTTCTGTCAGCCATAGAGAGCGCCCACAATAAGCCGAGTATGGAGAACCACATAATCAGGTTAGCACCGATTTGAATCCAAGGATGGAAGTTGCCGTTAAAGACTGCAGCACCGAATAGGGCTAAGAGCACTTTAAAGATTTCGAAAATGTGCCCGTGTAGGAAGGATTCCCAGACGAACATATCGAGAACGAGGAAGATACCACCGAAGTTTACGAGGAGGACACCCAACAACATAGACCACGAGAACATAGAGGGGTCATCTTTTTTGAAAACATGTTTGTACATGGTGGCTAAAAAGCCTATTGCGGCACCGAGCCCACCCAAAAAGAGGTAAATGGCAACGCCTACACCCCAGTGGTGTTGAGGTTCAAAAGTCAAAAGTTGGTGAAAGTCTATTCCTACCATCTCCTACACCTCCTTACTCTTCTTTGCCGCCCCTTTCGGCGGAATAGACCTCTTCCATATCTACCGGCTCAACCTTAGTAGAAGAGGGTGCGATGTAGTAAACCTTAGGGTTGGTTCCCAAATGTTCCGCTAAAGGTTTAGCCCTACCGCTCAAAACGAGTTGGGCTACCGGGTCTTCGGGGTTGTTTAGGTCGGTCCACATACGGCAGTCGGTGGGACAGGTTGCCACACATGCGGGTTCCAAGCCCTTGGTAATCCTGTGGTAACAGAAGGTGCACTTATCGACGTGGGGTACTTGGTGAATAGAAAATTCTTCCCCGAAAAGTTCTTTGTTTTTAACAACGTCTTCATAGTCGTAGCGGTACCTCGCGTCGTAAGGGCAGGCGGTAACACAAGCCTCGCAACCTATACACAGGTCTTGGTTAACCATAACAACCCCTTCGGGGGTTTTGTAGGTTGCACCCGTGGGGCAGGCGTAGTAGCAGGGGGTATTTTGGCAGTGCATGCATAGGCGGGGGAAGAAAAACCTTCCGACGTTATCCCCTTTTACCAATTCCGCCTGTTCGACTTTAGTCCTGAACTTTTCAGCCCAATAGGGGGTTTGGTTTTCCTGGGTGCAGGCAGCCATGCAGGCGTTACAACCGATGCAGGAATTTAGGTCTATAACAAAAGCCCAATTCGGAAGCTTGTTTTTATTTTCCATCTCTCACACCTCCAAATTTATAAAAGCCCCCGGAGGGGGAATTAAGCGGAAGCCTTTTTAACGGTTACCGTCACCTCGTCCCTCGTATAACCGGAGATTAGAGGCTCAACCTTGTAGTGGACTACATCGACGTGTCTTGCCGCCTCGGGAGGTTTAACCGCGAATTTAACCGGAGCTTCGGTTCCCCCGTTGAAGGGAACGAAAATCGTGTCCTCCCTCACCCATTCGGTGATAAATACACGGGCTTTCATCTTCTTGGAGGGGTCTTCGTTGTTTATAACCTCTATGTAGTCGCCGTCCTTGAGACCGAGGCGCTCCGCCGCTTTGGGGTGCATCCAAACCCTGTAGTAAATCTTGTGGAGTTTCTTCCAGTTGGTGATACCCACAATAAGCGGGTTATCCAAAGTGTGAACACCGCTGTGGGAGAATACGGGAGCCTTTCCGTGGGAGATAAAGAATTCGCTTTCGGCGAGACCGCTCTCTTTTCTCCTTAAGGGAACGTAGGCGCATACGGGGTCCCAGTTGGGGAAGTATCCGTAAAAGGTTTGAACCAACTCAAAGAGGGTGGAGAACAGCTCTATCCTTCCCGAGGGTAGGGTGGTGGGTATCTGTTCGGGAATTCTCCATTTTTCTAGGAGTTCCTCCATAGTTTCTATGTCGTAGAAACCTTTTTCTTTTAGTTCTTTGTCGAGCTCTTCGGGTTTTACCTCTTTACCCTTTATTTCGCTGACCTCTTTGGCGAGTTCTTTGAGCTGATATTCGTAAACCGCTTTTGTGAAAGGTTTACCCTCTTTAAAGACCCTTTCGAATACCAATTTTTTGAATTCTTCTCTGTCGTAACCGAGCATTTTGGCAACGAAATCGATATAAATCTCGGCGCCTTTTGCCATAGCCTCTTTCATATCTTTGGCTTTGCCCTCTTGCATTAATTTGGCGCCGAGCATTCCGGCGGTCATTTCGAAGAAAAAGTCAACGCCGTGCTTACCTTCGCCTATCTTATAGACTCGGCTACGCTTGAATACGGTTAGGTGGTGAGAGTTACCCCTACCGAGTATGATGTCATCCCTTTCGAGGTAGTGCTCGTCGGGAAGGATAACGTCGGCATAGACATTGGAGTCGGTCGGCATTGTGTCAAAAAATACGACCAGCTTAGCCTCTTCCATCCACTTTTTCCACTTGTCGCCGTAGGGGTTTCCGAGAACGGGGTTTATCGCATATCCGAAAATCGCTTTGGGTTTGTATTCCTTACCGTTCCACTTTAGTTTGCCTTCAAAGGCTTTGTCGAATCCGTAATCGGAAACTACAGGCAATGCTACTCCCGGTTCTTTGGACTGACCGCTCATAAACTTAGCCCACTGCTCGAAGCTGGCGAGTATTGCAATGTTGGGTATTTGGCTGGAGGTTGCGCTCTTTACAAGGTCGGTATAGTCCAGTTTGGTAACGAACTTTTTAACCGCTTCGGGATTTTGCGCGTTGGGTAGGAACAGTCCGAAGAATACGTCCAGCACCCAGAAGACGCCGGGTATGTTGTAGGTCGGATAGGGGCTCTTTTCAACGGGATAACCTATGGGGAACTTGATGTATTTACCGCCTATCCAATCGAAACCTTCCTTATTGAGCCACTCCCAGAATTTGGCGACCTTGTGCCTGTATTCACCACCGACTATCCATCCGCCCACATTGTCGTGTCCGTTTACTATCATCTGCATTAGGGTAAGGACTTTTCTGAGCTGTATGGAGTTGGCATAACGGGCGTCGTAGATACCGGGTTCCACCACAGAAGGGCGCTTGGTGGCAAACATTATCGCAACTTCTCTTATATCCTTTGCGGGGATTTCGGTAATCTTTTCCGCCCACTCGGGGGTGTAATCTTTGGTTTTTTCCTCTAGTAGTTCCCAGACAGTTTTTACATCCTCCACCGCCGGGTTTTGTTTTTTAATACCCTCCAATAATTGTTTCCTAACCTCTTCGGAAAGTTCCAAAGCGGGTTCTATCTTATTTCCGTTAATGTCGGTTTTGTTATGGTTGGAGTAACCTTGAACGGTTGCAAGTCTATTATTTCTTTCATCCCAAACGTGGAAGTTTTTCCACCATATACCGTCCTTGTCGGATAGGAGCCACCAGGTTTCCTGTTTGGTGACGGGGTGTTTCATTTTGATAACCAGGTGAGGTGCGTTGGTGTGGTATTTGATGAAATCCAAGTTGTGTTCGTATAGGGTCTTTCCGTAATACCTCTCGTGGAGTATCACGTGGAGCATCGCGAGGGCGAGCGCAAGGTCGGTTCCCGGCTTAATTTTTAGGAATTTGTGAGCCCTTGCGGCGGTTTCGGAGCGTCTTACATCAACGACCGTTAGGAATGCTCCCCTCTTTAGGGCTTCTCCAAACCTGTGAGCCCTACCGGTGGATATACCCGCGAGAGAACCGTTAGACCTTACAACGAGAATAAAGTTTGCGTTTTCAAAATCGACAACCATTTCGTCGTGGGCGTTGAAGTAACCGGTTGCGGCGTGGATTCCGAGGTGCTCAACACCGACGCAGTTTTGAATGGGTGCACCCCAGAGGTTTAGCATTTCCATAAGGAGCGCCGCACCGAACGCCCACGGTCTGTATTGCGCGCAACCGTGCCAACCGCCGAGGAATACCCACTCGTGGGGTTGGATATTGTGCTCTTGGACTTTTTTCATAATGTATTGGAAGGCTTCCTGCCAGGTCGCCTTTCTGAATTTCCACTCACCCCTTTTAGAACCTTCTACCCTGATAAGGGGGGTTGTTATTCTGTCGGGATTAAACAGATAGGAAAGTCCCGATTGACCCCTTGCACAGATTTTACCCTGTCCGTAGTTGTCGTATTCGTTACCTTCAATTTTGAGGGGTTTTTTAACATTACCCTTTTCGTGAACTCTAACATTTAGACCGCAAATATTGGCACAGAAACCGCATACGTTTGGCTTCCACTCTATGTTCCAACCCGGAGTGTAAACCTCTGTGGCGTTGAGTTTTTTGGAAGTGAGTTGTAAAAAGGAGAGCGTGGTCGCAGCCCCGGCAAGGGCTACCGAACCTTTGAGGAAATCCCTCCTGGTTATTTTCGCCTTTAGCATGCAGAAACCTCCCTTGCCAATAATAGCAATCTAAGGATAATCATATGGATTCGATTAATTAGAAAGCAAGTATTTACCGATTTCATGATATTTTTATATGCAAATATTTGAATGCTGTTGGCAAATTTAAAAAATAAAATCCCAAATTGAGAGCTTTGGGAGGTAGGGAACATTAATACTTCCAATAATTTACGAAGTTTAAAAGATATTTTCCTCTTTAGGAATTTAAAAAATGAGGAAATAAAAGAGTTAGAAAATTTTTCTTTTTTGACCAAATACAGGAAAGGCGAATTGGTATTCCTGGAAGGGGATATTCCCAAGTATTTGCATATCCTGTTAAGGGGTATTGCAAAGGTTTACAGAATAGACCCCGAAGGGAGGGAGTTGGTTATCCACCGCTTTAAGGGTATCTCCCTTATAGCGGAAATGGCAAATATAAAGGGAATTCCTTTTCCCGCCAATTGTATTATGGAGACCGATGGTGTAATCCTTAAGGTAGATTTTCAAAAATTTCAAAAATTTCTAACCCATAAAGGTGTTTGTTTGGAAATTATAAGTTCCCTTTTGGAGAAGATAAACCTCCTTTATGGACTTATAGAGGACAGTTTCGTTTTGGATACCGAAACGAGGATAGCCAAATTTATATACGAAAATCCCCATCTGTTGGAAAAAGAAAAAGCCTACAAAATAGCCGAAATGTTAAGAATACGCCCCGAAACCTTTTCGAGAAAGCTAAAAAAGTTTAAACAGCTTGGAGTAATCGAAAAGAAAGGGAAAAAATTTGTTGTGAAAAATAGAGAGCTTTTGAGAAAATTTTATTCTTGGTAAGGTTTAAGCCGCCAACTCCTGACCGAAATCCTTATAAATATCGCCGCTAATAACCTTTAGGTTGAAGGTCTCTTTGAGGAAGTTATAAATATCCTCGTTTAGGAATTGGGGAGCCCTGGGACCTATGTAGATATCTTTAATACTCAAGCTTAAGAGAGCCAGAAGTATTAAAATTGCCTTCTGCTCCATCCACATCAGGGCAATCGAAACGGGAAGTTTGTTTACATCCTCGATACCCAAGGCTTTGGCTACGGTAAAGGCGAGGTGAACCGCCCCGTTACTGTCGTTGCACTGCCCCAAATCTATATAGCGGGGGATATCGGTGCCCGGTATAAAACCGAAATCGACGTCGTTGAAGCGGAACTTTCCGCAGCTGCTGGTAATAATAAGGTGGTCTTTGGGAACGGCGAGTGCCAATTCGCGGAAATAGTTTCTCGCCCTGCCGGGGGCATCGCATCCGGCAATAACCCAAATCCTCTTAAGCTTACCCTCTTTTATCGCTTTGAGAATCTTTTCGCCGTAGTAGTCCAATACCGTCAGATAGTGGTGCCCGGTTTTTACCTTTTCGTTGCTCTCAAAACCCTCTATATCGGGTAGTTGCAGGGTGTGGTCGATTAATGGGTCGAAATTGTCGTTTTCAATCTTTTTAGCCCCCTCTACGCCAACCACTTTATAGGTATAAAGGCGGTCTATATATTCGTTCACCTTGGAGCTCTTTTCGGGTGGCACTATGCAGTTGGTATTTACAACGATGGTTCCCTTCCACTTGGCAAAAATTTCGGTCTGGTCGAACCAAGCCTTACCTATATTTCCTTTTAGATTTTTATATTTCTTTAGTTCGGGATAGGCGTGAGCCGGCAACATTTCGGAGTGGGTATAAACATAAATTTTGTCGCTTAGTCCCCTTTCCTCTATGCGTTGAAGCAACTTTTTCAACATTAGGAGGTTGTGACCCGATACCAAAATGCCCTTAGCCTTTTCAGCCCTATTTTGAGGAACTTCGGTGGGTTGCGGAAGTCCCAAAGCCCTCACGTGGAGGTCGGAGAGCAAGTCCATGACCTTAACACCGGCTTGACCTATTTTCATAAGCTGTTGGATATGCTCGTCGAAATTAAAGTTGACATTGGTTAGGGTGAAATAGAGGCTTTCCCCTATTACGTCGTCAATCTCCAAAAGGCGTTTCCTATCTTCGGGATTGTCCAAATCGGCGAGTTCCCTGGCGTGCTCCCTATACGCGGCTAAGCCCCTAAGCCCGTAAGTTATTAAATCTTGCAGACGGGCTTTTGTTCCCGTCTTACCGCAGACACCTTTCTCCTCCCCGTGGGTTCCACACCCGTTTGGAGCGCTCATTTCACACTGCCAACACAAAAAGGGGAGTTCGATATTTTTCTTTTCCTTCCTTCTGGATAAACCGAACATCTTTATACCTCCTAAGGGTTTGAAAGTCATTCTCGGAATCTTTGAGGGAAAGGCTCATTGACCGCAGTCAATAAAAGGTATCGGTATATTCTAATATACAAATAATAATATAACCTTGCAAAAAGGTATTTGTGAGGCAATTTAGTAATGTGATGAAGGTCAATAAAAGGTTGTTGGTAGGAGCCCTCCTGGTGGGGGGAACGGTATTTGCGACCAACGGAGACCTGCTGATAGGTGTTGGACCCGTTTCCCGTTCCATGGGTGGCGTCGGTATAGGCTTGCCGACCGATGCGGACAGCGTTGTATTCTCCAACCCCGCCCTTATGAGCTATTACAGAACTAAGGTTTTCTCCTTCGGCGGAACCCTATTTATGCCCCATACGAAGGCTAAAACCAAAAGCCTCCTAAATGGGGGACAGGATGCTTCCGCAACCAGTAATGCGAAGTATTTCGCCATTCCCTCTATAGGCGTTATTGCCCCGATAAACGATAGGTGGGTTTTCGGTATAGCCGCTTACGGCATATCGGGAATGGGTGTAGATTACCGCAATACCAATGTGAGCTGCGGAGACCGAATTGTTTACGGAAACAACAACGTATCCCCTGCGGGTTGTTATACCAACTTCCAGGGAATGGAATTGTCCCCTTCTCTGGCTTATAGGGTAACCGATAAATTCTCCATAGGTTTCGGTTTGGACTTGGTTTACGGCGCTCTGGACTTGGGGCATGGACTGAGCTCCGACTACGCTGTGGGCGGACAGTTTGGCGTTGCCTATAAATACAACAATTGGATTAATATAGGCGCCGCAGTAAAAACCCCCATAAAGCTGAACTTTTCGAGAGTTTATGACTTCAATAACGACGGAAAGCTGGAGGGCATGACCCTCGAACAACCTTGGCAATTCGGTGTAGGTGTAGGACTCAAACCCACACCCCGTTTGAGTGTAGGGGCTGACCTGCAGTATATAAAGTGGAGCGATGCCGACGGTTACAAAGATTTCGGTTGGGATGACCAATGGGTTGTAAAGGTGGGAGGTGCCTATCGGCTAAATGACCGCATAACCCTCCGTGCGGGTTATAACTACGGCAAAAGCCCTATAGACGGCAGGACTATATCCGCCACCCAAAAGGCTGAGGGAAATGAATGCATGAGAATAATAGGATTTCCCGCAATAGTCGAAAACCACCTGTCGGTAGGTATGGGTGTTAACTTGACACAAGATGTAACTTTGGATATCGCCTACATGCACGCGTTTGAAAATAGCGTAACAAGTAGGGCAACGAATGGCGATTACTGGAAATCCAAACTATCCGAGGATAGCGTTTCCCTCGGTATAACCTGGAGTTTCTAAACTTCCCTTTAGGTTCCCCGTGAGGTTTCCCCTTTTTCTTTGCTTCCCTTCCGGGGGGGATAAAAAGCCTCTAACCTCTTTAGGTATAATGTTAGTCTCCAAATTTCAACCACTTTTGGAGGAAAGCAATGGCTCAGAGGGGTATCAGAGAATACGACGCCAAGAGGATTTTGGCTCAAAACTGGAAGGACTACTTTGGCGATGAATT
>JALWDU010000030.1 GCA_027036735.1 Aquificales bacterium | reverse complement strand
GGGGGGCGACAGGGTGGACACCTTCAACGTATCGACTATGACCGCCTTTGTGGTAGCCGCCGCCGGGGGAAAGGTGGCAAAACACGGCAACCGAGCCGTTTCGAGCAAGTGCGGTAGCGCCGATTTCCTGGAAGCCTTGGGGGCAAACATCGAGCTCGTTCCCGAGCAGGTAGCCCGTCTCATCGACGAGGTGGGTATAGGCTTTCTATACGCGCCGGTCTACCATCCCGCTATGAGAAACGTGGCGAAGGTCAGGAGGGAGTTGGGCGTTAAATCGCTCTTCAACCTGGTGGGACCCCTCTCCAATCCGGCGGGTGCGAAACGCCAACTGGTTGGGGTCTACTCCGCCGATTTGGTCGAACCTCTAGCCCACGTCTTGAAAAACTTGGGTGTGATAAAGGGGTATGTGGTTCACGGCATGGAGGGTCTCGACGAGGTCTCCGTAACCGACGAGACTTTGGTTGCGGAAATAACCCCCGAAGGGGTCAAGCTTTACAGGGTAAAACCGGAGGACTTCGGTCTTCCCCGCCGCCGCTTGGAGGATATAGCCGGAGGCGATTGCGCCACCAATGTGCGTATTTTTGAGGAAATTCTCGAAGGTAAGAATGAGGCGGCGGAGGACTTTCTCGTGATAAACTCCGCCTTCGCCCTAGCCGCGGCGGGTTTGGTGGGAAGTCCGAAGGAAGGCGTTTCCCTCGCGAGGGAAAACTTAAGGAGCGGCAAGGTTGCCGAAAAGGTCAAACAATTCGTGGAAATGTCCTACAAGGTTTGACCCCTCCAGGGTCAGTCCAACTTTTCCCTTAGAACCTCCGCGGTGTATTCGAATACCGACCCCTTCGGGGGTCTCAATTTCTCCCTTAGCGCCGAAAAGTGTTCCCTCCAATATTCCGGTTCCTCCAATAGGCGGTAGGTTGCCTTTATCAACCCTTCGGGGGTAAATCGGTCTTGAACCAATTCGGGGATTACCCCCTCGCCGAGAATTACGTTCGCCAGGTGCAGGTTGGGGGTTTTGACGAGCCGTTTGGCAATCCAGTAGGTGGGGCGGCTGACCCGGTAAAAGAGGAGGTGGGGCGTTCCCAAAAGGGCGGTCTCGAAGGCGGTCGTTCCCGACTTTATCCACCCGAAGCGGGCGTGCTTTATAAACAGATGCCCCCTTTCGGGGTTGGCGTCTATGTAAACCACCCTGCATAGGGAGTGGAGTTTTCTCAAAAACCTCCGGTGGGAGCGGAAAGCCAAAACCACCGGTCGGAGGGAAAACTCCTTAACCGCGAGGGGGATAGCCTTTTCCAACACCTTTAGGTGTCTCCTAACCTCCGAAGTCCTACTGCCGGGAAAGACGACGAAG
>JALWDU010000029.1 GCA_027036735.1 Aquificales bacterium | reverse complement strand
GGAAACCTCGGCTGGAGGGGGGAGCGCTACGTAAACGCCCGCTCCAAAGAGCCGGTTGTAAAGATTGTCGGGCGCTCCGATTTCGACTTTTACCTAACCCTAAAGGCGGAGGATGAGGGGGCAAAAGTCCACCAAGGGGAGACCTTTCTAAACTTTAGAAACCTTTACGGGGACTATATAGAGGTCGAAACCGACAGGGGAAGCTACAGAGCCAAATACCTCGTGGGGGCGGACGGGGCTTTGAGTCGAACACTAAGGGTTTACGGATACGATAGAAAACCGGTTCCCGTTGTGGAGGCGATAGTCGAAACCCGCATAAGGGATA
This sequence comes from Aquificales bacterium, assembly GCA_027036735.1. GTDB lineage: Bacteria > Aquificota > Aquificia > Aquificales > QOAS01 > QOAS01. Next base: position 3,902 of record JALWDU010000029.1, on the reverse strand, counting down.
TGGACGAGGTCTTTATCGATATAGGTCTCGTAAAGTGGGGTTACGGTTGGGTCTTTCCCCACGGGGAGGATAGGGTTAGCGTAGGACTGGCATCCCTAAAAGGGGAAGTGAAGAATTTGAGAGACCTTCTAAAGGATTACGTAGAAAACCACCCCATTTTGAAGGGTAAGAGAATCCTTTCCCTTAAGGGGTGGTTTATACCCACCTCTAAGGGAAGCCTAATTAAGGGTGAGGGGAGGCTCTTCCTCTTGGGGGACACCTCGGGCGCAACCGACGCCGTTTTGGGGGAGGGCATCTACTACGCCGTAAGGCAAGCCCACATCTTCGCCGACTGCCTCTCCGAAAGCTTGGAGGAGAGCCGCCGATGTTACGGGAAAAGATTAAAAACCCTCGAAAGGGAGTTTCTTTTTGCCTACCTCACAGGGGGTTTGGCTTACAACTTTCAGGGGTTACTGTTTAAAAAAGTCCAACCGGGGGATTTGGAGAAATTTTTCCAATTCCTGAGGGGGGAACTGACCTTTAGAGAGGTATTCCTCTACGGGGTTAGAAGGTTTCTATCTGCTTTAAGTCCCTTTTAATTTCAATCCCCCCAAAGGGGAAGGGGATTAACCGAAACGACCGGTGATGTAGTCCTCGGTTAATTTCTCCTTGGGGTTGGTAAATATCTGCTCGGTGGGTCCAAACTCTATAAGTTCGCCCATATACATAAAGGCGGTGTAGTCGGAGACCCTGGAAGCCTGCTGCATGTTGTGGGTTACGATGATAATGGTTAGCTGGTCTCTGAGCTCTAAAACGAGTTCCTCAATCTTCGCGGTTGAAATGGGGTCGAGTGCGGAAGTCGGTTCGTCGAAGAGCAAAACCTCCGGTTCCACCGCTATGGCACGGGCTATAACGAGTCTCTGCTGCTGTCCGCCCGAAAGGGAGAAGGCGTTTTCGTGGAGGCGGTCTTTTACCTCGTTCCAGAGAGCCGCCTTTTTAAGGGCGTCCTCAACGCGGGCTTCCAGTTCGCTCTTGTCCTTTATACCCCTAAGCCTCAAACCGAAGGCTACGTTGTCGAATATCGACATCGGGAAGGGGGTGGGCTTTTGGAAGACCATACCTATACGGGTTCTAAGCTCTATCAGGTCTATATCGGGCGAGAGAATATTAATCCCGTCGGGGTAAAGGATAATCTCCCCCTCGTAGCGGTTTCCGGGATAGAGGTCGTGCATTCTGTTGAAACATCTAAGGAGGGTAGTCTTACCGCACCCGGAGGGACCTATTAGGGCGGTCACCCTCTTTTCCGGAACGGGTAGGTTTATATCCTTTAGGGCTCTAAAGCCGTTGTAGTAGAAGTTTAGGTTTTTAACATCGAGCTTGAGCGGGTCGGAAACGGGGGCTATATACGCCATGTAGGGGAAAAAATTTTATGAAGGATTTTCTAAAAGCCCCTCCTCTTTGAGCCACTTTTTAACCTTTTCGAGTGGAAGCTTTAAAACCTTTGCAATCTTTTCGGGTGGTAGCTTTAGCTCCTTGTAGAGGCTAATTGTGTCTTCTTTCGCTTTTTGTTCTAAACCTTTTTCTAATCCCTCTTTTAGCCCATCTTGATATAGAGGATGTTTTCTTAAATCTATTACAAGCGGCATCTTTTCAACCTCTCTACGGAGTAAATTTAACCTTTTCGGTCTTAACCCCGCAATGTGTAAAAGGTAGTTTAGATATTTTTCCCTTTTGGAGTGGGGTAAAGATAGGAATTTGGTTAACAACTCTTTTAGGGTTCTATTTTCGTTTTCCATCCTACAGAGGATAGAGAGAACCCAATCGCTAGGCTCGGGAGAGTTTAAGAGCAAAGAACAATCCACCTTATTGAGGTCTATTAACCGATATTCAAACCTTAAAGTGGAGGTTTCTACAATAGGGGACATCCTCTTTAAGGGTTTCTCACCGACATATACCACCGCTTGGTGCGGAATTTTTCCGTAGTTTTCCAAAATGAGGAGGTGGTAGTAGAGCATTCTTAAGCCCATCTTGGGGTCGTCGGTTGATTGCATCTCGAGGTGGTAAATTTCTCCTTTGTGTTCCACTATTAGGTCTGCTTCCCTTTCGAACAACTTGGGGAGTTTTACGTCCAAAAACCTCGCCTCTTTGGGGTCGAAAGACCGGTTAAAAACTAAACTCAAAAAGTTTACAGGGATGTCCTTTATCAACCTCCTTAAGGGGATATCATAGGTTTTGGACATTTACAGGCTATTTTCCAATTTTTTCTAAATGGAAAAAAAGTTCAGACCCGTGGCGGTTAACGTTGAAAACCTCTACGTGGAGATAGAGGGGAAGACCATTTTGGAGAATATAAACCTAAAAATCTACCGGGGGGAAATCGTCGCCGTAGTGGGACCAAACGGGGGTGGAAAGACAACTTTCTTAAAAACCCTTTTGGGTTTGATAAATCCCACCCGCGGGAGGGTTGAGATTTTCGGAAAACCACCAAAGGAGGCGGTAAAGGGACATCTCGTTGGGTATCTCCCCCAAAGGGTTAACTTCAAGAGGGAGAGCTGTCTTTCGGCACTCGACGTGGTTCTTTTGGGTCTCTGGTATAAAGACCTTCCAAAGGGGGAAAAGGTAAAGAGGGCACTCCAAACGATGGAGAGATTTGGGGTTAAACACCTTGCGGAGGAAAGGTTTTCAAACCTCTCGGGGGGACAGCAGCAGAGGGTGAACTTGGCGAGGGCGGTCGTCGGGGAACCGAAACTCTTACTCCTCGACGAGCCGACCACCGGCATAGACTTCCCCGGTCAGCAGAGTTTTTACGAGCTTATAAAAGCCCTTCGGGACGAAAAGGGTTTCACCGTAATAATGGTCACCCACGATGTGGGCGTGGTGTGGCGCTATGTGGACAAGGCGGTCTGCATAAACAGGCGTCTCCACTACCACGGCGAGCCGCAGGCGGTTTTACGCCCCGAAATTCTAAAGCTCGTTTACGGAACGGAGGTTGTTCCCCTATTTCACCGCCATTAGGCGGGCTATCCTCCCCGCCGTGTAGTTTTAATACTTATGTCCACCAACAGGTTAAAGGTGTCTTATGACAAACTCCTAAAAGTGGCGGAAGAAAAGAATATTCCCCTCGATGTGGTTTTCAGCTCGAAAATACCCGCCTTTAGGAGTTTCGACATATCCAAAGATGTCGACCTAATAGAGGAAATCCTAAGAATTTACGGATACACCAACGTGGAACCCCTAAAGCCGACCCTCCCCATGAATACCGAGATAAGGAGACCCTTCGAGGAAAAGATTAGAAATCTCCTAACCGATAGGGGTTTTGACGAGGTTATCACCTTTCCCTGGATTGAGGAGAGCCTTAGGGAGCTCTTTAACCTCCCCTCCTATTGGGAGATTGTCAACCCACTCAACGCCGAGCAGAGGCATATGAGGACTTCTCTCGTTCCCTCCCTGGTAAAGGTTGCCAAATTCAATCAAAACAACTTCAGCAGGGATATTGCGATATTCGAACTCGGTAAGGTCTATCTCGAAGATAGGGAAGTTCCCACTTTGGGACTGTTGGCGGTCGGGAAGTTCAGGAAACACTTTAGGGGTGAGGAGGAATGGGATTTTCTGACCTTTAAGGGTGTATTAGAAGCGCTTCTGTCCCGTTTCGGGGTGGGGGATTTCTCCGTCCGACCGAAGGAGGTCTCCTACATGCACCCCTACCTATGTGCGGAGATTAGGGTGGGTGAAACCGTTTTGGGGTATTTCGGAAAACTCCACCCCCAGGTGGCGCAGAAGCTCGAACTCAAATCGGTTCCCTTTGTCGGGGAGGTAGACCTCGAGAAACTCCAAGAGGTGGCAAAGAGACCCCAATACAGGGCTATATCGAAGTTTCCCCCCACGAGGAGGGACTTTGCCTTCGTCGTCCCCGAGGAGGTGGG
>JALWDU010000028.1 GCA_027036735.1 Aquificales bacterium | reverse complement strand
TAGGGGTTCCCCAATAGCGTTGTCTCGAAATATTCCAATCCCTAAGGCGGTAGGTTACCTTTCTCTTACCCAAACCGCGTTTTTCGAGTTCCTCAACAATCCTCTTTTTGGCTTCCTCGCTATCCAACCCGCTAAAGGGTCCCGAATTTATCAATATTCCCTTTTCGGTGTAGGGGAGTTTTTTGGAAGACATAGCAGGTAGTTATTTTAAGGTTGGGGAGTAGAGGAAAAGCGTTTCCCCTATGGTGTGGAAAGAAATAAAACCAAAAAGAGGTTAGGAAATTTTCGCCATTACCTCCTCGGGGATATCGAAGTTGGAGATAACCTGCGAAACGTCGTCGTGGTCTTCGAGGGCGCTGAGGAGCTTTATGAGTTTTTGCGCCTCTTCGGGGTTATCTATCCTGACGGTGGTATTGGGTATGTAGGAGATTTCCGCCTTCTCAACGGGAACGCCCAGCTTTTCGAGTTCCTCCTTGACCTGATAGAGGTCTTCGGGAGAGGTATAGACTATATGAACTTCCTCGCCGGGTTGAACGTCTTCCGCACCCGCTTCGATAGCCTTTTCGAGGATGGTTTCCTCGTCTATACCTTCGGCGGGAACCTCTATAACACCTTTGCGGTCGAAGAGAAAGGCGACGCTTCCGCTGGTTCCCAGCTTTCCGCCGTGTTTGTTAAAGATATTCCTAATCTCGGCTACGGTACGGTTCTTGTTGTCGGTTTGGGCTACAACCATAATAGCCACACCGCCGGGTCCATATCCCTCGTAAACGACCTCTTCGATAGCCTCACCCTCGATTAAGCCAGCACCCTTTTTAATCGCATATTCGATTTTCTCCGAGGGCATTTTCGCCTTTTTAGCCCTCTCTATAGCCTGCCTCAAACGGGGGTTGTGGTCGGGATTGGGACCCCCCAGACGGGCGGCAATCATTATTTCCTTTGCCAGTTTGGAAAAGAGCTTACCCTTTTGGGCGTCAACCTTTGCCTTTTTATGTTTAATCTGCGCCCAGTGGCTGTGTCCCGCCATATTAGACCTCCGAAAAGATTTTTGTGGGAAAAAAGCCCAATTAGTTAAATTTTACGTTCCCGTAGTGGGGTGGTATTTCGGGGATTGTCTTTAAAATCCCCGCGCAAAGCGCGGGCTAAATTCCTTCTTATGGGAAGGATAAAGGGGCTTCTTCTAGACCTCGACGGCACTCTCTATATCGGCGACAAACCCATACCGGGGGCTGTCGAGGCGGTAAAAAAATTGAAAGAAAAATATCCCTTGAGGTTTATAACCAATACGACGACCAAACCGAGGAGGGTAATATTTCAAAAACTCCAAAAAATGGGTTTTCCCGTAGAGGAGGAGGAAATATTTTCCGCCCTCACGGCGACCAAGGAATTCTTGAAGGAACACAATGCGGGTGCCTATCTGGTTTTGACCGACCTCGCAAAGGAGGAGTTTAAAGATTTGAAAGACCTACCGGTGGAGTATGTGGTGGTGGGCGACGCGCGGGAGAATATGAATTACGAAAACCTCAACAGGGCTTTTAGATATCTTATGAAGGACGCGAAACTGATTGCGGCGGCTAAAAATCGGTATTACCTCGACAGGGACGGGGAACTCTCACTCGATGCGGGACCCTTTGTGGTCGGATTGGAATATGCAACCGGTCGGGAGGCGATACTTATAGGAAAACCCAACAGGGAGTTTTTTCTCAAAGCCGTTCGCAGTATGGGTTTAAAACCGGAGGAGGTGGCGGTCGTGGGCGACGATATAGAAGCCGACGTAAAGGGCGGAATGGACGCCGGACTCTTCGGTATCCTGGTAAAGACGGGAAAATTCAAACCCTCCGATTTGGAGAGGGGTATAAAACCCGACCTGGTTATAGATTCCGTAGCCGAGCTCCCGGAGGTGTTGGAAAAACTTTGACAACCCTTTTTCGGGTTGTATCGCTTGATTTCCTTTGGGAGTTTTGTTATATTTATCTCTTTGTCCACGGGGCGTAGCTCAGAGGCAGAGCGCTGGCATGGGGGGCCAGAGGTCGCCGGTTCGATCCCGGCCGCCCCGACCACCTCTTACCAATCCACCCAAAGGTCTATCCAAATCTTTTCCACCCTTTAAGGGTAAAGTGCTACATTCTATCCCTCTTAGGGGGTGAAAGTTGCTCTGGGAAAAGTACGACCTGCTTGGGAAATACAAATCTCCCCAAAACATCAAGAGGTGGGATTTCGAAAAATTGGAAAAACTCGCCGAGGAGGTTAGGGAATACATAATAGAGGTCACTTCCAAAACGGGTGGACATGTGGGTCCCTCTTTGGGTGTGGTCGAACTTACCATAGCCCTCCTAAAGGTCTTCAACCCTCCCGACGACGTGGTGGTTTGGGATGTCGGTCATCAGGGCTATCCGTGGAAGATACTTACCGACCGAAAGGAAAGGTTTCCCTCTTTGCGCCAATACGGGGGAATATCGGGTTTCATAAAGCGGGGGGAAAGTCCTTTCGACGCCTTCACGGTGGGGCACAGCTCCACCTCCATATCGGCGGCTCTCGGCATAAGGAAGGGTAAAGACCTTATAGGTAGAAAAGAGGACTACGTTATCGCCGTTATAGGGGACGGTGCGCTTACGGGCGGCGAGGCTTGGGAGGGACTGAACAACGCCGGACAGCTCCATCCCGACCGCTTTATAGTAATTCTCAACGACAACGAGATGTCTATTTCCCCCAATGTGGGGTCTATATCCGATTACCTGAACAAGGTTTACAGCGGCAAGGTCGTTCAGGATATACGTCAGAAACTCAAAAAGGTCTTGGAGAACAAATTCAAACCCGGTCTCAGGTTTATGAAGTTGGTCGAGGAATTCCTCAAGGGGTTGATATCGCCCGGTATCCTCTTTGAGGAACTCGGTTTCAACTACATAGGGGTTATAGACGGTCACAACATTCCCCTTTTGGTGGAAACTTTGGAAAACGTAAAACGGATAGAGGGACCCGTTTTGCTCCACATCAGGACGATTAAAGGAAAGGGTTACAAACCCGCCGAGGAGAACCCGGTAAAGTGGCACGGTGTGGGTCCCTACAAGTTGGAAACGGGCGAAAGCGCTAAGAAAAAGAGCCGCAGCTGGTCGCAAGCCTTCGGGGAGGTGCTCGTCGAATTGGCGGAAAGGGACGACAAAATTGTTGCCGTAACCCCCGCTATGCGGGAGGGTTCGGGGCTTACGGAATTCTCAAAGCGTTTTCCCGAAAGGTTTTTCGATGTGGGAATAGCGGAACAGCACGCCGCAACCTTCAGCGCCGGACTGGCAACCCAAGGTTTAAAGCCGGTTCTTTGCTACTACTCCACTTTCATGCAGCGCGCCTACGACCAGATTATCCACGATATAGCCCTGCAAAAGCTCCCCGTCGTGCTCGCCGTCGATAGGGCTGGGCTGGTCGGGGAAGATGGTCCAACCCACCACGGGGCTTTCGACCTCTCCTATCTGCGCTGCATCCCCAACATGGTGGTCTCCGCGCCCAAGGACGAGATAGAGCTCAGAAACCTCCTATACACCGCCCTAAAGCAGCGGGAATTCCCCTTTGCCATAAGGTATCCCCGCGGGGCGGTGGTCGAAAACCTCCTCGGGGAGGGAAGGGAATTTAAGGAGATACCCATCGGCAGTTGGGAACTGTTGAGATTTGGAACCGCGAAGGTGGCTATACTGGCAACCGGCATAGCCGTAAGTTGGGCTTTGAAGGCTTACGACCTACTGAAGGAGCTATACGGAATAGAACCCCTTGTGGTCAATGCGAGATTTATAAAACCCATCGATTGGAGGATGTTGCAACAGGTTGCCCAACACCACGAGGCGATTATTACAGTCGAGGAAAACACCGTTGTCGGTGGCTTCGGTTCCGCAATCCTCGAGGCGTTAAACGAAATGAACCTCCTCCAAAGGGTGAAGGTTGTAAATATCGGTCTCCCCGACAGGTTTGTAGAACACGGAAATCAAAACCTGCTAAGGGAAAAATTGGGACTTTCCCCGGAAGGTATAGCGGAAAAGGTTTTGGAAGCCCTCAAATAGTTCGGGAGAACCTCTTTTCCACCCTCCTCTTTGTGTATACGTCGAACACCATACAGATATTTCTTATCAGCAATCTCCCCAAGGGGGTAACCCTCAAAAATCTTTCACCCAATTGTATTAAGCCGTCCCTTTCCATTTCCTCCAACTCTTTTAGCTCGCTTTCGAAGTAATCGTCGAAAGCTATTCCAAATTTTTCTTCAATAACCTTTTTATCCAAAACAAAATTGCATATAAGCTCGGTTATAACTTCACGCCTAACGATGTCGTCGTCGTTCAATTCTATTCCCCTATAGGTGGGCAATAGACCGCTATCGATAGCCTCATAGTAAGGTCTTACGGTTTTGTAATTTTGCCCGTAGTAGCGCTCCAACATGGAAATGGAGCTGATACCCACCCCTATGAGGTCTACACCCTTTTTGGTTGTATATCCCTGGAAATTTCTCCACAGTTTGCCCTCTTTTTGGGCTATCACCAGCTCATCGTTGGGTTTTGCGAAGTGGTCCATTCCTATATAGACGTATCCGGCTTCGGTAAAACCCTCTATAGCCGTTTTAAGCATTTGAAGTTTCTCCTGCGGTGAGGGTAAAGCCCTTTTCTCTATCCTCCTCTGCAGAGGTTTTATCCAAGGCACATAGGCGAAGTTGTATACCGCTATACGGTCGGGGTTTAAGGCAATAGTCTTTTTCACAGTCTCCTCAAAACTTTTGGGGGTTTGGTAGGGCAATCCGTAAATGAGGTCGATATTTACCGAAGTAAACCCCAGTTCTCGAACCCAGTTTATAACCTTTTCCAAGAGGGGGTAGGGTTGAATACGGTTTATAGCCTTCTGAACTTTCGGGTTGAAATCCTGAACCCCTATGGAGATGCGGTTAAAACCCAGTTCCCTGTAAAGTTTCAATTGGTTGAAGGTGATACTTCTCGGGTCTATTTCTACCGATATCTCCGCATCGGGTGAGATTTCAAAGTTCTCCCTAATAAGGGAGAAGAGGTAATCGGTTTGTGCCGTCGTTAGGTAATTCGGCGTTCCACCCCCCCAGTGGAGTTGTATTACGGGACGGGAGGTATCCAAATACCTCTTTAGGTAATCTATTTCCTTTGCCACCCTTTGCAGGTAGGGAATTTCCCTACCCCTTATGCGATTAATAATTACATTGCAACCGCAAAACCAGCAGGCATTTTCGCAAAAAGGTATGTGAAAGTATAGCGATAACGGTTTACCTCCTTCGTTGCTTTTTAACAGATGTTTGATAAAGTAATCCCTTCCGTAACTTTCGCTGAATTCGGTCGCCGGAGGATAGGAGGTGTATCGGGGTCCCGGCTTGTCATATTTCTTTATCAACTCCTCCGAGAAAATCACATCCATTTGGTGAGAATATTAGCCCGCCCCCGCGGGGGATTTAAGGAACAAAATTAGAAGGAATTGAAAAGGGGAATTACTTTTTAGGAGTTCCCGTTTCTTTTTTAAATCTCCGCACCTCTTGTAGGAAATTGTTTAACAGTTGAAGACCCCACTTTCGGAAATTTTCGTTAAAGCCGACACTTTCGGGGTGAAATTGAACGCCGAAAATTGGGAAATGCCTGTGTTGCACAGCCATAATTTCCCCATCGTCTTCCGAATAAGCCACCACCTCCAAGTCGTTTGGTAGGCTATTTTCGTCTATGACCAACGAGTGGTATCTAATAGCCTCAAAGGGATTGGGTAACCCCTTAAAAATTCCCTTTTGCGAATGTCTTATAAGGGAACTCTTGCCGTGTTTTAAAGTTTTAGCCCTTCTGATTTTACCTCCAAAAGCTACCCCTATCGATTGATGTCCCAAACAGACACCCAGAATGGGTATTTTTCCCGCGTAGCGGCGTATGGCTTTAACCGAGATACCCGCCTCATTGGGCGTGCAAGGTCCCGGTGAAATTACCAGCGCGTCGGGTTGGTAGTTTTCTATTTCCTCAACCGTTATTTCGTCATTCCGCTTAACGGTAACATCCGCCCCCAGTTCGGCAAGGTAGTGAACGATATTGTAGGTAAAGCTGTCGTAGTTATCTATCATCAACACCCTTACGGGTTTTTGGAGAGATTTTTCGTCCTTTGGTGGGGAAATTTCCCTTTTTACCTCAACTCCCATTAAAGGAAAAGGATAAGTTTCCCCAATCCTTGCAGAGGAAGTGTGCTGAAAGGGGAAACCTTTAAAAGGAAATTATTTTTCCTCTTGAGAACCTTCGAGTTGGGCTTTTAGAACCAAATAAGCGGGTTTCAATTTGAGTTTTCCGGTGTAAAAAGGATGACATTGGTTGCAGGTTTCGAGATATACCGTTCCGCCTTTGGTGCTCAGTATGGTGAATGTGTTACCGCAACCGCATACGAAGGTGGTGGGTTTCAATTCCGGATGTATTCCCTTTTTCATCCTATCCTCCTCCTCTCAAAGCTTTTATTTAACGCAAATAGTCTTATTCTATCACAGCGCGCGATGCGCCTCTTCGTAGAGTCCCGCCCTCTCTAAATGGCAGGTTATATTCAGCTTGTGAAGGGTTGTTCTATCCTCCTCAAATTTGATTATCGAGTAGCTCGCGTTATCGCATCCGAAACTCCAAAACTTTTGGAGGGGTAAATCCAGAGCGGCGCAATACAACGCCCTAATCGGAACCGTATGGGAAACAACCGCTACGGTTTCGTTTTGATGTTTTCTCTTTATATCCTCTACAAAGGCTTTAACCCTTTCAAAGACCCTTTTCAGGTTTTCCCCTTGGGGGAAATCCACCTTCCAGGGTTCCTTTATCCACATTTCAAACATTTCGGGATATTCCTCTTTCACCTCATCGACCAGCTTTCCGCTCCACACCCCGTGGTCTATTTCGATGACTCTGGGATCTTCTATAAGGGGAACGTTTAACTCTCTTGCGATAATTTCGGCGGTTCTTTTGGTTCTCAAGAGAGGGGAGGTGTAAACCACTTTAATACCCCTGCCTTTAAGTTCCTCCGCAAGTATCGAAGCCTGTTTTTCACCCCTTTCCGAGAGGTCGGGATTTAAAAGCCCCTGATATCGACCTATGGGGTTCCATTGACTTTCGGCGTGCCTTATAACGTAAAGGGTACAGCCCACGTCGTTAACCTCCTTAAGTGTTTAGAAATTTTAGGAGGGGAGGAATTTTCCGAAAATAGCAGACTATGAGGTATCTCTTTATACCTTTGTTGTTATCTCTTCTGCTGATAGTCCTCTACGAGGGTATATTCGGCTATACCGAGCGCAAAATGTTTAAGGGTTTAAACAACGGTTCGGAACGTTTTGCGGAAGATTTAAAAGTTTACTTCTTTAAAGGTGATGTTTTGAATTGGATATTCAAAGGAAAGAAAGCCGATTTTTCCAATCCATCCCTAATAAGGGTTTACAAATTTTTTGCCCGTAGGGTGGGTCGATATCTAATACTCCAATCCGACAAAGCCGATATAGACCGAATAAGGAGGAAAGCCTACTTAAGTGGAAATGTGATACTGCGTTTCAAAAAGGGAGGAAATCTTGTCGAGGTAGAAACCGATTTTGCCACCTTGGACTTTGCTAAAGAGCTGGTTTACGGGAGCGGTAAAGTTGTGGTGAAGGAGTTGGGAAAAACCTTAATCGGTAGGGGGTTTCGCTACAATATGAAAACTGGAAGTTTTATAATACTTCGCGATGTTGAAACGCTTATCGGCACTCCTTAGCATTTTTTTTCTATTTGCAACCGCTTTTGCCGAGAAGTTTCATATTCAGTCCGATAAACTCAACGCCGAAAAAGATAAAGTGGTCTATGTAGGACATGTAGTTGTTACAACCGAAACCGGAAAAAGGCTTAAATGTGATAAATTGGTTGTATTTCTCGATAAAAATGGAAAAGTTGAAAAAATTATGGCGGTAGGTCATGTCCTCTATACGGATAAAAGGCTTAAGGCTATGGGAAATATAGCCCTCTACTATCCTAAAACAAAAGTTATAGTTTTGGAAGGTAACGCGATGATTGTTAGCAATAGGGGAGTTATTAAAGGGGAGAGAATAGTTTACAATCTGCAGACCGGCGCCGTGGATGTTAAATCCCACCGGAGGGTGCAGTCGGTTATAGATATAGATAGACCTAGTAATGGAAAATAAATCGATATTATTGGTTAACGACGACGGTTATTTTTCGGAAGGAATATTAACGCTCTATGAGGTTTTGAAAAAACATTTTTCCACCGTTAAGGTTGTCGCCCCCGACCGTAATTTGAGTGGAGCGGGGCATTCCCTGACTTTTACCAAACCTTTAAGGATTAGGGAGGTCGACAGGGATATATATACCGTGATTGAGGGAACTCCCGCCGACTGCGTCCACTTGGGGGTAGGGGTTATTTTTGGCGGTAAAAAACCCGACATTGTGGTTTCGGGAATAAATCAGGGACCCAATTTGGGTGAGGACATCACCTATTCCGGAACGGTCGCAGGGGCTATGGAGGGGTGTATTTTGGGAATACCTTCTATAGCGGTTTCCCTATTTGCCCGCGAAGATTTTAGGTTTGTCGACGCCTCTCTGGTAACTTTGGATTTGGTAAACCGTGTCCTGCAAAAGGGACTAAAGGCAAATACCTATTTGAATGTGAATATTCCGAATATCCCTTATGGGGAAATGAAGGCGTATGCCGTAACCCGGCAGGGGCACCGTATATATAAAGAAACGGTAATCCGCTATAGGGACCCTTACGGGCAACCCATCTATTGGATAGCGGCGACCGAATTCAACTGGAGTGCCGAACCCTGGACGGATTACTGGGCTATTTTGCAGGGTTTTGTTTCCATTACCCCCCTCGATTTGGATTTAACAAATCCAATAGTAAAAAGAGGAGTGGCAATATTTGGGGAATAGTTCTTATTCAACCGTTACCGTTTTCGCCAAATTCCGCGGTTGGTCTACGTCCAAACCGAGCTGGTCTGCTATATGGTAGGCGAGTAACTGAAGGGGTATCACATTCACAAAGGGGGTAAAATCTTCGCCGACTTCCGGAACGCCTATAAACACCTCTCCTTTATTTTTCAAAACCGTATCCCCTTCAAACCCTACCGTAATAATCCTACCTTTTCGCGATAGAACTTCCTCTATATTTGCGATTATCTTTTCGTAAACCCTATCGCGGGGCGCCAGTATTACAACCGGCATATTTTCGTCGATTAAGGCTATGGGACCGTGTTTCATCTCTCCGGCGGGATAACCTTCGGCGTGGATGTAGGAAATCTCTTTTAACTTTAGAGCACCCTCGAGAGCTATGGGGTAATTTAACCACCTTCCGAGGTAGAGGAAATTTTTAAATTTCTTATATCGGGAAGCTAGATTTTCGAGCTCGCCGTTCAGTTCCAAAGCCTTTTCTACCTTTCGGGTTACCTCGTTAAGCTTTTCCACGGCGCGGTAAAACCCATCCCTATCGATTAAACCCCTACGCCTAGCCATTAATTGGACGAAGAGATAAAGGATAGCCAACTGTGCGGTAAAGGTTTTTGTGGCGGCGACCCCTATTTCGGGACCCGCATGGGTGTAAAGGGTAAAGTCCGCCTCTCTGTCGAGGGAACTCCCCACAACGTTTACTATTCCGATGACCGATGCCCCCTTTTCTTTGGCACTCAGTGCGGCAAAACGGGTATCAGCCGTTTCTCCCGATTGGGATATAGCCAAAATTAAGGTATTTTCGTCCACCGGTATATCGGCGTATCTGAATTCGGAAGCGTAAATAACCTCGTTGGGAATACCGGTATATTTTTCCAGCCAATACTTTCCGATTAGTCCGGCGTGATAGGATGTTCCGCAGGCTATGGTTATTACACGGTTTATTCTGTTAATCTCAAAAGGTAGCGTCAGGTCTTGAGAGAGGAAACCTCCGATTGTATCGGCTATAGCCTTCGGTTGCTCAAATATCTCTTTCAACATGAAATGTTTAAAACCGCCCTTTTCCGCCGAAAGGATATCCCAGGGAACAACAAAAACCTCTTTGCTAACCGGTACCCCTTCAAAGTTGTAAACCTCCACCGAATCCCGTTTCAATACCGCGATTTCTCCATCGTCGAGGGAAATGGTATTTCGGGTGTAGGGCAATATAGCCGGAATATCGGAAGCCAAAAAGTTTTCCCCTTTACCCAAACCCACCACCAGGGGGGAACCCTTTTTTACCCCTATTATTTTGTCCTTTTCCAAAGGGGTTATAACGGCGAAGGCAAAGGCACCCTTTAAGCGGTTCACCGTTTTTAATACCGCATCGAATAGATTGCCGTTGTAGTATTCGGCTATCAAATGGGCTATAACTTCGGTGTCGGTTTCCGACCTAAAGTGGTGACCTTTTTCTTCCAGTTCCTTTCGGAGTTCCAAATAATTTTCGACTATCCCGTTGTGGACAACCGCAAAGAGTCCCCTCTCATCGGTGTGGGGGTGGGCGTTAACTTCGGAGGGTGCGCCGTGGGTTGCCCACCTGGTATGTCCTATGCCTATATTCGATTTGTACTGCTTGCCCCAAAGAGCTCTAATCAATTCCCTAATTTTTCCTACCTTTTTTTCAACAACGAGTTTGTCGCCTTCTATAATCGCTATACCGGCGGAATCGTAACCCCTATACTCCAACCTCTCCAAGGCGCTCAGTAGTATTGGAACGGCGTAATCGTTTCCTATATATCCGACAATTCCGCACATCGGTTAGAGAGAAAGTTTAACCTGAGGAAAACGAGTAAAAAAATTAAGGCGTTTAAAGAACCATTTTTCCCAGCTGATAGGTTAAAACCGATAAAATCCAGGCGGTGGTTAAATTTAAGAAAATTGAAAATAGTGCAAACCTCCAACCGAACTCCTGCCACATTACGGCAACTGTAGCCGCACAGGGGGTGTAGAGAAGTACAAAGACTATAAAGGCTAGGGCACTCGCGGGGGTAAATAGCTTCTTTATTTTCTCTAGCATTTCCGATTGGGGAATTTCGGTCTCAAACACCCCCGGTAGGAACTGGTTTACAACCATTTCCGCGGAACGGATTAAAGCGTTTAAAAGACCCTTTAGCTGTTTCTCGAAATCTTCCCAAAAGTTTACCTTTACGGGTTTGGGAGATTTATCCTCAACTCCAAGAATGGTTCCGTAGGAAGTTATTACTATCTCCTTTGCCAGAAAACCGGGTATTAAAACGGCTACATTTTCCCAGTGGTCTCCAAAACCGGCGGGTTTAAATACGGGCTGTACAGTTGTGGCGATTTTCCCCAAAAGGGTATCCTTTGGAGGTGCCCCGTAGGGGAGGTTCATCAGTATCCAAACCCCCAGGTTGGCGAAGAAAATAACCGTCCCCGCACGGTGGACGAATTCCCAAACCGGTGTCCACATCGAACGGAAGAGGTCTTTTAGATGGGGAAACCTATAGGGGGGAAGCTCGATAATAAAGGGAACCTCCAAAAGGTCTTTTTTAAACAGGGTTTCCCTTAAAAGGAATGCCACCGAAATGGCGACCGCCACACCCAAGAGGTACATACCGAAAACGACAAACGAAGGGTGTTCGGGAAAAAAAGCGAGTGCTATTAAAACGTATACCGGTAAACGGGCGGAGCAGGACATAAATGGAATTAGAAGAGCCGTTAGCTTGCGTAAAGCCGAATTTTCCAAAGTGCGGGTAGCCAATACCGCCGGAACGTTACAGCCGAAACCCAAAATCATCGGCACAACCGCTTTACCCGTTAGCCCCAAATGGCGCATAAATCTGTCGGCTACAAATGCGGCGCGGGCGAAATAGCCGCTATGTTCCAACAGTCCCAGAGCCAGATACATAAAACTCAATACCGGAATAAAACTTGCGAAAAAGCCTATACCTCCTATTAGCCCGTTGAGAACCAGGGAAATTGCCCAATCCGGGGCGTTAAACTTTAGCAGTAGGTATTCCGTGTACTTACCTATAAAACCGTTGATAAAATTGTCCAGCCAATCCACCAGTGGTGCCGAAACGTCGAAGGTGAATTTAAACACCAGAAACATAACCAGGAAAAAGAGGGGAATACCGGTGTAGGGATTCAATAGAATTTTGTCCAACAAATCCTGTAAGGATTTCTCCCGTCCTTTAGAGGTTCTTATGAGGACTTTTTTAAGGAACCTCGATATGGTTTTGTAACGTTCCTCCGTTATAACCTCATCGGGAGGCATGTTGAACGCTTCGCTTAAGTAGTGTCTTTCCTTTTTACAACACTTTGAGAGGTCGAAGGAAAACCGTTCCTTTAGGAGTTTTGCTAGATATTCGTCCCCTTCCAGGGCTTTAATCGGAAGCCACCTTTTGGGGAATATTGAAGAAAAGGGTTCATCCTTTATTCGTTCCCATACCTTTTGTAAAACCTCCTCAACCAGTTGGGAAAAGCGGAAATATTTGGGTTTTCTTCCTTGGGTATAGGTGTCGATTATTGCCTTTAACAAGTTGTCGATATTCCAACCGGTTTTTCCTATTACCGGCACTGCTTTGACATTTAACTCCTTTTGGAGAATGTTCAAATTCAGGGTGTAACCACTCCTTTGAAATTCATCCCACATATTGAGTGCTATAACGGTGGGAATTTCTAACTCCAATAGTTGGGAGGTTAAAAATAGATTTCTCTCCAAAAGGGGAGTTTCAATAACGTTGACAATAACATCGGGTTTTTCGTGGATTAAAAAATCCCTCGTTATCCTCTCCTCGGGCGAATAGGGGGACAAAGAATACACGCCCGGTAAATCTATAAGCTCAAGTTCGTAATCTCCGTAATTTATCGTGGCGGTATATTTTTGAACCGTTATTCCAGCCCAATTTCCTATTTGAACGTCTCCCCCCGCTATTCGGAATATTAGAGAGGACTTTCCCACATTGGGTTGCCCGACAAAGGCAACCCTTATTTTTCTCTTCATCTTCCAACCTCTGAAAGGAAATTTAAACTCAATCTCAAAATAGAGGGGTTGATAAAAATGAGGAGTTAGAAAACGACCATAAAGCGGACACCAAAGGTGGTAGCCTCCAGAGTTTGGGTTTCAAATCTCTCCCTATCCCATTGAAGGTCGAAAGTTATATCCCCTTCCCATAGGGGGAATTCGTAGTAAATCTCACCGGTTTTGGCGTCCTTTAGGGAGCTTATTTTTTTGTTTCCCAACGAGTAAGCGACACCCATACCCACCCGTCCGTTTAGGGGGAGTTCCTTTATTACCGCTCCCGCGCTGTAGAAATTCTTTAAGTCACCTGTCGAGGTATGGGTATTTACTCCTACCCTTGCGAAGAGACCAATCGATTTATTCCCCGTTTGATATACCGTCGGGTGAAAGTTTAGACCTATATCGGTACCGACGGAACCCTTTCCAACATTGCCGGATACATCTCTTGAAAAGTCCGCATACTGGTATGCCGTTGTTAGAGAGACGTCCACCGATAGGTTTTTGTTAACCTCCAGTGCAAACAGCGATAGGGGAAAAAGGGTGAGGGATAAGATGCCTATCCTCGGGTTCATAACATTTTTTCCCTATTATAGGAACCTCAAGGGGCTCTATTTCCTGATGATGGAACTCATTTAACAACACCCGCATGGGTTTTATATTGGAAACTTCCCGTTCGCGGATGGTTCTTTGAAATTAAAACACCCCTTCGCAAAGGGGGTTGACAGGTTAAAAAGTTCGGCTATATTAAAGAATTCTGGAGTTGGTTCTTTGAAAATCTAAGCCCAACCGCCTCCGGCGGTTGGGGAAATATGATGAAGCTCACTTGACAGGGTGAGCTTCTTGTAGTAAATTA
>JALWDU010000027.1 GCA_027036735.1 Aquificales bacterium | reverse complement strand
TCGATATATCCCTTTGTAGCAACCTAACGAGTTTTTCCTTTTGTTTCTTCCTCAATTTGGAGAGGAACTTTTCAGCCTGCCACAGGACGTTTATAGCCCTTCCCCCTCCCGAAAAGAGGGTTCTTTCCCCCATTAGCTCCACGAGTTTGTCGAGGTCTACATCCTCCCCGTGGTAGAGGTTGTAATTACCCACCTCCTTTTTGAGTTTCTGGAGGAAAAACTTGTGGAGGTATTCCTCACTTCCGTAAACTACGACGATACCCTTTTGGAGGTCGAGCTTCTTTTTCGAAAGTTGGGTTATAGGAATCTCCTCTACCATCGGTAGGTCTTATTATTTAGTTTCCCCCATGGGGGAGAGGGATTGTCCTTTTTGCCAAATAGGGGAGGAACAAATCCTCTTTAAAAACAACCTCTGTTTTGCGATATTCGACAAATACCCAGTCAGTAGGGGACACATTTTGATAATCCCCTTTAGGCATTTCGCCTCCTACTTCGACGCCACAAGGGAGGAGAAGCTCGCCATTTTGGAGCTTATCGACCGCGCAAAGGAATTTCTCGATAGGGCGTTTAAACCGGACGGCTACAACATAGGCGTAAACGTGGGGAAGGCGGCGGGACAGACAATTATGCACCTCCACATACACGTAATTCCCCGCTACGCGGGGGACACCGAAGACCCAACGGGTGGGGTTAGAAACGTTATCCCCGAAAGGGGGAATTACAGGAGGTTTCTGCAAAAGGAGGGGGATTAATCCTTTTTATTCTCCTTTTGGGATTTCTCCCGCTCCTCTTGGCGAACCTTTTCGACCAAATCCCTCAGGGCGTATTTGAGTTTATCCAAACCCTCACCGGTTAGGGCGCTTATTTCGAACACCGGAAGGTTGTATTTCTCCTTAAAGACCCTCTTTAGGTCTTCCAGGTATTTTTTGTCGCTTAAGGCGTCTATTTTGTTTAAAACCACCACCTGGGGTTTTTCGAGGAGTTTCGGGGAGTACCTGCGGAGTTCCTCCCTCAAGGTTTCGAACGCCTCTAAGGGGTCTCTCTCCCTGAAATCGCTCACATCGAGGACAAATGCCAAAACTTTAGTCCTCTCAATGTGTCTCAAAAATTCGTGTCCCAGACCTTTGCCCTTGTGCGCGCCCTCTATAAGCCCGGGGATGTCGGCTATCACGTAGGAGCTAAAGTCGTCGAAACCGACCACCCCGAGGTTGGGCTTCCTCGTCGTGAAGGGGTAGGGTGCGACTTCCGCCCTGGCGTTGGATAGGCGGTTTATGAGGGTCGATTTACCGGCGTTGGGAAAGCCCACCAGACCGACGTCGGCTATCGATTTGAGCTCGAGAATAACCCATTTCTCTTCGCCCTTTTTCCCTTTGGTGGCGAAACGGGGCGCCTGGCGGGTCGGCGTGGCGAAGTGGGCGTTTCCCAATCCACCTTTGCCGCCGCGCGCTATAACCGCCCTCTGCCCGTCTTCGGTTAGGTCGGCGATGACCTCGCCGGTTTCGGCGTCCTTTACCACAGTTCCGACGGGAACCTCCACTACGAGGTCTTTGCCGTGCCTGCCGTGTTTTTTCTTACCCCCTCCGGGCTTTCCGTTTTCCGCCCTAAGGTGTTTTTGAAATTTGAGGTCGTAGAGGGTGTGCTTATTTTTCGTGGCGACAAATATAACATCGCCCCCTTTTCCGCCGTCGCCACCGGCGGGTCCCCCTCGGGGGCGGAATTTCTCCCTCAAAAAGGCGACGGCACCATCTCCGCCGTCACCGGCTTTGACGTAGAGCTTTACCTTATCCACAAATTCCATAGCAAGGAATAAAAAATTTTTTGCACCCCTCAACGGAGACAAGGGGGGAAACTCATAAGGTGGAACTCAAATATAGACATCCAGGTCGGGGTTTTCCAAAACAACAGCCCCTTTTGAGGGGTCAAAGTGTAGGGATATAGCCTTTAAAAGGACTCCCCTCTCCCTTGCCTCCTCTAGGAGTTTGCAAATCTCCTCATCCCCTTCGCAGTATGGCTTAAAACCCCTCACCTTCGGAAGGGCGCAGATAAAGAGAACCCCGCTTTTGTCGGCTATCTCTATCAGCTCCCTTAGGTGTTTCCTTCCCCTTTCGGTGGGGCAGTCGGGATACATTCCAAATCCCTCGGGGGAGCGCATGGCGGCGCTCTTTACCTCCAAATAGAGGGGTTTACCCCTTTTGTCCCCAAAGAGGTAATCGATTAGAGAATTTCCCCCGAGGGGTGCGTTTCTTTTTAAAAGTTTCCAATCTTTGGGGTGGAGCCAATTTAAAAACCCCTTTCGGAACGCCTCTTCAAAAGCCCTCATTTGGAGTGAGGTGTCTATAACGGCGAAGCCAAATTTATCTTCGACCGCAAAGAGTCGGCAGTCGGTTTTTCCACCCCTCTTTGGAAGGCAGAAAGCCCTTTTTCCCTTTACGAGGAACTCCCTTAGCCTACCCGTGTTGGTGTTGTGAGCCCTCAAAAGGGTTTTACCCCTTTTAACCAAGACCACAAAGCGGTTTAATCTCTCGACTATTTCGACCTCCAAGGGGTTGTTGAGTTTTAGAAGTAAAAGTTTCATAATAGGTTTGGAATCATTTAATAGATGATATGACAAATATCATTTTAATGAAAAATTAAATTTGATTAAAATACAAAAATTAAACGAAAAATAAAGGAGGGTACTGCGCATGGGAAATTTAGAGAAGATTTTTAAGCTCCTTTACTATCTTACCCAAGTTATTTTTTTCATCACATCTCTTCTAAAAAGTGTAGCTATATGTCCTAGATACAAATCTGATGTTAATCATCAATTAAAACAGAATTTACAAATTTCACTTCAAGTACAAATAAATTTCGAAATAAATCATCTTCTGCAAAAGAAGAAATAGTTAAAAAAATATAATTATAATTTTAATTTCTTCTCTCTTTACATTTTGTTTTCGGTGTAATCCCTTATATGCCTGAAAAAGTCGGATATCGATAGGACTATGAGAACCAAGCCGGCTATGCCGAAGGCGATTTTTACGCTTAGCCCGAAGAAGTAGTCGGGTGCGAGCACTATAAGGGTTAGGATTACCAGCGCCGATAGGAATATGTAGGCGTCCTCTATGCTGAAGTGGAGGAAGCCCCTCTTTATAAACTTCCAAGTCTTTTCGCCCAGCATAAAGACGCTGAGCACCCCGAGGATGACCTGCAACGCCCTTCCGAAGGTAGCCTCGGGAAGTAAAAGAACGCTCAAAAGTAGGGTTGCACCTATTACGAAGTTGACCGTCGCGTGGATTTGGCTTTTTAAAAATTCCCATACCGATGTTTTGCCGCTTCGAGGAGACATGACAAGATTTTAAGGTAAGACCGAAAAGGGGATTTTCAACATACCGTATATAACCTTATTAGGTTTAGATTATCTTAGTGATTACTAACCAAGGAGTGGAAAGATGGAAAAGGTTTTGGTATTGGGCGGAGGAATAGGGGGCGTCGAAACCGCCTTTGCCCACTCGGCAAAAGCCTTCGATGTGGAACTGATATCGGATAGGGACTACCTTTGGATTTATCCCATATCCATTTGGATACCCACAAAGGAGATAACTCCCGAGGAGTGCAAACTCTCTTTGGAGGAAATCGCGAAAAGGAACAACTTCAAATTTACCAAAGCCAAGGTTAAGGAAATCCGTTCGAAGGAGAAGAAGGTTATCGTCGAATACGACGACGGGAGAACGGAGGAGAAAACTTACGACCGCCTCGTGGTGGCTATGGGTGGGGTGAAGAAAAAACACCCCGGTTTGGAGCATACGCTTTCTACCTGCGGTTCCCCCGAAGAGGCTGTAAAGATAAGAGACCGCTATTGGGAGCTTATAGAAAGGGGCGGCGGAACCATCGCCTTCGGCTTCGGCGGTAACCCCAAAGACCCGAGTGGCGTAAGGGGAGGTCCTGTTTTCGAGGTTCTCTTTAACATCCACTACCACCTCAAAAAACTCGGATTGAGGGACAAGTTCAGGCTGGTTTTCTTTGCGCCGATGCCCAAACCCGGTAAGAGGTTGGGGGAGAAAAACGCCGATAAGGTTTTCGATTTCTTCAAGAAGATAGGTGTCGAATACAAAGTGGGTGTAAAGATTAAAGAATTCCAACCCGACGGGATACTCTTCGAGGACGGGGAGAAAATTCAGAGCGACCTAACCATATTTACCCCGGCGATAGACGGGCATCCGGTTTACAAAAACGCTTCCGATTTGCCCCTAAACGAAGCCGGCTTCATCAAAATAGACGAATACTGCTCCGTGCCGGGAACCGACTACACCGTTTGGGCTGTGGGCGACGCGGCGGCTATAGAGGGTCCCGAATGGAGGGCTAAACAGGGACACCTGGCGGAGGTTATGGGAAGAATTGTTGCCCGAAATATAG
>JALWDU010000026.1 GCA_027036735.1 Aquificales bacterium | reverse complement strand
TGAACTTCCGGGTGGTTGCGTATTATCGCGGTCGCTATCTTTTGGAGTAGGGTGGTTTTACCCGCCTTCGGCGGAGCCACTATGAGACCCCTCTGCCCCTTACCTATGGGGGCTATGAGGCTTACCACCCTCGTGGAGAGCTCCGAAGGGTCGTATTCGAGGTTAAACCTCTCGGTGGGGTGGTAGGGGGTGAGCTTCTCAAAGAGGGGACGCTTTTTCGCCTCGTAGGGGGGAATGCCGTTAACCGCCTCAACCCTTATGAGGGCTTGGTATTTCTCCCCTTCCCTCGGCGGACGGGCGAAACCTATAATCTCGTCCCCGACTCTAAGCCCCAACTTTTTAATCAGGTTGGGCGGCACGTAGGTATCCTGAGGAGAGGGTGCGAAATTGTTCTCCGCGTAGCGCAAAAATCCGTAACCTTCGGGGCGTATATCGAGGACACCCTCCACAAAGCGGAGACCGTGCCTTTCGGCTTCCTTTTCGAGTATTTTCTTAATGAGTTCCGACTTTTTGAGGCTTTTTACCTTCGAAAGACCGAGCTCCTTCCCTATCTTCTGCAGTTCGGAGAGGGTCTTCTCTATCAGTTGCGGATAGGTGTACTCCAACTGAAGGGTCGGTTTTTTCTTTTCCTCACCTTCGGAAGGATTTTCTCCCTTTTCACCCCCTTCGGTGGTTGCCTCCTTTTTCTCCTCTTGGGGATTGTTTTGATTTTCCTCCCCTTTGGGGTCGGAATTTTCCCCAACCCCTTCGTTAGTTTCTTTTATCTCCTCTACTTCCTTGGTTTCCTTGATTTCTTCCGCCATCGGATTACCTCCGTCGGTTGTTTAACTACTTGCCGATGCAAAAAGTGGAAAAGATTTGACCGAGGACGTCTTCGGTTGTTACCTCCCCTACAATCTCGCCCAGGGCGTCGGAAGCCTCCCTGAGGTCGAGCATCAAAATTTCCGGGGAATAGAATTCCCCCTCCTCGAGGTAGCGGAGGGCGTTTTCCAAGGCGGCTTTAGCCCTCTTTAAAAGCTCTTCGTGTCGAACCGAAATGTATATATTTCCGCCCTCTCCCGCCTGGACACCCACCGCCTTAAGTATCTCCTCCCTAAGTTTCTCTATACCTTCCCCGCTCTTTGCGGAGACCTCGACAATGGGAACCCCCTTGAGGGGGAAGTCGGATAAATCTATAACCTTTCCGAGGTCTATCTTGTTCAAGACAAGAATGGTCGGCTTTCCGCTTTGGGCTACGAGTTTGGCAAGCTCCACCTCCTCGGGTGTGGGCTTGGGCTGGGAGGCGTCCAAAACGAAGAGAATGAGGTCCGCCTCGCGGAGTTTTTGAAGGGAGCGCTCAACCCCTATCCTCTCGACGGTATCGGTAGCCTCCCTTATACCGGCGGTGTCTATAAGCCTGACGGGAATGCCGCCTATGTTTACCACCTCTTCGAGGTAATCACGGGTCGTTCCCGCTATTTCGGTTACTATCGCCCTGTCCTCACCTAGGAGTCGGTTAAAGAGGGAGGATTTACCCACGTTGGGTCTGCCGACGATAGCCAGCTTTATGCCGCCCCTTATAGCCTTTCCCGTTTTCGCCGTCTCCAACAGACGGTTAACCCTCTCCAAAATCCCCTTGAGGCGTCGGACTAACTCCTCCCTCTCTATGGTGGGGATATCCTCCTCCTCGAACTCTATGGAGCTTTCGACCAGGGCGTGGAGCATCAAGAGTTCTTCCCTTAGGGGTTTTATCTCCTTCGAGAGTGCACCCCTAAGTTGGTTGAGCGCGAGCCTCCTCGCGAGGTCGGTTTTAGCCGATATGAGTTCCGCGACAGCCTCCGCTTGCGTTAGGTCGAGCTTTCCGTTCAAAAACGCCCTTTTGGTAAACTCTCCCGGTTCGGCGAGCCTAGCCCCCTCCTCCAGGAGCCTTTGCAAAACCTCGCGGAGTATTAGGGGGTTTCCGTGGAGGTTGAACTCGACCATATCCTCGCCGGTGTAGGAGTGGGGGGCTTTGTAGTATATGGCGACCGCCTCGTCAATCGGCTCGCCGCTTTTATCCAAAACCCAACCGTAGTGGGCGTAGCGCGGTTTTATTTTCCCCGAAGGGGTTTTGAAGACCTTTTTTAGGATATCGAGGGCTTTGGGACCGCTGAGCCTGACTATTCCTATGGCGCTCTCCCCGTAAGGGGTGGCTATCGCCGCTATGGTATCCCTCTTTCTCTCCATCATCGGGTATCAATCTTGTTTTTTCTTTCCCCTTTTGGGCAAAAGCATCAGTATCAAACCGACCGTAAAGAGGATTACGGGATAGATTACGGCTAACGTGTGGAACCAATCCCTGTTTTGCTCCATACCGTGCTTCTCCGGTTTTGAAACCCTAAAGGGTGTACTCGATAGGTGCCGGAGGCGGGAGTCGAACCCGCACGGGCGCGAGGCCCAGGGGATTTTGAATCCCCCGCGTCTGCCAGTTCCGCCACTCCGGCTTCGGAAGAGCTATACCGAAAAACCTAAAGTGGTAATTATAGTCCCCCACGAGGGGGGTGTCAAGGAGAAAAGGAGCCTTACTGTTGGGCTTCCTCTCCGCCTTCGGCGGTCTCCTCGCCCTCGGTTTTCTCCTCTTCGGGTTCGAGGATAACGACCACAACCTCGTCGGGGTTGTCGAGTATCTTGGTTCCCTCGGGAACGGGGATATCCTTAACGTAAATAACGTCTCCCACATCGAGGTCGGAAACGTCTATCTGGATAACCTCGGGCAGTTTGGCGGGGGGAGCCTTAACGGTAATGGTGTGCATTGCAACCTCGAGGGTTCCGCCTTTTTCGATACCTTTGGGAGTTCCAACAATTTGAACGGGAATTTCGGCTTCAATTTCGGCGGTGTGGGTGAGGTCTTGCAGGTCGACGTGTATGGGGTTGGTTCCAGTCCAGTCGGTTTGAACTTCCTTGAGGATGCAAACCCTGGGTTCCTGCTCTCCCTCAACCTCGAGGTTTATGAGAAACGCCTCTCCGTGGGGGAGCTTTTCGAAATCCTTTTTGGGTATGTAAACGTGGAGGTTTTCCACACCCTTACCGTAAACCTCGGCGGGAAGCCAACCGGCTTTTCTCATCCTCTTGAGTTCGCTCTTTCTGCCTATCTTTCTGGGAATCGCCTTGAGCGGTATCCTTCTCATCGCCCTCTTTACCTCCTTAAGTGCGATTTAATTCCCGGGCTACTTTCCGGAAACCGAAAGGTATTAGTTTAATCGCCTAAAGAAAAAATGAAAGTGGAAAATTATTCGAAGAGTATCGAAAGGGGTTTACCCTCCACTATACGGCGGATAACCTCCGCTATGGTGGGCGCTATCGAGAGCACCTTTTTATTCTCAATAGGTTTGTCGTCGGTCGGTATGGTGTCGGTTATAACCAACTCGGTCAGTTTGGAGTTGTTTATCCGCTCGACGGCGGGACCCGATAGAACCCCGTGGGTGATGCAAGCCCTAACGCTCTTTGCACCCTTTTGGAGGAGCATATCGGCGGCGGCTACCAGGGTTCCGGCGGTGTCGACTATATCGTCGACGATAACGCAGTTTTTACCCTCAACATTCCCTATAACGTCGAAAACCTCAACTGCGTTGGGACGGGGGCGCATTTTGTAGATTATCGCGAGCTCAGCGCCGAGTTTTTTGGCGAGTTTGTTGGCGCGCTTTGCCCCACCGGCGTCGGGGGAGACGATTACCAAGTCCTCCAAGCCCAGGTTTTTGAGGTATTCGGCAAACAGGGGTAGGGCGGTTATATGTTCGACGGGAATGTCGAAAAAGCCCTGTATCTGCTCCGCGTGCAGGTCGACCACCACGACGCGGTCGGCGCCCACGCTTTGGAGGAGGTTAGCCACCACCTTCGCGCTTATCGGCACCCTAGGCTGGTCTTTCCTGTCCTGGCGGGCGTAGGCGTAATAGGGTATTACCGCATTTACCTCTTTGGCGGAAGCCCTCTTCGCGGCGTCTATGAGGAGCAGGAGCTCCATAATGTTGTCGTTGGCGGGATTGCAGAGGCTCTGAACTATAAATACGCGCTTTTCGCGCACGCTCTCGTTAATCTGAACCCTTATTTCGCCGTCGGAAAAGCGGGTCAGCAGCGTATCGGTGAGGGGAAGTTCCAAAAGCTCGGAAATTTTTTTAGCCAGGCTGGGGTGGGAGCTACCCCCTATAAGGGCTACATTTTCCAGCATAAATTTTTTAGCTTATTTAAAAGGTAAAAAAGAAGCCCGCGCTTCGCGCGGGGATTGGTTTTAGAGGACGAGGTTTTTAATCCTGTCGGCGGCTTCGAGGAGCCTTTCGGTGGGAACGGTTAGAGAAATCCTGAAGTAGCCTTCGCCCGCCTCTCCGAAACCGCTACCGGGGGTTACAACTATTCCGGCTTTGTCGAGCAGGAGTTTCGTAAATTCGGCGGAGGTGTAGCCTTCGGGAACCCTAACCCAGAGGTAGAAGGTTGCGTTCGACTTAAAGGGTTTTAGCCCTATCTTTTCGAGCGCTTCGGTCATCACGCGGCGGCGCTCCTCGTAAATGGGGATAATCTGTTTGCGGAACTTCTCGCTGTTTTTGAGGGCGGTTATACCGGCTATTTGAACGGCGTTGAACTGACCGCTGTCAACGTTGGTCTTAACTTTACCCAACCCCTGAACCAGCTCGGCGTTTCCGACCGCCATACCGATACGCCAACCGGTCATGTTGTAGGTTTTCGATAGGGAGTGGAACTCGATAGCCACATCCTTGGCGCCGGGGATTTGCAGTATGGATAGGGGTTTGTCGTTTTCGTCGTAGTAAATCTCCGAATAGGCGAGGTCGGAGGCTACTATAACGTTGTAGGTCTTAGCCCAATCGATGAGCTTTTCGTAAAACTCGCGGGTGGCGGTGGCGGAGGTGGGGTTATTGGGGTAGTTCACCCAGATAATCTTAGCCCTCTTGGCGATTTGCTCGGGAATGGAGTCGAGGTCTATGAGGAAGTTGTTCTCCTCCTTTAGGGGAACGGTGTAGGGTATTCCTCCCGCAAAGAGGGTTCCTATCTTGTAAACGGGATAGGCGGGGTCAGGGCATATCACTATATCACAGCTGTCGACAAACGCCAGCGGAAAGTGGGCTATTCCTTCCTTGGAGCCTATGAGGGTGATAACCTCCGTTTCCGGGTCGAGGTCAACGTCGAAGCGCTCCTTATACCACTCGGCAACCGCCTGTCTGAAGGCGGGAAGACCCTTGTAGGAGGGGTAGCGGTGGTTTGCCGGGTCTTCGCAAGCCCTCTGACCCGCCTCGATTATTTCCTTGGGGGTGGGTAGGTCGGGGTCTCCCACGCCGAGGTCTATAACATCGACACCCTGCTTAATCTTCTCCTCTTTGAGGCGGTCGAGCTCCGCGAAGAGGTAGGGGGGGAGCTGTTTGAGCCTTTTCGCGTATTCGAACTGTCCCATAAAGGTTTTGTTATATTAACCCCCTCCCGAGGGACTTTTTCCGTTAAATCACTCCTTTTGATGTTTTCGAAAGAGGACTACACCTTTATGTGGAGGGCTATAAATCTGGCGAAAACCCGCAAAGGTCTGACCCATCCCAACCCCACCGTCGGGTGTGTGATAGTAAAGGGTGGGAAAATCGTCGGAGAGGGCGTTCACCGGCGCGCCGGCATGCCCCACGCCGAAGTGGAGGCGCTAAAGAGGGCGGGGAGAAACGCCGAGGGGGCTACCGTATATGTCACGCTCGAACCCTGCGCCCACTACGGGAGAACACCCCCCTGCTCGCTGGCTCTTTTGAGGGCTAAGGTCAAAAGGGTGGTTGTGGCTACGACCGACCCCAACCCCAAGGTGGCGGGGAAAGGGATAGAGATACTCCGAGAGGGGGGCGTAAAGGTCGATGTCGGACTCCTCGAGGAGGAGGCTAAAAAACTGAACGAGGACTTCTTTTGGTGGATTACCAACAAAACCCCCTTTGCAGTTCTAAAAATCGCCCAAACCTTGGACGGATTTATAGCCACCCCCGATGGGAGCAGTAAGTGGATAACCTCCGAAGGTAGCAGGAGGGTGGTTCACCTCCTAAGGTGTCAAAGTTCGGCAATCCTCGTAGGGGTTGGAACGGTTTTGAAGGACAACCCTAGGTTGACCGTCAGGAGTGTCCCCTGCGAGAGGCAACCTCTAAGGGTTATTTTAGACACCCATCTAAAGACACCTTTGGAGGCGCATATAACCGACACAAGCGAGGCGCCGACCCTAATCTTTACCGCCTCCGACGATTGGGAGCGGATTGGGGCTTTCGAACACAAGGGCGTTGAGGTGATAAGAATCCCCGCCGAAGGCGGGCTTTTGGATTTAAGAGAGGTATTGAGGATTTTGGGCGAAAAGGAGGTGGTAAGCCTGCTCGTGGAGGGCGGGGCTAAGGTTTTCGGCGCTTTCCTTAGGGAGAGACTATTTAACAAGCTCTACACCTTTATAGCCCCCAAGGTGTTCGGTAGTGGTATCTCTCCTTTTGAAGGGTTGGGGGTTAAAAATCCCAACCTCGCGGAGGTTTTGAAACTGGAAAAGCTCACCCGCGTAGGGGATGACATTCTTGCGGAGTATTACCCCAGATGGGGGTTCCCGGAAAAAGCACAATAGAGTCTTAATGAAACTCTTTTTCCTCGGAACGGCGGGTGGGAGAACCGTTACCTTTAAGAGGATAAGAAACTCCGGCGGGATACTCCTCCGCGAGGGAAGGACGCTTCTCCACATCGACCCGGGACCCGGGGCTTTTGTAAACTTTTTCTCAACCCCTTACGAGCCGTGGAGGGATTTAAACGGCATAGTCCTCTCCCACCTCCACCTCGACCATTCGGCGGATGTCAACACCCTTATAGAGAGCGCAACCGAAAGCGGTAAGAGGAAAGGGGTCAAACTGCTCGCCCCGAGGGATGCGCTCGAAGGTGAAACCAGGGTAGTCCTGCCCTATTCCCAACGGCTGGTGGATGTCGGCATCCTCTCCGAGGGTAGCGGATACCAAATAGGCGACCTCCGGGTGGAGGTTCTCCACCGGCACAACCACCACGGGGTGGAGGTTTACTCTCTCCTCTTTAGGGGTGGCGACAAGGAGGTTGTTTATATCCCCTGCGGGCGTTTTGAAGATTTTTGGTTGGAACACCTCCCCGAAGGGGTCGATTTGATGATTTTCAACTCCACCTTTTACGGGAGGAGACCGAACATAGACCACCTTTCGGTTCCCGATGTGGTGGAAATCCTAACGGCAAAGAGACCCAAAAAGGCTTTGATAACCCACTTTTCGCTGGAAATGTTGAGAAAAAACCCCCTAAGGGTGGCGAAGGAGATAACGGAAAAAACGGGTGTGGAAACTACCGCCGCCCACGACGGGATGGTTTTGGAGGTTTAACCGGATTAGCCCACCCCTCCCCACCGAAGAAGTCGCGCACAAAACGGGCGGCATCTTCCGCCCTCCAAGAGGATGGGTTTTCGAGGGAACGACCGATAAGCTTCCTCAAATTTCCCGCGGAGTAAAGGGCGTATAAAACCGCTATCCAAACCGTGAGGGTGAAAACCGCCAACACCACCGTAAGGACTAGGGTGGTGGATTCGACCAACTCCATGAAGTGGATTTTACAATCCCGCTCTTGATTCCAACCGAAGGATTTTTATATAATTACTTTTTTTGTAGAGCGCGTAGCTCAGCTGGGAGAGCGCCGGCCCGACACGCCGGAGGTCCCAGGTTCGAGTCCTGGCGCGCTCACTCTCCCCTCCATTCTACCCCATGGTCGCTCAATCTCCCCAAATCGTCGAGGTTAGGGATTTAGACCTCCTAAAGGAAATAGTCCGATTTTCCGACCGCTACCGGTTTGAAGAGCTTAAAAACCTCCTCCAAAAGGATTTCGCAAAGGTACACCTGCTCCTATGCGGGGATTTACCTTTGGGCTACGCCGTCGTTTGGATTGTTGGGGGTGAGGCAGACCTCCACTGGTTGGAAATTTTCGAGGAGTTCCGCGGTAGGGGTCTGGGAAGGGAATTTCTGAAACTCCTTTTGGAGGAACTAAAGGGGAAAGGGGTCAAAAGGCTCCTTTTGGAGGTTTCCGACAAAAATATCCCCGCAATCGGTCTTTATAGAAGTTTGGGCTTCCTCGAGTCGGGGAGGAGAAGAAATTACTACCCCGACGGGAGCGACGCACTATTGATGGAACTCCATTTAGGGGAAACGGATTAATCCTTGCCAATAGGCGGGACGGGGCGTTTAATTTCAATCCTCCAAATGGGTCAAAAGAGGAAAAAACTCTGCACGGTCTGCAAATCGAAGGGTATCCGCAAAGAGGGTGTTATCTATATGCCCGAACACCGCCTGTCTCTTTGCGAGGAACACTTCAACGAGTGGTTTGAAAAGCGGGTAAAGGAGGCGATTAAGGAATTCAAGATGTTCGATAAAAGGGAAAAAATCCTGGTCGCCGTATCCGGAGGTAAGGACAGCCAAACCCTTTGGTATGTCCTGAACAAACTGGGCTACGACGCCGACGCGTTTTTTATACACCTGGGCATAGGTGACTACTCCGAAGAATCGATGGAAAAAGTCCTCGCCCTGGGAGAGCTTATAGGCAAAAAGCCGCACATAGTCCGCCTCGAGGAGGAGGTGGGCGCCGGTTTACCGGTTTTGCAGAACTACGTTAGGGGAACCGCCTGTTCGGTATGTGGTCGTATTAAGCGCTACCACTTCAACAAAGTTGCGAGGGAACTCGGATACAACGTGGTCGCCACGGGTCACAACCTCGACGACGAGGCTTCATCTCTACTGGCGAACCTGATTAACTGGAATTTGAAGTATCTGGCGAGAAAATACCCCGTTTTGAGGGAGGAAAAGGGTTTCCCCCGAAAGGTCAAACCCCTGGTAAAGCACACCGAGAGGGTTATAAAGTTTTACGCCGACCTCAACGGGATACCCTACACCGACAGAAGTTGCCCCTTGGGGGATACGGCAAACCTCCACTTCTACAAAGGTGTGATGGAGGAGATAGAAAACCACGCCTTGGGGACGAAATACCGCTTTTATTTCGAATACCTAAAGAAGGTCTTTCCCATATTCAGCGCCCTTAAGGAGGAGTGGGTCGAGGGTGAACTGACAACCTGTAAGGTGTGTGGGGAACCTTCCCCTTCGGAGGTCTGTTTCGTCTGCCGTCTAAAGGAGAGGGTGAATAAGGATAGAACCCAAAGCGGTTAGAAATACCCTTGCCGTTTGAGGTATTTTAAACTTCTCCTTTCCCCTTAAAGGGTTTTGAGCTTCTTTGTTCCTTTGGGGAAGTTTTTTAAAAGCAAACACCCGCACGGTTGAAAAGGTAAGGATGCCCAAATGTCGGTGGGAAGATAGTAATAAAGAACTAAAGGAGGAAAGAGTTATTTATTTTCCTCTTTCTGTTCGCCCTTATTTTCACCCTCTTTGGAATTTTCCGATTTTTCCTCACCCTCTTGGGATTTCTGTTTTTCGAATTCCTCCTTTTTGAGGAAGACGAATTCCTTCTTCTTCTTGTCGTAGTCGACAACTATGGTGTCACCCTCTTTGAATTTACCTTCGAGTATCATATCGGCGAGCGGGGTTTCGATATACTTCTGTATCGTCCTTCTTAGCGGTCTCGCACCGAAGGCGGGGTCGTAGCCCCTTCTGGCGAGCTCCTTCTTAGCCTCTTCGGTCAGCTCTATCTTCATATTCCTGTCCGCCAGACGTTCGTTAACGCGCTTGATGAGAAGGTCTACGATTTGCAGTAGCTCCTTCATGGTGAGCGGTTTGAAGGTGATAATCTCGTCTATCCTGTTTAGGAATTCGGGTCTAAACCTCATTTTGAGCTCTTCGAGAACTTTTTCCTTAGCCTTTTCGAATTCTTTTTCCATAGTCTCCTCGTCGGCGTCGAGGGGGATATTTAGCAGGTATTGGCTACCGACGTTGGAGGTCATGATAATGACGGTGTTTCTGAAATCGACAGTCCTACCTTTGGAGTCGGTAAGCCTTCCGTCGTCCAGCACTTGCAGGAATAGGTCGAATACCCTGGGGTGAGCCTTTTCAATCTCGTCGAGAAGTATCACGGAGTAGGGTTTCCTTCTAACCGCCTCGGTCAATTTACCGCCTTCCTCATAACCGACATATCCGGGAGGTGCACCTATCAGTTTGGCGACGGAGTGTTCCTCTTTGAATTCGGACATGTCGAGCCTTATCATTGCGTCCTCGTCGCCGAAGAGCAGTTCCGCGAGAGCCTTAGCCAATTCGGTCTTACCGACCCCGGTGGGTCCCAAGAACATGAAGCTTGCAATGGGACGTTTGGGGTCTTTGAGACCAGCCCTTGCCCTTCTGATAGCCTCGGCGACGGCTTTGACGGCGTGGTCTTGACCGATAACGCGTTTGTGTAGTTCCTCTTCCAATTTGAGGAGTTTCTGCTTCTCCTCCTCCTTGAGTCTGGAAACAGGTATGCCGGTCCACTCGCTCACAACCGCGGCAACGTCGTCCCAGGTGACCACAACCTCGTTAGCCTTTTGCTTTTCGAGTTTTTTAAGCTCTTTTTCCAATTCGATAAGGCGTTTTTTGAGCTCGTATTCCTTATCGACATCACCCTCTTCGACAGCCTTCTTAATCTCCTCTTCGACCTTTTTAATCTCCTCTTTTATGGCGTTAATCCTCGCTTCGACGGAGCCGTATTTTTTGAGGAGTTCGTTTTTCTTCTTCTCCAGTTCAATCTTCTTAATCTTGAGTTCGGCTTCCCTCTCGAAATCTCCCTTGAGGTTAGCCTCTACGATTTCCTCCTCAATCTGTTTGAGCTGACGCTCTATCTCCTGCAGTTCGGGAGGCGGCATAACAACCGAGAGTTTTTTCCTGGCGCACGCCTGGTCTAATGCGTCTATAGCCTTGTCGGGAAGCTTCCTGTTGGTTACATACCTATGGGTTAGCTTTGCGGCGGCTTCGATAGCCTCGTCGGAAATTTTGACCTTGTGGTGCTGTTCGAACTTGGGTCTCAAAGCCTTCAAGATTTCAATCGTGGTTTCCACCGAAGGTTCTTCCACATAAATCGGTTGGAACCTACGCTCGAGTGCGGGGTCTTTCTCTATATATTTCCTATACTCGTCGACGGTGGTCGCACCGATAACCCTAATCTCTCCCCTCGCGAGCGCCGGCTTCATAATGTTCGCCATATCCATGGCACCTTCCGCCTTACCGGCGCCCACAACGGTGTGTATTTCGTCTATAAATAGTATGGCGTTACCCTCTTTTTTGAGTTCGTCGAGGAGCTTTTTAAGTCTCTCCTCGAATTCACCCCTATACTTGGTTCCCGCCATCAATCCCGCCATATCGAGGGCGAGGATTCTCTTATCCTGCAGTTCGGGGGGAACCTCTTTGTTTACTATCTTTTGAGCCAGACCTTCCACGATGGCGGTTTTACCGACACCGGCATCACCCACAAGGACGGGGTTATTCTTTTTCCTCCTTAGGAGCACCTCTATGGTTTGGTTAATCTCCTTTTCCCTACCCACAACGGGGTCGAGTTTCCCCTCTTCCGCCAATTTGGTTAGGTCGACGGTAAACCGCTCGAGGGCGGATTTTTCCTCCTCTTTTAGCTCTTGAGTCATATCCTTCATAGCTCCCTTACCTCCTCCAAATATTTGTTCCAAAAGTTTCCCCGCTATGTAATCTTTAGCCTCTATCAAAGAGGCGGCAATGTGATAGGGCTTAACCTCGGTTTCCTTCTCGGAAACCGCCTTATCCTCCGCCTTTTCCAAGACCTTTGTCAAATATTCGGCGTAATCTATCTCCTTCGGTTTTCTGCCGAAAACCTTTTCCGCGATTTTCGCTATAACCCTGTCGGGGGATATACCTATTTCCTTTAGCTGCTCTATTAGGGGAGATTTCTCCAGTGCGGTTTTAACCAAACCGTCGATGGATAGCTCGCCCTTCAAAAACTTCCTAACCGCCTCGCGGTCGAAAATCTGGGCTAGGCTCTCCTCAACCTGTTTTAGCTGGGCGAGATAATGTCTCTCCACACTTTCGAGGTGCTGGAGTTCCAAGGCGAGGGATTGCTCCTCAAACCAATCGCCGTAACGCTTTGCCTCCTGCAGAGCCCTTTGGAGGCGCTTTTTCTCCTTTTCAATAGCTTGAATTTCGTTCTGAATTCCGGCGATGTCGCTCTTTATCCTCATTATTTCGGAGCGGAGGTTTATAAGCCTTTGAGCCTCCGCCTCGACAGCCTTATCTATCTGTTCGTAGAGCTGTTCGAGGTGTTGAACGATTTGCTGGCGCAAATTTTTGGTGTCTATTCCCCTTTTCTCGATAATCTTGTAGAGGGGGCTTTCCCTATCGGAGAGAAACGCCAAAAGCAAATGGTCGGTATCGACCTTATAGTCGTTATATTTTTTCGCTATCTCCTTTGCGAGGTTTAAATATTCTTTACTCTTTTTGGAGAGCATATTTTCGTTGACCATTTCAAACCTCCAAAGTTTGTGGGTTTTTATTTACAAGTTAAAGATAGGTTTTATAATACCTTTGTCAAGCTGTTAATTAGCAAGTTTTGGAGAGATATAGATGTCCGCCCTATCCCCAAAAGAGGCGTTGGAATTAACCCCCTTTGTAGCCGTTTACGGGACTTTGAAATACGGCTTTCCCAACCACGAGCTGCTAAAAACCTCTACCGCTTTGGGTGTCGAATATATGCAAATACCCTTTAGGGTTTTCGATGTCGGATACCCCTATGCGGTTCCATCGGAAGATGGTCTCCCTCTGCAGGTGGAGGTTTACAAAATTCCCAACGAAGGGGTTTTAAAAGAGCTTGATATCCTCGAAGGGTATCCCGAACACTACCAAAGGAGCCTCCTAAAGGTGGTTTTGAGAAGTGGAGATACCCTAAAGGGTTGGCTCTATTACACCCAAAACCCCCGAGGGGAAGGGGTAAAAACGGTCTTCCACGACGGGAAATTAAACATCGATTACATCACCTGGAGGGGTAGCTATATCTACCTCCTCGAGTCGCTCGGAGAAGCCTTCCAAAGCGGAGATTTGGAAAGGGCGGAAAACCTCCTAAAGGTGCTAACCCGTTTCCTCAAAACCTACGGAGGTAGCCACAAAGCGGTTTCTCCCATCTACGGAAAGGTTGTCTCCTCACTCCTTTCGGCGGGAATTGAAAAGAACGACCTCCTCGTGGAGTTTCTAAGGGAGGTTTACCGCCTCGTAAGGGAGGGAGAAATAAGTCCAATTCCCCAATTGGAGGATTTCATTTCAAAAATTTGACCGCAAATAGGACTTTAAAGCCGTAAAAGGAGACCCTTTCGGGGTTTTTTAAAATTTCGAACGCCGAAAGGAGTTTGTTGGGGTTTTTACCCGTCCCGGTTCGTTTGAAAAAGAGCAGGAAATCCCTCCCCCTAAAGGGGATTTCCAAGTCCCCGACCCAATGGAGGTTAGGTTTTAAAAGCTCCAGCACCCCTTCGGGGGGAGGAAAGGGGAAACCAATCCCCTCGAGGGAACCCTTTACCGGAAGCGCCAAGAGGAGTCCCTCCCTTGAGACCCTCTCCATCTCGGGGAGCGCCCTTTTCCAATCGCACCAGTGGAGGGCAAAGGAGGAGACCGACCAATCGAAGGAACCGCTTTTAAAAGGCAACCTCTCGGCGTTGCATAGAACCTTCCGCGGAGCGGGATTTTCCTTTAGAGATTTAAATGAAATATCGCACGCGCTTACGGAGGGGGTTAGCTCCAAAAGCCTTTCGGTGAGCAGTCCAACCCCGGCGCCGACGTCCAATATCTCTTTATTAAAGAGGTAGCCGCCGAAGGCGGAGAGGAGTTTTTCAACCGCCCTCCTCTGCGGGATAGCCCAGCGGCGGTAGCTCTTGGAGGCTCTCGAAAACTCCCTCCCAATCTCGCGGGGTGAAATCCTTCGGAAAGTGTCCCCCATCGTAAACCGTCAGCCGAAAGCGGGGGTTTAATTTTAGCACCTT
>JALWDU010000025.1 GCA_027036735.1 Aquificales bacterium | reverse complement strand
CGCAAGGTGGTCTATAACCATAAAACCGACGTTGTGGCGGGTCTCCCTGTAGTGCTCGCCCGGATTTCCGAGACCTACGACAAGCCTAATCATCAAAGACTTTAATTAAAAGAAAAAGCCCGCCGCTTCGCGGCGGGGATAGGTCTTCAATCGACAGGTTTGGCATCTATGGGACCTTGGTCGTCCCCCTTGTTGTTGCCGCCCTTATTATCGCCGCCTTTATTTTCGCCCTTTTGGTTCTCTTGGGCTAACTTGTAGAGCTTTTCGCCGTATTTGGCGGCTACCTCTTGCGCCTTCTTGAGCTGTTTTTCGACCTCCTCTAGGTCGGTTGAGGTCTCTATAACCTTTCTGCTCTCAATTACCAACTGCTCGAGTTCCTTACGCTCCTCTTCGGTGAACTTGTCCGCCGCTTCCTTGAGGAGTCTCTCTATCGGATAGACGATTTGGTCGAGTTGATTTTTAAGCTCGATGAGTTTTTTCTTCTTCTCGTATTCCTCTTTGTGCTTTTCGTATTCCTCGAGCATCTTCTTAACCTCTTCCTCGGTTAGACCGCTGGAGGGTTGAACGGTTATCGACTGCTCCTTACCGGTAGCCTTATCCCTGGCGGTAACGTGGAGTATTCCGTCGGCGTCTATATCGAAGCAAACCTCTATTTGGGGGACACCCCTCGGTGCGGGGGGTATTCCGGTAAGCCTAAAGGTTCCCAAAAGTTTGTTTTCCTTCGCTATGGGGCTTTCACCCTGGTAGACCTTAATCTCAACCTCGGTCTGGAAGTCGGTCACGGTGGTAAAGGTTTCGCACTTCCTAACCGGTATGGGGGTATTCCTCGGAATTAGCACGGTCATAGCGCCGCCGTAGGTCTCTATTCCGAGCGATAGGGGGGTTACGTCTATGAGCAGGACGTCCTTTTTCTCCCCGCTCAAAACGCTACCCTGAATTGCGGCGCCGACGGCGACAACCTCGTCGGGGTTAACACCCTTGTGGGGTTCCTTGCCAAAGAACTCCTTAATCTTCCTCTGAACGAGGGGTATCCTGGTCGAACCTCCGACCAAAACCACGTCGTCTATATCTTCCGGTTTTAGGTTCGCATCGGCGAGGGCTTTCTTAACTATATCCATAGTGCGCTCGACGATATCCTCTATCATCTGTTCGAGACGGGCGCGGGTTAGCTTCTTCTGAAGGTGTAGCGGTTGTTTGGTCTCCGGGTCTATCGTTATGAAAGGCAGAGATATTTCGGTCTCCATTTTGAAGGAGAGTTCCTTTTTAGCCTGCTCGGCGGCGTCTTTGAGCCTTTGTAGGGCGGTTTTATCCTGCCTTAGGTCTATGCCGGTTTCCTTCTTAAACTCCTCGATGAGCCAGTCCATAATCCTTTCGTCGATATTCGCACCGCCGAGGAAGGGGTCGCCCGCCGTAGCCTTGACCT
>JALWDU010000024.1 GCA_027036735.1 Aquificales bacterium | reverse complement strand
CCTATTACCGCAACCTGTCTCATCTCCCCACCTCGTAAACGCCTATAACCCGATAGTTAAATACGTCGCTCGGATTGGGTTCCCTCTGAACGTATTCCAGACAGAGGTATCTGCCCATCTTTTCCACCAAGAGGGTGTGCAGTCCGTAATCCTCCCCGCCGAAGTTTTCGAAAAACTCCTCCGACTTACCCCTCTCCACCGGCAGAACCGCCTTCCACACGATGGGTTTACCCTCCCTATCGACGGCGGGCAAACCCTTTACATTCGTCAGAGCCAACTCGACCTGAAAGGCTTTTTTCTTCCCAAAGCCCAAAAAGCCACTCTTTAGGGTCTTAAAGCTGACCTTTTGAACCCTGCCGCACCTAAATCCGTGGGAGTAGGTATAACCCTCCTTCAGGAGGGCTTGGAATTTCTCCCTCGATATCTTGTAAAGTCGCTTGAGGCGGAAGCGCTTTACCACCTTGAAACGCACAGCGTCGTAGGGTGTGGTAGCCCCCTCGAAAGCCGGTTCCTCTTTGTGGGGTTGGACGTAGTCTACCTTTACAACGGCGGTTAGGAGTTTTACAACCTCACCCCTAAGGGTGTTAAACTTCCATATATACCCGCTGGGGAGTTCGAGGTATCCCTCGAAGACCTTTTCCTTACCCTCCCCTTTGTAGGAGACCTTAATGAGTTCCCCGTAACGGGTTCCCTGCGAGTATATGTCCCCCGCAAAGGTTGAGGATAGGAGGATTAAACCGGCGAGGGATAACTTCAACACTCTTGCACCCATAAAGGGGGAAATTATGAAAGACAACGGTTAAAGGTTGAAATCCCGCTTCCCTTTGAGGGGAAAAATTAACCCTTTTCGGTTTCCTTTTTCACCTCATACTCCGGTTGGTATCCGGCTATGTATTCCTTGAGAATCCTACACTTGGTGGTTCCCTCGCACTTCAAGACCACGTAGGGGTCTTCTATCTTGTCTATAGTCCCCACTATACCGGCGGAGGTTATAACCTTGTCTCCCACCTTGAGGTTTTCCAAAAATTTCTGATGCTCTTGGCGGCGCTTCCTCTCCGGTCTTATCAGGAGGAAGTAAAAGAGGGCTATAAAAATCGCAAAAAACAGCAGGTTCGTTATCAAAAATCCGGTTCCGCTTCCGTGCATAAGAGCTTTACATTATTCCACAACTTCCCACACCTCTATGTGAAATGTTTTTCACCATTCCCCCAAAGGGAATGGACTTCTCCCAAACCTGAAAGGGGACTAAGGAATTTTTCAACCTTCTAAGGTTTCCGCGTAAACCTCCCACCGAATGGGGATTGTTGAAACTTAACACCGGTAGAAGTAAGAGAAAAATAAAACCCCGAAAGGAGATTATTTGAGCCTTTCGGCAACGTAAAGGGTTATATCCCTCATTCTGTTGGAGTAACCCCACTCGTTGTCGTACCAAGCCACTATGTGGGCGAGATTTCCGCCGACCACCTTGGTGGAGAGGGCGTCCAGTATGGAGGAGTAGGGGTTTCCGACTATATCCTGCGAAACGAGGGGCTCCTCGCTGTATTGGAGGATACCCTTGAGGTAACCTTCGGCCGCCTCTTTGAGAACGGCGTTAATCTCCTCGGGGGTGGTTTCCCTCTCCAATAGAACGATGAGGTCAATCATCGAACCGTCGGGAACGGGAACGCGGCGAGCCTCCGCCTCCAGCCTACCCTTCAGTTCGGGGATAACCTTACCGGTAGCCTTAGCCGCACCGGTGGTTGTGGGGATTATGTTTATAGCCGCCGCCCTGGCACGCCTTAGGTCTTTGTGGGTGCCGTCGAGGAGACGCTGGTCCATGGTGTAGGCGTGGGTGGTGGTCATAACGCCCTTAACTATTCCGAAGTTCTCGTGAACGACCTTTGCAACGGGTGCGAGGCAGTTGGTGGTGCAGGAGGCGTTGGAAATGACGTGGTGATTTTCGGGGTCGTACTGTTCGTGGTTTACTCCCAACACTACCGTTATATCCTCATTCTTACCGGGGGCGGAGATTATTACCTTCTTGGCTCCCGCCCTTAGGTGTTTAGCCGCCTTATCCCTCTCCCTAAACTTTCCGGTGCATTCGAGAACTATGTCGACGCCCAAGTCCTTCCAGGGTAGCCTTTCGGGGTCGGGTTCGCTGAAAACCTTTATCTCCTTGCCGTCCACGACCAAGGTATCTTCACCCTTTACCGAAACCTCACCCTCGTAAACCCCGTGAACCGAGTCGTACTTAAAGAGGTGGGCGCTGTTTTGTGCCCCGGCGAGGTCGTTTATCGCAACAATCTCTATTTCCTCTAAAAGGTCGGGGTTAACCATATTTCCGAAGACAACTTTGGGAGAGCACTTGAGCGCTTCGAAGAAAGCCCTTAGGGTCCCCCTACCTATGCGACCGAAGCCGTTTATAGCCACCTTTATAGCCATGAGGTTTTAATTATCCACCTAACGGAGTGCCTTTTTCGAAAAGTCCCCAAATAGGTTTGGAAAAACGCTCCCTTTCGGGGAATTGAAGGGAGGAAAAAAACAAAAGGGGTTAGGAAGCCCCCCTTATCTCCTCGAAAATATCCTGGAGGGCGTAAACCTCCAGTTTACCGCCGGCGCGGCGGAACTCCCTAATAGCCTCCAGGACCGCCTTAGCCGCCCTCAAGGTGGTGTAGTAGGGCACCTTCTCCTGAACCGCCGCCCTCCTTATGTAGTAGGCGTCGCTTCTTTCCCTCTTACCCGAAGGGGTGTTTATTATTAAATCGACCTCCCTGTTGAGGACTAGGTCAACTATATTGGGTCTCCCCTCGGAGTATTTGAGAACCATCTTAGCCGCTATGCCGTTTTCCTTCAAAAGCTTGTAAGTCCCCCTTGTGGCTAAGATTTCGAAACCCAGCTCGGCAAAGGTCTTTGCTATCTCCATCACGTGGGGTTTGTCCTTATCCGCCACGGAGATAAAGACCCTTCCCTCCGAGGGCAAACGCATACCGGCGGCGAGTTGCGCCTTGTAGTAGGCTAAACCGAAACTTTTGTCAACCCCCATAACCTCGCCGGTCGATTTCATCTCGGGTCCCAATACCGGGTCTTCCTCGGGAAACCTATCCCAAGGGAAGACCACCTCCTTAACGGTGTAGTAGGGAAAGTCGGCGGGCAGAAAGTCGCTTGCAAAGTGGACGTTGCCTTTTTCGAGTCGCTCAAACACCTCGGGAACGAGCTCCCTCAACCTCTTTCCAACCCCAATCTTGGCGGCGAGCTTGGCGAGGGGGTAACCCACCGACTTGCTCACGTAGGGGACGCTACGGGAGGAACGGGGGTTGACCTCCAACACATAGACTTCGCCGTCCTTGACCGCAAATTGGATGTTGATAAGCCCCTTTACGTCGAGAGCCAGCGCCAATTTGCGGGAGTAATCCTTTACCTTCTCGACCAATTCCGGCGGGAGGGAGTAGGTCGGTATGGCGGCGGCGCTGTCTCCCGAGTGAACGCCCGCCTCCTCTATGTGCTCCATAACGGCACCGATGAGGACATCTTCCCCGTCGGCTACCGCATCGACGTCGAGCTCTACCGAGTTTTCCAGATATTTGTCTATTAGGATAGGTCTCTCGTTGGATACCTGAACAGCCTCGGTAATCCACTCTTTTAGCTCCTCGGGGTCATAGACTATTCGCATAGCCCTTCCGCCGAGCACGTAGGAGGGTCTGACCAAAACGGGATAACCTATCTCCTCCGCCACCTTTAGGGCTTCATTCAAAGAGGTTGCGGTTCCACTGGGCGGTTGCTTTAAACCGAGCTCCAAAAGGAGTTTCCTAAATAGGTCTCTATCCTCCGCGCGGTCTATACTCTCGGGGGAGGTGCCGAGTATCCTAACCCCCGCCCTTTGGAGGGGTATGGCGAGCTTTAGGGGTGTTTGACCGCCGAACTGAACGAAAACCCCGTAGGGCTTCTCCTTTTCGACGATATCCAAAACGTTTTCGTAAACGATAGGCTCAAAGTAGAGCTTGTCGGCGGTATCGTAGTCGGTGGATACCGTCTCGGGGTTGCAGTTTACCATTACAGTTTCGTAACCCTCCTCCTGCAACCCCCATATGGCGTGGACGCAGGCGTAGTCGAACTCTATACCCTGACCTATACGGTTGGGACCCGAGCCGAGTATTATAACGGTGGGTTTCCTATTTTGGGACATCCTAAAAAGGGAGTATTTTAGGTCTTTACCCTTTAAAGGGTCATTGTTGGAATCCAAACCCAATTTAGAATTTTTGAAATATGCAATCCGCTACTAACAGAGCTTTTCCTTTCACCGTAATGGGGGAGTTCTTTACCGAACTCTTACCTATAAAAGAATTATCACCAAACTCTATTAAAAGGAAGGTGTTAATAAACTTTTTCATATTTTTTGCAAAAACTTTACTATTTTTAGTATACCTTAGCTACGTTAAGGAAGGTAAGAGGGAATACTTTGCGGGGAAAATTGAAAAGAAATTTTTCCAACTATTGGAGGAAAGGAGGATTTCGGAAAAAGAGGAACTTATAAAAATAGCCCAATTTATGGCACCTTTTTGGTCTAAAGGTTTAAAAGAAACCTTACTCGATGCCGCAGAGGAGGCTTATGAAACTTTCCTTCTAAAAAAGGAACTAGAAAACAATCCAAAAATACTTGCAAATTTTGTCTCCAAAATCAAAAATTAGTTAATTGACAATGTTTAAAGCAACTTCCTCCTTTCTAAAAGCTATTAAAGACCTACAAAAGGATAAAAATTGCCGCAAAATAGAGGTTCTTAAAAAGATTGTTGAGGAAGTAATAAACCACACCGAGGAGGGTTTAATCAATACTTTCAGTGATAAAACACTGAAATTGGCTATTTTCAAAAAACGTTTACCCCATCCCTGCGTAAAGGGTGGAAAATCGGGAGGTTTAAGAATTATTTTTGCTTTTTGTGAAGATGAAAAAGATTTCTCGGTTATTTTTGTAGCCCTTTACTCCAAAAGGGAACGAGAAAATATACTTCCCAATGAGGTTATGAAAATCGTTCAGAGTGACCCCATAGAGGATTTAAATTTGGACTTTCCCCAAAATGTTTTAGAAAACCTAAAGGGAACCCTTAGAAGGGAAGCGAAGTTTTAGTTTATTTCTCCAACCCCACCGAGCGTTTTAACCTCTGAACTTCCTCCTCGGTGAGTTCGCGGTAATAGCCCTCGAGCAAATCCTCGTCGAGTTTTATATCCCCTATCGCGACCCTCTTGAGGTTTAGAACCCTATTTCCCAACCTTTCGAAGGTCTTTTTAACTATGTGATACCTACCTTCGGTAATCGTTAACAAAACCCTGTTGGGGTCTGAAACCTCGACCCTTTCGACCGCAACCGGTTTCCCCTCGACCAACACCTCCCCCTTTTGGAGTTTTTCGATATCCCCCTCCGAAAGGGGTTTTTCGAGCAATACCTCGTAGGTCTTGGGAACCTTCCACTTGGGGTGGGTTATCCTGTGGGCGAGCTGTCCGTCGTTTGTGACCAACAGAAAACCCTCGGCGTCGACGTCGAGCCTCCCCGCGGCGAATGGCTCGAGATGCTCGTATTCCGGTATTAAGTCCAAAAAGGAGGGGTAATCCTTGTCCCTCTCGGTGGTTGACAGATAACCCTTCGGTTTGTTTAGCATTATGTAAACCTTGTCCTTTGCCTCCACCTTTTGACCTTCTACAAAAACGGAAGCCCCTTCGGGGACTTTGTAATCGGCTTTTTTAACAACCTCGTCGCCGACCTTTACCTCGCCCTTTCTTATTAGCTCTTTAGCCTCTTTACGCGTCAAACCGAGTGCTTTGGATAGGTATTTGTCCAACCTCATCGGTTTTAAAGATAGTTATTGAACCTCGGTGTAGCATCTTATCCCGCTGGGGTTATACTCACATATGAGGTAAAACTTGTCGGAAACGGTAGACCTAACCTCTA
Organism: Aquificales bacterium; assembly: GCA_027036735.1. Taxonomy (GTDB): domain Bacteria; phylum Aquificota; class Aquificia; order Aquificales; family QOAS01; genus QOAS01. The sequence goes on along the minus strand of JALWDU010000024.1, from coordinate 8,228 downwards.
TGTGATACCCATCGGGTAGGGTTCCCGATTGGGTGCAGTTAACCCTGGGAACGGTAAAGGTTATATTCCCGTAAATGGAGGTTCGGTTTTGACAGTCCTCAAAAATATCCAAGCGGAGGGGTTTCCCCGGGTTTTCCATACAGAAGGCGACCAAGTCGTTTATGCAATTCTTCCCGTACTGAATGGTATCCTGAAAAACTTGACTTTTTTTCACATAATTTACGTAGATGTAATACGATGACCAATTCGATAAGGGTAAAGGCGCGCGAGAGGTAATCTTTCATTAGAAATTATTATGCCCCCCACCGCAGGGGGCGGTGGGCGATTAGAAGAACCTTTTAAAGGTTCGGTAATCGCCGAAACCCTTTAGGGGAACGAATTCTTCCTCGACACCTTTGGAGGAACAGGAGCAACCGACGCAGTCGTAGGAGCGGGCTATTTTCTCGAACCCCTCGGGGAGTATGGAATCGAGAACCATCTCCCTAATGGAGTCCCCCTCCTGATAAACCAAAAGCCTCCTTAAGGGGTCTATCTCTAAAACTTTGACCTCCTTCTTGGTGTCGAGGAGACATATTTCGCTTCCCACCGGAGGGAGGAGTTTCTTTTCGGTGTAGTTTCCCTCCTCGAAGGCTAAACAGCACTTGAGCCTCCCGCATATACCGGTGAACTTGGTCGGGGAGTTGGGGAGGTTTTGCTCCTGTATGTAGTGGAGACCCACGGAGAAGAAGCGCTCCATAAAGTTGGCGCAGCAGACCTTCTGCCCGCAGACGCCTATCCAACCCCTCATCTGAACGGCGTCCCGCACCCCCACCTGGCGCATCTCTATACGCTTGCGGTAGCGCTTAGACATATCGCGGATAAACTGACGGAAGTCCACCCTTTGGGGTGCGGTGTAGTAGAAGAAGATGCGTTGGTTATCGAGGGGGATGTAAACCGCCAGCGGGCGGAGGTTCATACCGTATTGCTCCGCCGCCTCGCCGAGTTCCCTTAAAAGTATCCTCGCCCTCTTTTGGAAGCGGCGGAACTTCTCCCTGTCGAGGTAGGTAGGTTTACGCACGAAGGTGGCAACCGGGTCTTGGGGGCAGTGCTCGAAGGAGTAGCCGAGATACTCGACCAGCTCGATTCCCCTCTCGCTCTCGACCACTATCTTGTCCCCCTTTCGGACGTATCTCAAAAACTTGGGGTGGGGAACGAGCAGTTCGCCCACCTTATTGACGACCGGAAAGCGTATCTTAAAAACCTTTCTCTTACCCATATCGAAAACCCCTTTGGGATTAGATTGTTCCCCGAAGGGGACTAAGGTTATGTTAGACGACACCACCAGAGGTGAGCCAAAAAATAGACCCAAAGGTGGAAACCGAATAATTGAGACCCTTAGAGGGATGGGAGAGGAAAAGAAGACCTCAAAGGGGAGGAAGAAGATACTCGCCCACATCTGTTGTGCGGTAGACGCTATATACTTCCTAAAGAGGCTTAGGGAGGATTTTCCCGACGCCGAAATAGTTGGATTTTTCTACGACCCCAACATACACCCCTACGAGGAGTATATGCTCCGCCTAAAGGAGAGCGAACGTGCCTGCAAGATGCTCGGCATAGAGTTTGTCGAGGGGGATTACAACATCGAGGGTTGGCTTAGGCGGGTAAGGGGTTATGAAAACGAGCCGGAAAAGGGGGCGCGGTGCGTTCTGTGTTTTGACGACCGCCTCGAGGAGTCGGTTAAAAAGGCTAAGGAGCTCGGTTGCGACGCCTTCACAACCACACTTTTGATGTCGCCGAAGAAAAGTCAGGAGCAACTCAAAAAGGTGGGCGAGAGACTGGCAAAACAACACGGATTGGAATACATACATCGGGATTACCGAAAGGGGGGCGGTGTTCAGGAGATGAACCGCCTCGTAAGGGAAAAGGGGATATGGAGACAGGACTACTGCGGGTGTATGTTCGCACTAATCCAACAGAAGGGCGAGAAGGCTTTTTTAGACCTCGTGGGGTTTCCCGGAAGAATTCCCGGCACCAAGGAGGAACACCTCTTTATCAGACAGCTGAAGGTGGTAGCCGAACTCCTCGACCTGCCCACCCGTGAGGAGGAGTTTCAACTTTTGGGATGGTTTCCCCTTAGGGGTAAATTGGAAATCCCCCGAAGGGGGGTCGTTATTCCCTCATTGATAAAACCCTTTTCGGCTCCCATAAGGGGGGTCGCCAAGGGGGATGTGGAGCGGCGCGTCGGCGATAGGCTCTACCTAAACAAACAAAACGTCGTTATAGAACTGGTGAAGGAATTAAAGGGCTACCCCCTAAAGGTGCCGACAATCTCAAACCCCACCTTTGTGGTGGAGAAAAAATACGAAAACCTCCTGTTGGAAAACCGAATAGCGGCAACCCTCGAGGTGAGGGTCGAATTTACCAAATCGAGAAACCTTATAGTGGGGGATATAGAAAAAGCCCAAAGGGTGGTCGCGATTCCAAGTGATACCACCTTTGGGGGTGAGGGTATCGAACTCCAAGAGGCGGAAAAACTAATCAAAGACCTCGCGGGGGAGATAAGGGAGAAGAAAACCGCCTTGACGGTTTTGGGGGCGCAGAGCTACAACCTCGGTATGGAATACCTAGAGGAGCTCCACCCGGGGGTGGGTGGGAAGGTGGAGTTCCTAGGGTGGGAACTAGATAAGCCCGTAAAACCTCTCCAACGATAGAAGGATGACACCGGTTAAAACCCCCGCGAGGATATCGTCGACCATTATCCCCACCCCGTGGGGTATCTTTTCGAAAAGACCTATCGGGGGAGGTTTAAAGATATCTATAACCCTAAAGAGGATTAGGGAGAGAAAGAGGGTTACCGGGTCGGGTTTGACGAAAAAGAACACCGTCAGGATACCGGCAACTTCGTCGATAACAACCTCGTCGGGGTCTTCGTTTCCCACACTTTCGGAGTAAACCTTCGAAGCCCAAACCCCCAAAAGGGTAACGAGAATAAAGGCAACCGCGTAGGGGATTTTTCCCAATTGGTAGAGAGTCCACGCGAGGGGTATTGCGAAGATACTCCCCCACGTGCCGGGCATTTTGGGTAAAAGACCTATATAGCAGTATGTGGCAAAACACTTGGCGAGCTTTAGCATTACCGCCTTAGATTTTACCCAGCACTTCGACCATCTCGAGAGCGGCTAAAGCGGCTTCCCAACCCTTATTTCCCATCTTCGTGCCGGCGCGTTCGATAGCCTGCTCGAGGGTGTCGGCGGTGATTATGCCAAAAGTTATTGGCTTTTCCACCTCCAGCGAGACGTTTGCCAATCCCTTGGAGACCTCGGCGGCGACATATTCGAAGTGCGGGGTCGCCCCCCTTATCACCGCCCCGAGGGCTATAACGGCGTCTATATCCTTCCTCTTGGCGAGTTTCTTAGCCGCCAGGGGAATTTCCCACGCACCGGGAACCTTTACGAGGGTAACGTTTTCTTCGCTAACCCCGTGGCGGGTTAGACAGTCGATAGCACCCTCCACGAGGCGGTCAACTATTGCGGAATTGAACCTCGAGGCGACTATGCCGAATTTGAACTTTTCCCCTTTGTGGAGAAAACCTTCCAGAACCTTCATAGGGAACTATTGTTTTTCAGACCTCCGGAGGTTTCCCTTAAACTTTTAACTCTCATCTCGCGGACGGGAAAAATGGGAACCAAAATAGTCGGTTTGGGAGTTTATTTGCCCGAGAAGGTGCTTACAAACTTCGACCTCGAAAAGATGGTTGACACCTCCGACGAGTGGATTACTACCCGAACCGGGATAAAGGAGAGACGTATCGCCGAAAACGAGAGCGTCGTCGACCTCGCCGTCAAAGCCGCCGAAGAGGCTATCGCAAACGCTGGAATAGAGAAGACGGAAATAGACGCCGTTGTATTGGCAACCCTAAGCCCCCAATTGGGATTTCCCGCCACCGCCTGCCTAGTTCAGGAGCGGCTCGGACTGCCCCATTCGGCGATGTCCTTTGACATATCCGCCGCCTGTAGCGGGTTCCTATACGGTCTCGATATAGCCGACGCCTACCTCAAGAGCAAAAAGAAGAAGACCGTCCTCGTCATAGGCGCGGAAAAGCTATCCTCTATTATCGACTGGAAAGACCGTTCGACCTGCGTTCTCTTCGGCGACGGGGCGGGTGCGGCGGTCGTCCGCTACGAGGAAAATGACGAAAGCGATATCCTGAGCTCCAAACTCTACACCAAGGGTGAGGCTTGGAATATCCTCTACCGGGAACCGTGCGGCTACCTCAAGATGGAGGGGCGCAAAGTTTTCAAAGAGGCTGTCAGCGGTATGACGAAATCCTCCTTGGAGGCGATAGAGGAAGCCGGGCTTCGCCCGGAGGATATAGACCTGGTTATCCCCCACCAAGCCAATTTCCGAATAATAAAGGCGCTCGCCGAAAAGCTCGGCATTCCCCTCGAAAAGGTCTACGTAAACGTCAACCGCTACGGGAACACCTCCGCCGCCTCCATACCCATAGCGATGTACGAGGCTTACAGAGAGGGGAAACTCAAAAGGGGAATGAACGTTTTGCTCACCGCCATGGGAGGGGGGTTAACCTGGGGTTCCATGGTTGTTAGGTTTTAAAGCTTCCCCCGAAAGGTTTCCCTTTTACCCCAAATCCCCCATAGGTGTAAAAAAGATTTTTAAACACCCGTAGCTGTTCGGTTTTTAAAGTTCCCCTTGGGGGCAAAATCTTTTCCTATGACTTCTAGAGTTCCCCTATCGGTTTTTCAGTTCCAAGTCGAGTTGGGAAATATAGACGCCAACCTCCGAAAGGTGGAAGAAATAAAACCCCTCCTACCAAAGGATGGTCTCTTACTCCTCCCCGAAATGTTCTGTTGCGGTTTCGATTACCCCAACATGGATTTTCTCGCAAAGCGCTCACCGCAGGTGGTCGAATTCCTAAAAGACCTTTCGGGGGAAACCCAAAGTGTGGTGGTCGGAACGCTCCCCTTGGAGGAAAACGGCAAAATCTACAACACCGCGGTGGTATTCGATAGGGGAAAGTTGGTCGCCAAGAGGGGAAAAATCGAACTCTTCCCCCTCTACAAGGAACCTTTGCACTTCTCACCCGCACCCAAAGAGGAAAACAGGGTTATAGAGACCTCCGTCGGGAGGATAGGAATAGTTGTCTGCTTCGAGGTGAGGTTTAACGAATACACCAACCGACTCCGAAGGGAGGGGGTAGAAATAATTCTCGTCCCCGCCATGTGGGGTATAGAGAGGAGGGAACACTTCAAGGTGCTAACGAGGGCGCGGGCGGTCGAGACGCAGAGCTTCCTAATAGCCGCCAACTCCTGGGGAAAGACCGGAAAGGCAACCTTCGGAGGGTCTTCGGGAATTTACTCCCCTTGGGGTGAAATTTTGGGATATATAGAGGACGGCGAGGGGCTGGTTACCACCTTTGTAGACCTCTCGGAGGTGGAAAGGGTTAGGAAAAAACTCCCGGTGAGGTTTTGAAACCTAATTTCTAACCTTTGATGGAAAGGAAAAAAGGAAAGCTAACCCTATGGGAGGCGGTGGCTATTGCGGTCGGCACCATGATAGGTGCCGGAATCTTCTCAATTCTCGGCGTAGGGGCGCAGATTTGCGGGACAAACCTACCCCTGGCGTTCGTTATCGCCGGTCTGGTCGCCTGGTTTGTGGCATACTCCTACGCCCATCTGGGTAGGGTTTACGTTTCAAACGCGGGACCCATAGAATTCATCATCAGGGCTTTTGGAGACCGCCTTTTTGTCGGGGTGCTGGCGTTCCTCTACTGGTTTTCCTTCGTCGTATCGATATCGCTCTTCGCGAAGGCTTTCGCCTACTACGGGCTGGCGCTCTTTCACATACCCTTTAACCCGCTCTATGTCGCGCTGGTCGAGGCGTTCGTTATAGCCTTTTTCACGGTGCTGAACTTCTTCGGCGCAAAAGCCGTCGGTCGGGTAGAGTTTTACATCGTCCTCCTAAAGGTGGCGATACTCCTATCCTTTGTCGTCTTGGGGATTTGGACTATTAAACCGGAACTCCTAAAGTTGGATTTAACCCCGCAGGGGCTTAGGGACACGCTCTACGCGGCGTCCATTCTCTTCCTCACCTATATGGGGTTTGGAATTATCACCAACGCGAGTGAGGATATGGAAAACCCCAAAAGGGACGTTCCCCGAGCCATTTACCTAAGCCTCTTTATAGTCATGCTGGTTTACGTCGGCGTGGCTCTGGTGGCTATAGGAAACCTACCGGTAGAGCAACTCATCAAGGCGAAGGAATACGCCCTCGCGGAGGCGGCTAAACCCTTCCTCGGAAACCTCGGTTTCGTCCTCGTATCTCTGGGAGCGTTGCTATCCACCTCCTCGGCGATAAACGCCTCCCTATACGGGGGTGCGAACGTCGCCTACGTCTTCGCCCGTAAGGGGGAACTTCCCGAATTCTTCGAAAGGAAGGTCTGGTTCGAAGCCCCCGAAGGGCTTTACATAACCGCCATTTTGGCACTCCTCTTTGCCCTCTTTTTCAACCTCGAGGGGGTCGCCTCGCTGATTAGCTTCGCCTTTATAGTTATCTACCAATTCGTTCTGCTCTCACATTACCGCCTAGCCGATGTCGTGGGCGGCTACCGCTGGGTTATCGTCCTCGGTCTGGTCTTTGTTACCACCGTGGGAGTTATCCTCCTCTTCTACCAATACAAGGTAAATAAAGAGGTCTTTTACACCGCCGTGGTTCTCATACCCCTCATAACCCTCTTCGAGTGGTTCTACAAGAGCAAAACCCAAAGGAGGTTCAAAACCAGAGAGGAAACCCTTAAGGCGGAAAGTCAAAAATCCTAACCCTTTCGAGGGGACTAAAACCCTTTCCAAACCCCTTTTAGGTTTCCCCCTCTTTTGCTATAAACCCTTGTATGGGAAACGGAGAAAAGGATATCAACCTCCTCAAGGTCTCGGAGGTTATTCAACCCAAAGAGGTCTGCAAAAAGACCGCCCACTTTGAGGATTACGAAACCCTTTACAAACAGTCGTTGGAGGATAGGGAAGGCTTTTGGGCTAAGGTCGCCGAAGACCTCCATTGGTTCAAAAAGTGGGACAAAGTCCTAGAGTGGAACTACCCCTACGCCAAGTGGTTTGTTGGAGGAAAGACCAACATCTGTTTTAACTGCCTCGACCGCAATCTCGAAAGGGGACAGCGCAACAGGGTCGCCCTTCTCTACGTAAACGAAAATGAAGAGGAACGCAAGCTCACCTACGGCGAACTGCACGAACTGGTGGGGAGATTCGCCGCCGCCCTTAAGAGCCTTGGGGTCAAAAAGGGCGATAGGGTCGTAATCTACATGCCCAATACCCCCGAGGCGGCTATCGCCATGCTCGCCTGCGCCCGAATAGGGGCTATCCACTCGGTGGTCTTCGCCGGCTTTTCCAAGGAAGCCCTTCGGGTGAGGATAGAAGACGCCGAACCCAAGGTGGTTGTAACGGCAACCCACACCATTAGGAGGGGAAAGAAGATAGACCTCCTCTCCACCGCGAGGGAGGCGGTTAAAGGCTTTAAAAACATCTCCCATTTGGTGGTCTGGGATAGAGAGGAAAATACCCAATTGGAGGACGGAGAGGTCGAATTCTATTCCCTCATAAGGGATACAAAGGAAATCGCACCCGCCGAGGAGATGGACGCCGAAGACCCGCTCTTTATCCTCTACACCTCCGGAACGACCGGCAAACCGAAGGGCGTTCTCCACACCACCGGCGGCTATATGGTGGGAACCTACATAACCACCAAATGGGATTTCAACACCGACGTCGACAACGACATATATTGGTGCACCGCCGACATAGGGTGGATAACCGGACACTCCTACATCGTCTACGGACCCCTTCTAAACGGAATGACCTCGGTGATGTATGAGGGCGCACCCGACTACCCCGACCCCGGCATCTGGTGGCGGATAGTGGAGCGTTACCGCGTCAACATCTTCTACACAGCCCCCACGGCGGTTAGGCTCTTTATGCGCTACGGGGAGGAATACCCTAAAAGATACGACCTAAGCTCCTTAAGGGTGCTCGGTTCGGTCGGGGAGCCGATAAACCCCGAGGCGTGGGAGTGGTATTACAGGGTTATAGGCGGCGAGAAATGCCCCGTCGTCGACACCTGGTGGCAGACCGAAACCGGTATGCACATGATACTGACCTTCCCCCATATGAAGGCAAAGCCCGGCTACGCCGGGAAACCCTTTTTCACCGTAGAGGTCGACG
>JALWDU010000023.1 GCA_027036735.1 Aquificales bacterium | reverse complement strand
GAGGAAATCAGAAAGAAATTCGCCGAGGTTAAGTCTATAGAGGAGCTGTTTAAACACTTCTACGAAAAGGGTAACGAGTGGTACGAAAAACTTTACGACGTCGTTCAAGAGGCTCTCTACACCCTCGAAGCGTTCGGACTAATTACCTCCGAAGAACACAAAGGGGAAAAGGTTCACAAACTCACCGAACACGGTAAGGAAGTCCTCGACGATATGAAGCAGAGGGGAATAAGGGAGATAACCTCCACCGCCGTTAAGGCTATCACCATAACCAACAAAGAGATTTCCGCACCCAACGTTGACTGGTACAACCAAGCGGTTGAAGAGAAACTCGTCGGTGCGGGAGAGCCCACCGTTGCCGGTAAGCTCTACTCGAGATTGGCTTACGAAATTAAGAGACTTCCCCACATCACCAGGTTTGAACTGCAGGTTCTCCACAAAATACCCGCAAAAGGTTTCTTCCTAAAAGATGTTTACGCGCAATTCGACGAAACCTGGAAGGAAGAGGTTACCTACGCGCTCAACAAGTTGGAAGCCCGCGGATACCTAAACATTCTCCAAAACGAGGCGGTTGTTTTAACCGAAGTGGGTCAACTGATTAAGGAAGCCCTCGCCGGTGTTCCCGAAGGTGTGGCACAACCCCTAACACCCATTGCGGTTAGAATACTGGAAGCCCTAAGGAAGGTCGGAAACCTCTACGTCAAAGAGGAGAGGGTTAGAATCCTCCCCAAAAATATCGAAGAGGCGCTCAGACTCACCGGATTGGATAAGAAAACCTTCGATAAGGAACTCGTAGTTCTAAGGGTTGCCGGTCTTATCGGCAAAACTTCTATAAACAAAGCGGGTCTAATGGTTCTCAAAGCCCTCGAACTAATGAATAAATAAGGTTTTCTTTGAACGTCTTTTTCTTTTTCCTTCTTCAACCCGTAGGTGGATTTGAAACAAAGAAATCCTTAAAAGTGGATTTAAATACAGACCCGAAAGGGGAAAAATTAAACCTCTCCCAAAGTGGAGATTCTTTGAAAAATTCCCATATCGGTGACAAAGTCGTCGGTAAACCTTATGTAGAGTTTTCCAACCTCGTAATCCCAATCGCGGGGGGGTTCCTCACCGAGTGCCGCCATTAGGAGTCTCGCCGGAAGGTTTATGCCCGAACCGGTTGCGAAGTAAACCCAAGCGGGGAATCTCGGATTTATCTCTATGAGATAGAGTTCCCCTTCGGGGGTGTATATACATTCGAGCTCAAAACCCCCGCGCCACTTAAAGGTGGATACGAAATTTTCTGCGGCTTCTATCATCTTTTGGTTTTTTATGGTTACGGCAGTCCAAGTCTTACCCAATTGGGTAATCCAGAGTTTCTTTATATTGAGGAAGCCAAAATGTCCACCTTCGCCGTCACCCAGACCGACGAGATTTATCTCTTCGCCGTTTACCACCTGCTGAACTAGTATCGGATAGCCCCATTCCGCCGCTATTAAGTTAAATTTCTCCACCGCTTCCTGATAGCTATATACCTTATAGGCTTTGTAGAAGAGACCCTTTACCATGGCGGGGTAGCCTATCTCGTTTAAGGCTTCCGCAAGACCCTTATAGTCGATGACGGCAAAGGTTTTCGGCGTTTTTACCCCTATTTTCTCCGCCACTTCCGGCAAACGTTCCTTGGAGCGGAGTCTAAACTGCTCCTTTGTGGGGAGGAAGTTTGCTATCCCCCCCTCTTTTAGCCGTTCGGCGTATTCGATGTAGAGGGGTAGCTCCGCGTCCAGTGTGGAAATAACGGCGTCCAATCCGTAGGTTTCCTTTATATAAAAAAGCCTATCTATATAGGTATCGGCGCCTTGCGAGGGGTAGGGCATTAAGTAGGACTTTTCGATGAGCCACTTCATATAGACTCCGGGCTCCATCGCGTCGTAGGCGAGTCCCACTATGCGAATGTCTTTATTCCACTCCTTCAGGCTCTTGGCAACTCCCACACCGGGACCGGGGTTGTCCACCGCGTTTATACCGGATACCCCCACCTTTAGGTCTTTCATTTGACTTCCTCCGCTCCCTTCTCGAGGATGCCCAAAATCCTTAACTGTTCGAGGAAGTCGTAAAAGTCCCTCCTCGCGGTGTTCTCATCGACCTCAAACTCCTCCGTGAGGGCTCTTATAATTTCTTCCTCCGACAACCCTTCGCGGAGCTTTTTGAGAATAAACAACCCCGTTTGGTTGACGACAAAGGATTGACCCGTTTCGGGGTCGAACGCGAAACCCTCCTCGTTTAGTGCCAGCCTTTTCAACCTATCCATTTCAAGGTTAACATTATGAACCCTCCCTATAGAGGTCTGATAAAGAGAAACTCCGGAGGGATGGAGATTTCTACCTCCCCTTTGCGGGAAAGTTTTTTCTCAAACTCGAAGGGGAAATAGGCTTTTATTTCCCTCCCGCAGCAGTTTAGGAGAGCCTTTACAAAAAACCTATCGCGGAAGAATTCCCTCACCGAGCAGGGGAGGTTATTTTCTCCCCCCAATCTAACCACCTCGGGGCGGAAGTAAACCCTCACCCTATCCCCTTTGGAGATGGGAGAAACCGCATTGGAAACCTTTAGGGGGTTACCGCAAACTTCGACCACCGCAAAGTTGGGACTTAAATCTACAACCACCCCGTCGAGGAAATTGACCTCCAAAAATTCCACCGCAAAGGGGTCTTTGGGTGTAAAGAAAACCCTCTCGAAGGAACCCCATTCCCTTATTTCGCCGTCCTTTATGAGGATTACCTTATCGGCGAGATTTTCCGCATCCGCCACATCGTGGGATATGTGGAGGGTTGTTATACCCCATCGGGTGGTTATATCCTTTACAAACCTCCGCAGGCGTTCCCTGTTTTGGGGGTCGAGGGCGGAAAAGGGTTCGTCCAAAAGGAGCAGTTTCGGTTTTACCGCCAACGCCCGCGCGAGGGCTACCCTCTGTCTCTCCCCCCCGCTCAAGTTCTCATTATCCCTACCGAGTAGATGCCCTATTCCGAGTTCCTCCGCGAGGAATAGAACCCTTTTTTCAACCTCTTTGGGGTCTTTTAACCGCTTCCTCAAGCCGAAGGCGATATTTTCGAACACATTCAGGTGGGGAAAGAGCAAATAATCCTGATAGAGCACCGAAATATCCCTCTCCTCCGGCGGGAGGTTGGTTATATCCTTCCCTTCGAGGTAAATCTTCCCGCGAAGCGGGGTTCTGAATCCGGCAATCAATTCGAATAGGGTGGTCTTACCGCTCCCCGAGGGTCCCAGTATCACCCCGTATTCGCCCCTTTCCAACGAAAAGGAGATGTTTTTTAGGGTAAAGTTGCCTATTCGGTAGTATAGGTTTTCAACCCTTAACATCGTCTATCCCCTTCGGGAGGTTAACCTTTCGAAGGTAAAGAGCGTTAGGAATGATACCACCATGAGGAGGAATCCCATTAATGAAGCCCTTTCGATATTCCCGTAGGAGATGTTTAAGAAAATACCCACCGGAAGGGTTTCGGTTTTCATATAAACCCCCCCGGCGAATATTAAAACGGCGCCGAAGGCTCCAAAGGAACGGGCAAACGCCACGACCAAAGCGGCGAGCAGACCATCCTTTGCCATCGGAAGGACAACCTTGAAAAATACCTCTATAGGTTTGTAACCCAACGAGCGCGCAACCAGTTCGTACCTCTTATCTATCCCTACAAAGGTGGTGTAGAGGATTTTTACCGCGAAGGGGAGGGATACAAATATCTCCGCCAAAACAACGGCGGTAGTTGTAAAGGCTATTTGAACCTTTAGGAGGTTTGAAAAGAATAACAGCAACAAAAGTCCCATAAGCAGTTCGGGGAAAAACATCGGCAGGTCTATGAGAACTTTTATCAACCCTTTAAGGGGAAAATCGAAACGCGCCAACCCGTAGGCGGTGGGTATCGAAACCGACAAAACTACCGCGGTGGATATCAAAGCGGTAAAAACCGTCAGACGGAGGGCGTAGAGAAACTCCTCCGAAAGGAGTTCCTTAAAAAAACCCCCGTAGGGGAGAAAGAGAAGTATAGACCCGAAGAGGAGAAAAAAAGTTATCCCAACCGCGTAGGGGAATAATTTAAGCCACCGCATCTATTGGAAAGGTTTAGATTAACACCCGTAGGTTTATCTTCCCGAGGTTGCATTTTAAAAAGATTTTGTTAATTTTCTTTAGCAAATCGGACTAAAGGAGGAGAGAAAATGAGAGACCTTTTTGAGAAAATAGTCGAAAGTGTCGATAAAGAGGCACGCCATTTCGAGCATGTCGAAAAGGAACTCCGCCAATTGGTGGAAAAATACGAGGAGTTAACCCAAAAGAAGAAGGAAGTGGAGCAAAAGTTAAATACCATTGAGAGGGAAATACTCGAGATTTCCCGACAACTGAAGGAACTCGAACACGAATACAACGAGCTAAGGCACAAACTGCGCAAAAACAAATTGGCTATGCAGCAGGCGGACAGCCCCCGCGAATACGAAAGGCTCGCCGAAGATAGGAAAAGACTCCTCGAAAGGTTGAACAAAGTTGTGGAACAGCTCGAGGAACTAAGAAAAAAATACAACGACCTAAAGGCGGAAGAATACGAGGTTTCCGACCAATACGAGGAACTGGAGAAAGAAATCGACAAGGTTAGGAGAAAAATAGAGATACACCTAAAGGAGTTAAAACACTACGCCGAAGAGGTGGTAAGGAGAATCAACCAGTTCGCGGAGAGGTTTAACCTAAGGGTCTAAGGTAGCCCTTTCGAGGGTTATCAATCCCCTCGTCAAAGACCTCAGTTGGTCTTTTTTCTCCCTGAATTTCCCGTAAGTGGTAAAAATCTCTATAACCACCGGTAAATCCAGGCTCTCTATAGTTATATCCGCCGCCGCCACGCCGTCGGTTCCATAACCGGCTATTCCCCGCAAAACGGTAAAACCTTCAAAACCCAAATCAATCAGTTTTTCCAACTTCTTTTCCACCCGACTTTCTCGGGTGAAAATTCTCAAAAGAACCGTTTCATCCTCCCTATACGGCATCGGAGTCCATTTTAAATTCACTTCCTCGCTCGGTAAACGTAGACTATCCCCCCCATCACGGGGTTATAGGAAGCCTTTGAAAACCCTACGGAGGTTAAAAGCTCAACCATCTTCCCTCCGTGGGGAAAGTCGACAATAGAACCGAATAGGTGTTCGTAAACATCCTCCTTTGCACGGAACCTTCCGAGGGGTAGAACAACCCTTTTGAGGAATGTAAGGAACAATTTCCCCAAAAGGGGATTTTCGGGAACACCTACCTCCAAAATGTGTAATTCCCCTTTTTCCTTTAACACGCGATGGATTTCCTTAAGTGATTGCTCCCTATCGGGAAAGTGTCTTAGCCCCAAAGAAACCACTACAGTATCGAAACTATTGCCCTTAAAGGGTAGTTTTAAGGCATCCCCCCTAACGAGGGAGGTTTTCGGCAATTTCTTTTTTTTCGCTACCTCCAGCATGGGAAGGGAGTAATCCAAACCCACCACGCGGTCGAACCTTTCCAACAACTTGGGGAAAAGGATTCCGGTTCCGCACGCCAAATCCAAAACAATCCCCTCTTTTTTGGGAGTTATTCCCTCCACCAAACGGGAAAGCCAATAAGTCATTATTCCGAAGGAGAGAAATTTCGCCGTAAATTCGTATTTATCCGCTATTTTGTCGAATATGCGGACACCGAGAGGTGATTCTTTCATAAGCTTAAAAAATTAGCTGCTATGAAACTATTGATATCGGGATAAGGAAAAAAGAAAAAGGTTTAAGAAAGAAAGAGATTAGTTATCAGCAGGAATATCGGTTACAAGACATTTGATACCTTTGCCAAGGTAGTAGCTGCACTCTGCGAAGTAGGGGGATACGGGATTTTGGTTGTTGTCAACGAGCATGGTGGTTACGTCAACAGCTTCACCACCGGTTCCGTTGTCGGCGAGGTCACCGTCAGCCAAGCACTTGATGGTGTCGGTAGCAACCGCACCACCGCTGATGTAAACGTCGGAAGCGTCGGAGCTGTTAGCGAATACAACGTAGTTGGTTAGGTCGGGAGTGGGAGTATTGGTGCCTTGGAGGTTTTTACAAGTAGTGAGGTCGTTGATAACATCAGCATCAACGGTATTACCGGGATGTTGCATGCAGTAGTCGATGATGTCCATCAAGCAAGACCTTGCGTGGGGTTCTGCGTAGGAGCTAACCTTAGCCTTTTGTTGGTACTTGAGGTAGGACGGAATTGCCAGAGATGCGAGGATAGCGATGATTGCGATAACGACGAGCAATTCGATTAGGGTGAAACCTTTTTTGGCGCCCTTGTTGAGCTCGAGGGCTTTTTTGAGGGTTTCGAGAACGTGCCTCATGACTTAACCTCCTCCTAAGTTTTGTTATTTATGAAATATAGCATACAAATGGAAAAAATCAAATATGAGATTTTTCATCAAATTCGAAAGTTCGAACTATGTTGTGGTAGGTATCCCGCTGGGCGGGGATAAATCCGGCTTTTCTTATAGCCTTTACCATCTCCTCCACCTTGGGGATGCGAACCTTAAATTTCGTGGAGCTTATAACGTTTTCCTCTATCATGACGCTTCCCATATCGTTGGCGCCGTAGTGAAGTCCGACAACTCCGATTTCTATGGTTTGCGTCACATGGGAGCTCTGAATGTTTTTAAAGTTATCTAAAAAGACCCTCGAAAGTGCCAAGACTTTTAGATACCGCACGGGGGAGGCTTTTTTTACGTCGTCCATTTCGGTGTTTCCCGGCATAAAAGTCCACGGAATAAAGGCGGTAAATCCCCCCGTGCGGTCTTGTAATTCTCTAACCCTTTCGAGGTGTTCGACTATATCCTCGTCGGTCTCGTAGTGTCCGAACATCATCGTGGCGGTCGTTTTCATCCCGAGGCGGTGGGCGGTCTCGTGGACTTGAAACCACTCTTCGACCGTGCATTTGTTGGGACTTATTAAATTCCTCACCCTTTGGGTCAGAATTTCTGCCCCTCCACCGGGAACGGAATCTAAACCTGCCTCCTTAAGGGTTTTTAAAACCTCTTCCACCGATAGGTTTTCCTTTTTAGCCAAATAGACTATTTCGGGGGCAGATAGGGAGTGAACCTGCACCTGTGGGAAGTGTTTTTTTATCTCCCTAAAGAGGTTTACAAAGTAGTCCAACCCGAGGTCGGGATTTATTCCCCCCTGCATTAAAAGGGTTGTGCCTCCCCATTCGACCAATTCTTGGACTTTTTTCAAAACCTCTTCCACCGAGAGGACATAACCCTTTTGTCTCTCCTTGTAGGGGACGTAAAAGGCGCAAAATCTACAGTGGGTTATACATATATTGGTGTAGTTCACATTTCGGTCGACTACAAAGGTAACGACCCCGTCGGGGTGATACCTTTTTCGCCACCTATTGGCGAGATACCCGAGGAGGTTTAAACTCCCTTCCCTTAAAAGGGTTATAGCTTCCTCTTTTGATATCCTTTCGAAGGAAAGGACTTTGTTTACTACCTCTTTAAGGGTTTTCGAGGTGGAAACCGACATGTTAAGGTTAGATTTTAGGATTTCCCTTTTGGGGAAGAGATGAAGTTAAAGTAAGAAAATAAAAAATAATAATGAACTGGGAAAAATGGTCTAAACCTTTAGAGGAATTAGGAAAATGGTTTTTAAATATTGGTTTATTAGCGGTAGGAGGATTAATAATCCAACCCTTTATCAAGGGTAATGAAAACTTTATCTGTCTAGGTGCTATAGTAGCCTTACTTGCAGTTGTAATAGGTGTGGTTTTGTTATTATTCTCTGAAATACTAAAGAGGGAGGAAGATTGATGTTTGAAGTCTATTTAGCAATGCTGATTATTATCTTAATAGTGGGAAGTATAGCTATAGGTTTGGGTTTATACGCCATTCATCAGAAGAATAGGAAAAAACCTTTAAAAAATACCAATAATTGGTGAAGGATAAAAAAATCCGCCTAAGCGGGAGGGTTTTTAATAAATTACTCGATGCCTTTAACACCTTAAGCGGATATAAAGGTGTTGAAATATACCTTTTCGGGAGTAGGACTAAAGAAAACGTGAGGGGTGGAGATATAGACCTCCTCGTTGTGGTTCCCGCGGATTGGGATTCCTCCAAAAGGTTTAAATTCAAATTAGACCTTTTAAGGGAGATTTATAAACGTTTGGGAGAGAGAAAGGTCGATGTGGTGATAGTTTCCCCCGATGGGGAACTCTATAAAGAGGTTATAGGGGAGAGTGTAAAACTATGGAGCTGCTAAGGAAACGTTTTGAATTTTATAAAGCCGAATGCGGGAAACATCCGAATATCCTTGAAAGGGATTTGGAGGAGCTAAGAAGCTATTTTCCCTTAAGTGAAAAATAGGTTTTCCAAATTCCAAGATACTTTGGGTAAATTGTTAAAAACATATCTAATCCTCAAAGGGGAAAGTGTGGAGAATCTCCCATTAATAGATGCGGTGAACTTGGCTTACCGTTACGGGTTTCCGATAGATGAAGACCGCTGGTGGGAGTTGAGGACTTTGAGAAACGCTTTAACCCACGAGTATCCCGAAAGTTACGGTGAAATAGCCGAAGCCATTAACCGTATTCGGGAATTGATGCCGTTATTGAAAGCCTCCTGCAAATTTTTAAAGGCTATCGATACCCCGCCGAGGGGAAATGACGACTAATTTGAACCTCTTATGGGAGAGAGAAAGAAATTCACCGTTTGGGGGAGAAATCCGATAATAGAGGCTCTCCGCGCCGGGAAACCGTTGGAAAAGATTTACGTAGCCCACGACAGCCATCCGCCGAGGGAACTTTTAAAACTGGCCAAGGAGAGGGGGGTAAAGGTTCAGAGAATTCCCCGCAAAAAGGTCGAGGAGCTTGCGGGAACCAAAAAGACGCAGGGTGTGGTTGCACTCCTATCGCCGGTCGAATACGTTCCCGAGGAAGTCCTCTTTAGGGAGACTATCGATAAAAAGGGCTTCTTTGTGGTTTTAGACCACATAACCGACCCCCAAAATGTGGGAAACATAATAAGGACTACCGAACTCTTTGGGGGATTGGGAATTTTACTTCCCAAGGATAGGAGTGCTCCGATAAATGAGACCGTCGTAAAGGCTTCGGCGGGTGCCATATTCCACCTAAAGGTTTCGAAAGTTCCCTCCCTTCAGAGGGCTTTAAAGCAGTTTCAAAAGATGGGTGGATGGGTTGTTTCGGTCGAGACCGGCGGGAAGGATATCAGGGAGATAGATTTTCCCTTTCCGCTGGCGGTTGTGGTCGGGGCTGAGGGGGAAGGGATATCTAAAAGCGTTTTGGAGCTGAGCGATATAGTCGCAACCATTCCGACGGTTGGAAAGGTTCCCTCCCTAAATGTGGGTTCGGCTACCGCGATAGCCCTATGGGAGATAAACAGGGATAGGCTTCCAAAGATGGAATAATCCCCGCCGGAGGCGGGCTTTCTCCTTAAAATTCCTCACTCTTAACGATGCAAC
This sequence comes from Aquificales bacterium, assembly GCA_027036735.1. GTDB lineage: Bacteria > Aquificota > Aquificia > Aquificales > QOAS01 > QOAS01. Next base: position 4,796 of record JALWDU010000023.1, on the reverse strand, counting down.
CCTTTGTCCCTAAGGAGTATGAGAGCGTCCAAACCGACGTATTGGTAATAGGCGACGGTATAGCGGGACTTTCCTGCGCCCTCGCGCTCGCGGAATACGGAATAAAACCGCTCGTTATAAGCAGGGGAAGGGGGAATACCTATTTGTCGCAGGGGGGAATAGCCGCCCCCATAGGGGAAAGCGACAGTCCAAAACTCCACTTTTTGGACACCTTAAGGGCTGGGAGACTCCTCAACGAGGAGGAAGCCGTTAGGGTTGCGACCTACGAAGGGGAGAGGGCTATTTTAAAGCTCTCCTCATGGGGTGTTAATTTCGACAGAAAGGACACCTTTTACGACCTAACCCTCGAAGCCGCCCACTCTAGGAGGAGGATTTTTAAGGTTAGGGACTACACCGGTAGGGCTATATACGAAGCCCTCCACCAAAAGGCAAAGAAAAAAGAAATACCCCTCCTAAAGGGGGAACTGGTGGAAATTTATACAGACCGCGGAGAGGTTCGGGGTGCATTAGTAAAGACCGAAAGGGGTTATACCCTCTTTTGGGTTAAGGCGTTGGTGTTGGCGGTGGGCGGTGCGGCGAGCCTCTTTGCAAGAAATTCCAATATCCAATCGATAGGGGGGGATGCGATAGGAGCCGCCCTTCGGGCGGGTGCCTTTTTGGTCGATACCGAATTCGTCCAATTCCACCCCACCGTTTTGGCGGGCACGAAGAATTTGATTTCCGAAGCGGTAAGGGGGGAGGGTGCCCTTTTGGTAAACGACAGGGGTGAGCGGTTTGTCGACGAGCTCGCCCCCCGCGATGTGGTGGCCAGGGCTATCTATTCGCAGCTCCAAAAGGGGAGAAGGGTTTTTCTGGACCTCCGCCCGTTGGTCGAAAGGGGTATAGACCTCGAGGAGAGGTTTCCGCAAATTGTCTCCATTTTGAGGGAGGAAGGTATAGACCCCCGAAGGGAGCTTGTGCCGGTCGAACCGGCGGCACACTACTTTATAGGCGGAATAGCGACCGACACCTACGGGAGAACGTCGGTTAGGCGGCTTTACGCCGTCGGCGAGTGCGCCTGCACCGGTTTGCACGGCGCGAACCGTTTGGCTTCCAATTCCCTCCTCGAGGGTGTGGTTTTCGGCATGCGGGCGGCGGAAGATATAGCCCTTCACCTACCCTTTTGGAGGATAGGGGAAAGAAAATTGACTCCCACCGCGGGTGAAGGGGGGTTTGCCTTCCCGCAGGAGGAGGTGAAGGAACTTCAAAACCTCATGTGGGAGGGTTGCGGAATAGTCCGAAACGGGGAGAGGTTGAGGGAGACCATCCACCGGTTGGACGAAAAACTCGGAGAATACCTTCCCAAGCGTTTGGAAAGTCCCGAAGGGAGAAAGTTTTTCGACCTGCTATTGGTGGCTAAGGCGGTGGTTTTGAACGCCTTGAGGAGGGAGGAGAGTAGGGGGTGCCACTTTAGGGAGGACTTTCCCGAAGAGAGGGAACCCTTTAGGAGGAGGTTTGAGGTAACACTCGGGGATGTGTTTTCCGCAACCGGTTAGGGATTGGAAAGTTCGCCCAACCGGTGCGGCAAAATTCTAATGTTTATGTTTCGCCTCGTCTTGGACGCTATGGGGGGTGATTACGCCCCCCTGCAGATTGTTAGGGGTGGAATTTTAGCCCTTAAGGAGTTTCCCGAAATTTTTCTCTACTTCGTTGGGGATGAGGAAAAGATTAAACCCATTTTGGATAGGGAGGCTTCCTCCCTAAAGGGGAGATACGAGATAGTCCACGCCCCCGAAGAGGTTGCTATGAACGAATCCCCGTCGAGGGTTTTGAAAAAGAGGAATTCCTCCCTCTATGTGGGGGCAAAGTTGGTTAGGGAGGGTAAAGCCGACGCGCTGGTCTCGGCGGGTAACACCGGTGCGGTTTTGGCGGTCGGAAAGTTTATCATCGGCGCGATAGAGGAGCTCGAGCGTCCCTCGATAGGGGTAGCCTTCCCAAACCCGAAGGGGAAAACCGTTCTGCTCGATGTGGGTGCGAATGTCGATGTGAAACCCCGCCACCTGGTGCAGTTTGCCGTTATAGGGCACACCTACGCGGAGGAAATTCTCGGAATAAAAAACCCGCGGGTGGGGATACTTTCGATAGGCGAGGAGGAGGGGAAGGGTAACGAATTGGTAAAGGAGACATACCCCCTCCTGAAGGAGACCAAGCTCAATTTTGTGGGAAACGCCGAGGGAAGGGATATCTTTAACGGGAACTTCGACGTCATCGTTTGCGACGGTTTTGTCGGCAATGTGGTGCTGAAGGCTTCGGAAAGTTTGGGGTTTGCGATTTTGAGGATGATTAAGGAGGAGGTGAGCCGCAGTTTTTGGGCTAAGTTGGGGGCGCTTTTGATGAAACCGGCGCTTATGGCCCTAAAGCGTAAAGCCGACTTTGCCGAATACGGCGGTATTCCCCTTTTGGGGGCTAAGGCGCCGGTTATGATAACCCACGGGAGGGCTAACGCCAAGGCTATAAGGAATGCGATTAAGGCGGCTATGGACTTTTACGACCACCACTTTAACGATGTGCTCAGGGAAAATTTGAAAAACCTCGCCGGGGAGGTTTTGAATAAGACCAAAAACGGGAATTCAAATAACTCCTAAACCCCTTAAGGTTTCCTCCAATTTTTTCCTACATCTGTCGCAGAAGTTTTCGCCCTTTAAATCGACCTCATAAAGGGAATTTGAAAAATTCATAACGCACCCGGGTGTGGTGCAGTGTTCGAGACCGAATACGTGTCCCATTTCGTGGGTGACCTCCTTTCTAACCCTCGAGATGAAGAGTTCTCTATCGGGGGTTAGAAGTCTGGCGTAGGATACCACAGCCGCCCTGTAGTGGGGGGAGGCTATGCCGAAGACGAAATTGAGCCCATCGGAATAGATGTCGTAGGGTGTAATCCCCAAAATCGCAACCGCCGAAGGCGGCTTTATCTTTGTTAGGTGAAAGAGCATAGCGTCGGCGTAAAACTGCCCGTCGCGGGCGTTGAGGAGGGGAGGGGAAAAGTTCCCGAAGTATTCCCCCTTTAGGTGGAACTTCTCCTTTAGGACATCGACCGCCTCCGAAAGTGTAGTGCCGGTAAAATCGTCCACGCCAAAGGTGGCTATTAGGGCTAGGTTGTTCCCCATAAAGGTTAATTTAGGAGGGCGGAGAGGGCGAGGGATGCGAAGAGCAGGGCGTCGAAGCGGTCGAGCACACCCCCGTGGCTACCCAAAAGGTTGGAGCTATCCTTAACGCCGAAAGAGCGTTTTATAAAGCTCTCAAACAAATCGCCGAAGGCGGAGAGGGAGACGACCGAAGCCCAAAGAAGGGGGTTGTTCAATCCCGTCCCCGTAAGGGAGGAAACCGCCGTTCCCGCAAGGGTTCCGAGAATTAAACCTCCGAAAAAACCTTCAAGGGTCTTTTTAGGCGATATAACCCTAAAAAAGGGATTTTTGCCGAAGTGCTTGCCTATGTAGTAAGCCCCAGTATCGGTCGCCCAGACGGCGAAGACCAGCGCAAGGGGTATATAGGGGGAGATTTCCTTAAGGTGGTAGAGGGTTGCAACAAACAACCCCCCGTAAATGGAGGTTAGAAAGGCGAGCAGGAAACTTTGAAGGGTTAGGTGGCTGTAGTGTCCCCTTTTTAGGACTTCCCAATAGCCCACCCCTAAAGCGGAGAGAGATGCGAATAGAATACCGAAATAGGGGTTTATTAGGGAGAATAGGTAACCTCCCAAGGATAGCCACCTCAACCACCTCCGCGAGGTGATGAGTTCCAATTCGTACCCTATCAGGTAGGAGAAAAATGCGAGGGCTATACCGAAGAGGGGAAGGGGTAATAGGACGACCGCCAACGTTAGGAGACCTATAACTATTCCGGCGGTTTCCCTCTTTTGGAGAAGTTTTTTAAGTAACTCCAAAAATTGTTCCATAAATTTCCGATTGTCCTCCATCGTTAGAATGACTTCCTATTGATGGAAGGTAGGTATAAGAGGGTTCTCCTCAAGCTCTCCGGTGAGGCTTTCGGCGGCGAGAAGGGTAGCGGTATAGACCCCGAGTTTCTGCGCTACATCTCCAACGAGATTAAAAAGGTTTACGACGAAGGCGTTCAGTTGGCTATAGTTGTCGGCGGCGGGAATATCTTTAGGGGTATTCAAGGGGAGGATATAGGGATAGACCGGGCTACCGGCGACTATATGGGAATGCTCGCCACCCTTATAAACGCTTTAGCCCTTCAAAACGCTTTGGAAAATATCGCCAAGATACCCACCCGCGTTTTGTCGGCGCTGGAGGTCAGGGCTGTGGCGGAGCCCTACATAAGGAGAAGGGCTATAAGACACCTCGAAAAGGGGAGGGTGGTTATTTTCGGAGCGGGAACAGGAAATCCCTTCTTCTCCACCGATACGGCGGCGGTTTTAAGGGCGGCGGAGATAAAGGCGGATTTGATAATAAAAGCCACAAAGGTTGACGGGATATACACCGACGACCCCAAAAAGAACCCAAAGGCGGAGAAGATAGACGAAATTTCCTATTTGGAGGCTCTAAACAGGGGTCTTAAGGTGATGGACCACACCGCCTTGACCCTCGCAAAGGAGAACAAAATTCCCATACTTGTGTTGGATGTATTCAAACCGGATAACCTCCTAAAGGCGGTAAAGGGTGAAAAGGTCGGTTCCCTCGTGAGGGATTGAGGGAACACTTTTCCCTTTTCGGGTTATACCTTTATAAAGCTCTTCCTGCGGGATTCCTTCAGTTCGAACCACTTCACCACGGCGAAAACGGCGCCTAGCACCAAAA
>JALWDU010000022.1 GCA_027036735.1 Aquificales bacterium | reverse complement strand
TGTCCCTTGTAGGAGGGGTCGGTGAGTATCTCCTGATATCCGGTCATGGAGGTGTTGAAAACAACCTCTCCGCCGGTTTCCCCCTCGGCGCCGAGCGAATACCCGAAAAAGACCGTTCCGTCCTCCAAACCTAAAATGGCGGGTTTGAACATCCTAAAAAGGGTATAGTTTAACCACACTCCTAAAAGTGGTTTTTAAAACCTCTCCCCAGCTTGGGATTTAAAACGGCAACAATCCTCCGAGGGGTTCTTAATATTTTCAAATACTGCAATGGCTAAAGATAAGAGATGTTGCTTCTGCGGTGCCTACGAAAATGAGATCGATTTCCTCATAGAGGGTCCCGAAGAGACTTATATATGCGACCGCTGTGTGGTCGGTTGTTACGAGATACTTCAGGAGTATAGGAAAAACGAAAATCAAACCCTTTCGGAGGAGTTGGAATACCTTCCCACCCCGCAGAGGATAAAGGAGATTCTCGACCAATACGTGGTCGGTCAGGAGAGGGCTAAAAAAATCCTATCGGTGGCGGTTTACAACCACTACAAGCGTATCCTTCAAAAGGAAAAGGGACTTTCTCCCGACGATGTGGAGATTGAAAAGTCCAACATACTCCTAATAGGTCCCACCGGTTCGGGAAAAACCCTAATGGCGAGGACGCTGGCGAAAATTTTAAACGTTCCCTTTGCAATAGCCGACGCCACATCGCTAACCGAGGCGGGTTACGTGGGTGAGGATGTGGAAAACATATTGGTGCGACTCCTCCAAGCCGCCGACTACGACGTTGAGAAAGCCCAAAAGGGTATTGTCTATATAGACGAAATAGATAAGATTGCCCGAAAGAGCGGGAAAAACCCCTCGATTACGCGGGATGTGAGCGGTGAGGGCGTCCAACAGGCTCTTTTGAAGATTGTCGAGGGTAGTATAGTCAACGTTCCCCCTCAAGGGGGTAGAAAGCACCCCAACCAGGAATTTATTCAGATAGATACGACCGATATTCTCTTTATAGCGGGCGGCGCCTTTGTAGGTCTCGAGGACATCATCAAACGCCGTGTTGGCAAGAGTGCGGTCGGTTTCGAAGCCGACGTTAGGAAGTTGGAGGAGACCGAAGACCTCCTGAAGTTGGTAACGGTCGACGACCTTATAGAGTTCGGAATGATTCCCGAGTTCCTCGGAAGGTTTCCGGTAATAGCAACCTTAGACCCCTTAAAGGAAGAGGATTTGGTTAGGATACTCGTGGAGCCGAAAAATGCAATTATCAAGCAGTATCAAAAGCTGCTGGCAATGGACGGGGTCGAGCTGGAGTTCACCGAGGGCGCCCTTAGGGAAATAGCGCGAGAGGCTATAAGGAGAAAGACCGGGGCGAGGGGTCTGAGGGCTATCGTCGAGGAGTTGATGACCGACGTTATGTTCGAAGTGCCTTCGAGAAAGGATATAGCGAAGGTGATAATCGACGAGGAGGTCGTAAAGGGGCTAAAACCCCCCATTTACGTGCCCAAGGTGGCGGTTTAATCTCCCTTAACCTTTTTCCCCGAAGGGGCTACCGATGTTTACCGGATTGGTCGAAGATGTCGGAAGGGTTGCGGATATAAGGCGGGGTGCGGCAAATACCCGTCTGGCTGTGGAGACAAAATTAAAGGGTATTAAGATAGGTGACAGCGTGGCGGTAAACGGCGCCTGCCTGACGGCGGTTGAGATAAGGGGTAACACCCTTTGGTTTGACGTTTCTAGGGAGACCCTCGAAAGGACAAATTTGAGGTTCCTCCAAAGGGGCGATTTTGTAAACCTCGAAAGGGCTCTTACCTTGGAAAAACCCCTCGGCGGTCATATAGTTCAGGGACACGTCGACACCTTGGGAAGGATAGAGGAGTTGAAACCTTTGGGGGAACATCGCCTTCTGAAAATCCGTTTTGAGGAGAGATTTTCCGTTTATACGGTGGAAAAGGGTTCTATAGCGGTTGACGGGATAAGCCTCACGATTAACCGCGTCGGCGACGGGTGGGTTGAGATAAACGTCATTCCCCACACCTTTGGGGAGACAAATCTCAAATACCGCAAGAGGGGGGACTTCGTAAACCTCGAATTCGACATTTTCGGGAAATACGTCGTCAACTACCTCCAAAGGGTGGGTAGGAGGTTCGACACCCTAAGGGATTTTCTGAACCTAGGATAGTCCCTATGAAGGTTTTTCAGATTGTCGGATACCACAACTCGGGAAAGACCACCTTGGTGGAGTTCCTCGCGGAGGAGCTGAAAAAAAGGGGTTACCGCGTGGGGTATGTAAAGCACGACCCGAAGGGGAAGGGTATCACCGATAAGGAGGGGTCGGACACCCACAGGATAAAGCCCTTCACCGAAAAAACCGCCCTGGTTTCGCCGGGGTGTTTGACCCTTTGGTGGTTTAAAGATTTTTCACTCCGCGAGGTTTTGAAATTTTTTGAAGACCTCGACGTGGTTCTGGTGGAGGGTTTTAAGACCGAAAGGGGTTTCCCGAAAATTGCGGTTGGGGAGATAGAGGACGACCTCGCGGGGAGGGAGGAAATTATTCTCCGCGTAAGGGGAAGGGAGGACTATAAGAGGGCTCTCGAAGAGGTTTTGAAGGTATTGAATTCCCAATAGGGGTTTATTTTTCCCCCTCCGGGGTGGAGCGCGCATACATATCCGAACGGGGTTTTATCATCTTATTTCCTTGTAATGGAAAGGATTGACGGAAGGGAACCCCAACAGCTACGCCCCACCCGCATACAGAGGGATGTGAATATCTACGCCGAAGGCTCCGCCCTCATCGAAATGGGAAATACCAAGGTTTACATAACCGTTTCGGTGCAGGAGGGTGTGCCGCCCTTCTTAAAGGGGACGGGGCAGGGTTGGCTCACCGCGGAGTATTCCATGCTTCCCCGTGCGGGACAGACCCGTAGTTTCCGCGAGCGGGGGGGTAAGATTTCGGGTAGAACGCAGGAAATTCAGCGCCTCATAGGTAGGGCTTTGAGAAGCGTCGTTGACCTCTCCAAACTGGGCGAGCGCACCCTGTGGGTGGACTGCGACGTCCTCCAAGCCGACGGTGGGACGAGAACGGCTTCGATAACGGGGGCTTGGGTTGCCGTTGCCGACGCGCTGATAAAACTCAAAGAAAGGGGAGAGATTGAAGAGGTTCCCCTAAAGGATTACCTCGCCGCCGTAAGCGTGGGCAAGGTGGAGGGGCAACTGCTCTTAGACCTAAACTACGAAGAGGATTCCAAAGCGCAGGTGGATATGACCGTGGTCGCGACCGGTAGCGGTAAGCTTGCCGACGTCCACGCTCTGGGCGAGGAGGCGGTCTTTTCCCGTCAGGAGTTTGAGGATATGTTAACCATGGCTCTCGACGGAATAGAGCAATTGGTAAACCTCCAAAGGGAGTTGGTTAGAAAAGACCCCGAAAGGGGTTGGGTTAAGACCGACCGCAAAGAGGTATCCCTCGGTTAACAGTTCCCCTTTTGGGAGAAATTTTTTTCCTTCTCCCCCGGCGTGTTTTCTCAATAATTTTCACAAAGTATGGAAGACATCCTCCTGTCGAAGTTGAAGGGAACCCCCATCGGCGCCGCCCTCGGTGCGGCTATGGGAAAAGCGGTTCACGAAATACCCGCAAGGGACGTTTACGACTATTTCGGAAAGCCTATAACAAACTTTTCGAAACCCCATCCCTCGTCGCCCTACGACTTCCTACTGCCGGAGGAGGTGCCCGCCGAGGTTTTCCTCCTAAAGGTGGCGTTGGAAACCCTCGTGGAGGCTAAGGGTTTCGACCCCTATCGGTTTGTTGCAAAACTGGTCGCCTGGCTGGAGGAGGGGGAGGTTCACCGCTATTTAAACCCCACCCTGCTAAACGTCCTAAGGGCTCTAAAGGAGGGTGAACCTCTGGAGGAGGTTTACCTAAAGAGTTCCTCCATAAGCGCGATACTCCACACGGTGGCTATGGGTATGTGGCACTACGATAACGCCACCCTCGCCGCCGAAGGGGCTCGCCTTATGGCGCTCGTCCTCGCGAGGGGTAGGGAGATAGAGGAGGGAGCCCAAATTATAGGCGCCGCAACCGCCCTCCTCATAGAGGGGGAGATAGACCTCTCGGAGGAAAATGAAAAATACCGACTTTTGGAGGAGATAGCCGACAGCTGTCCCGAACTGGTCGAGGGGAAAAAATACCTCCAAAAGGTGGAGGAGGCTCTGAAGAGAGACCTGAAGCTGGAGGAGGCTATAAATTTCTTCGGAAATGGGGAATACGTTTGGGAGAGCCTACCCCTGGCGCTCTATCTAACCTTAAGGGATATCCGATACCCGCAGAGGGCTTTCCTAAACGCCGTAAACTCCTACGGGGATTTCGGCGGTGCCACGGCGGCGGTGGGTTTTCTCGTCGGGGCGTGGATAGGCGCCTATTGGGGAATAGAGGTCTTTCCCCCCGAATGGGTCGAAAAGGTTGAACTCTCCAAAGAGCTAATCCAATTGGCGGAAAAAATATACGAATTACTGACCTCCTAAAGGGGTGAGGTTAAAGGGAAACCCTCAAGGGGTTTTGCAGGCTCTTTTTACCTCCTCCAGGAGTTTTTTAACCTCTCTCTCCAATCCCGGTTCCGGCTCTACGGGTAATAGGTAGATACCTTCGAGGGCTCTCTTTAGATACCTCTTAGCCTCGCAGGGTTTACCCGTTTTTATTAGGAGTGCCGCGTAGTGGTAGTTTTCAACCGGGTCTTCCGGGTAGAGTTTCAAAGCCCTTTTCAAATAGTTTTCCGCGGTGTTGTAGTTACCCATTAGGTAATAAGCCCAGCCCATACTGTCGAGGATTGCGGGGGAATTCGGCTTCAACTTTAGGGCTTTTTGGAGTAGCTTCAACGCCTCCGGTGCGGCTTTTTTCCCCTCCCTAAGCAGGCGTATATAGGCGTAGGTGTTGAGGTAATCGGGTTCGTTGGGAAATAGCTTTAACATCTCTTTCGTATACCTCTCCGCCAGCTCCAGGTCTCCCAGGGAGAGGAAAGCCGAGCCCACTAGCTCGTAGTCGATTTTCGAATGGTGCTTGGCGAGGTAGCGGTCGGCAAATTTCTCCGCCGCCCCGCGGGATAGAGGATGCAGGTAGAGAAGCGTTTCCAATACCGGAAGGGATTTAACCTTTTCTCCCGGCAATTGTTTTGGGTAGCCGTAGACGAAGGCTTCAAGCGCCAAGTAAACGGGCTCCAACTGGGGGGGTAAACTTTTGGCATCGATTTCCGAAAGGATTTTTTTAACACCTTCGGTATCCCCCTTAAGGGCGAGGTTGTAAGCTTTTACCAATAGGAGGGAAGGGTTTTTCGGAAAAAGCCTTAAAAAGGTCTCCAGTTTTTCTTCCGACCCCGGCGGGAGGGGTTTTTTAAAAGTCCTCTCGTAGGTCAACCAGTAGAGGGATATGTAAGGTAAGTCTTCCCTTGAGGGGTTGTTCAACACCCTCTCCAACGCCTCGCCGAAGGTCAAAACCGCCGCATTCCAACCTATACGGTAGGTTTGAACTATTGCGTTTTCCAGTGAAATCGGGTTTTTCCCGTAAACCGCTGTTAAAACCCTTACCAGTTGTTCCCTCTCGACGGGATTGTGGATAACGGCGTTTAGGGATATGAAGGACTTTTGCAAGGTTTTCCTATCGGGAAGTTCCCCAAATTCCTTTAAGAGTTTGGAAGCCTTGCGGGGCTGTAAGTTCAACGTATAGGCGACGGCGAGCAGTTTTTTAAGCCGCCTATCGGCGGGATAGCGTTTTAAGGCTTCGTTGAGGATATTTACCGCCTCCGCGTAGTATCCGTTTGTCAGCAGTAGCTCGCCCAACCACAGGTAATATTCCCGCCGCGGTTCGTAATTTATAAAACTCCTCAATAGGTCTATAGACCTCTCCCCACCTTTGAGAATGAAAGAGTAAAGCAGTCCCTCAAGCTTCGCATCGGCGGGATTTCTGTTGTGGAGGTAAAAGAGCGTCCACGCGGTTAGCTCCCAGTCCCTTTGGGGGTTTAAAACCTCCACCACCCTTTTCAGCAGAAAGGGTGGAGCCTCCCCCTTCCTCATGCAGTAAAGGGTGTATCTTTTGAAATTCTTCAAATCCCCCGAGAGGTAAGCCTTTACCGCCTCCACCTCCGCCAGGAGGACTTTACCCCTTTCCCCCCTGAAGTGTTTTCGAACAAAGTTTTCCAATTCCCCAACGAGGTCTTTTTTATTCCCGTTTAACGCCAGGAAAAGCAGGTTTTTCAAAGTTATCCCGTTGGGGTTTTCCCCTAAGGATATTCGGCACACCTTTAGGGCTTCCCCGTATACCCCCTCCAAAATTAGGGTATTGCATTCGAGAAAGTCGGTAACCTGTTGGGGGTTCTCAAAGCCGAAGGCTAAGGGCATAAAGAGTTATATAACCCCAAACGGTATTTTTAACCAAATACCCCGACCTTTTGGAGGAATTGTTTTGCAATCTTTACCATTTCACGGATAAAAAATAGGGTTAAATTACCCAAAAACCGGTTTTAAAAGGGGATTTTAAACCCCTAAAGGGGCTTTTAATTTTCATTATCGCTGTCACCTGATAAACCTTCGGTGGGTCGATTTCTTTGTTTCCTACATTAAATCCTTGTATCCTTGTTAGGAGGTATGGCAGGTATGTTTGATAAGTTTACCGATAAGGCAAGGCAAATAATACTAAAAGCAAAAGATATAGCCGCCGAATACGGTCACAACTATCTCGGTAGCGAACACCTCCTGTTGGCGCTTTTGGAACACGATGAGATTACACCGCTCGTTCTGTCCAAATTCGGGTTGAACGCCGAAAAGGTTAAAAAGACCCTGCTCGCCCAAATGGCTAAGGGCGACTTCAAGGGGGAAATCCTCTTCTCTCCCGACGCCAAAAGGGTTATAGAGTTTGCCATAGAGGAGGCGCGCATACTGCACCACCCCTTTGTGGGAACGGAGCACCTCCTGTTGGCTATAGTTAGGGAGAAGACCGGTTTGGGCGGAAGGGTGTTGAGGGGTTTCGGTTTGGACGAATACTCCGTAAGGAGGGAGATACTGCACCTATTGGGAGAAATACCCGAGCAGGAGCAGAAGAAGGCAGCCCCCACACCCAATTTGGACAAATACGGTAAGGATTTGACCAAGTTGGCTAGGGAGAAAAAGCTCGACCCCGTTATAGGACGGGAAAAGGAGATTGAAAGGGTTATCCAAATCCTCATGAGGAGGAGAAAGAACAATCCCGTCCTAATAGGGGAACCGGGTGTGGGTAAAACCGCAATAGTAGAGGGATTGGCACAACGCATAGTGGAGGGGAGGGTTCCCGAACCGCTCAAGAATAAGCGGATTGTCGCCCTCGATATGGCGGCTGTAGTGGCGGGAACCAAATACAGGGGTCAGTTCGAGGAGAGACTGAAAAATATCCTCAAGGAGTTGGAGAAGAATAAAAACATCATCCTCTTTATAGACGAGCTCCACACCATAGTGGGGGCGGGTAGCGCCGAGGGTTCCATAGACGCGTCCAACATGTTGAAACCCGCACTCGCCAGGGGTGAAATCCAGCTCATAGGGGCGACAACGATTGACGAATACCGCAAGCACATCGAAAAGGACGGCGCCCTCGAGAGGAGGTTCCAACCGGTTATAGTGAACGCCCCCTCGGTGGAGGATGCCAAAAAGATAGTGTTGGGTTTGAAAGACCGCTTCGAGCAGTTCCACGGTGTGGAGTATACCCTCGACGCTTTGGAAAAGGCGGTCGAACTCTCCGAAAAGTATATAAACGACAGACAGCTCCCCGATAAGGCTATAGACGTGATAGACGAAGCCGGCGCGCTGGTAAAGATGAGGAGCTACGAACCGCCCGCCGAACTGCGCGCCATAGAGGAGAAAATAGCCCAACTCGAGGAGGAAAAGAGAAAGGCGGTCGAGGAGCAGGACTACGAAAGGGCTATAAAGATTCGCGACGAGGAGCTCAAGCTCAGGGCGCAATACGAGGAGCTAAAGAGCCGTTGGAAGGAAGACCTGGAGAAAAATAGACCCAAGGTTACCGTTGACGACGTTGCGGAGGTGATATCGAGGTGGACGGGTATACCCGTTAAGCGCCTAACGCAAACGGAAATCGACAAGCTCCTCCGTATCGAAGAGGAACTGAAAAAGAGGGTGTTGGAACAAGACCACGCCATCGAGAGGATAGCGAAAGCTTTAAGACGTTCCCGAATAGGGCTTCACAGAAAACGCCGTCCCATAGGCGTATTTATGTTCTTGGGACCCACCGGCGTCGGTAAAACGGAAACGGCGAAGGCGTTGGCGGAATACCTTTTCGGAAGCGAGGACGCGCTAATCAGGTTCGACATGTCCGAGTTTATGGAAAAGCACACCGTTTCCAAATTGGTGGGTGCGCCCCCCGGATACGTCGGCTACGAGGAAGGGGGACAGCTGACGGAAGCCGTCAGGAGGAGACCCTATTCGGTAATACTGCTCGACGAGGTGGAAAAAGCCCATCCCGACGTGTTTAACCTATTCCTGCAGATATTCGACGACGGGAGGCTCACCGACGCCTTCGGCAGAACGGTGGACTTCAGCAACACGATAATCATCATGACCTCCAACCTCGGGGCAAGGCTTATAGCGGAACGCGGTAAGGTAGGCTTCGAACAGAGCAGCGGTCTAATCGACTACGAGGAGATGAAGAAGAACGTTATGGAACAGGTGAAGAGGTATTTCACCCCCGAATTCCTTAACCGTTTGGACGACATAGTGGTCTTTAAGCCGTTGAGCCGCGAGGCGGTGGCTAAAATTATTGACTTACATCTCAAGGAGCTTAACGAAGGGTTAAAGGAATGGGGAATAAAGGTCAAACTCCACAGGAGTTTCGTCGATTGGCTCATCGACAAATACTACCAACCGGAATACGGGGCGAGGAGCATAAAGAGGGGTCTCCAACGGGAGGTGGAGGAGCTGATAGCGGAGGAACTCCTCAAAGGGGCTTTGAAGGATGTGGATACCGTCGAGATAAGGGTAAACAAGCAGGGGAAACCCTACATCAGGAGGATAAGGAAAAAACGGAAAAACCCCGAAGAGGCTCAAACGCTCTCTTAAAAGCCCTTTTCGTCTCTTCCCTATTTCTTTCCGCAACCCTATTTTCCCAGGAGGTCATCGGTTCAATCCGAGTTGAGGGCAACCGTTATCTGACCGATAGGGAGGTTTTGAAACTTTTAAACCTCAAAAAGGGGATTATTTACTCCCACGACTACATATACAGGGTTATAAAAGAGGGTTACTCCAAAGGTGCTTTCGAATACATCGGTATCTACAAAAGGGAGGGGAAAAACGGGGTTTCCTTACTCGTGAAGGTTAAAGACCTGCCGGTTATTTACGACGTTCAATTTGTCGGCAACGAGGAGCTTAGCTCGGAAGAGCTAAGGAAGGCTATAGGGGTTCCCGAAAATCCTCAAGAGTTAATCGAGCAGCAGACCGGTTACATATCGGGTCCCGCGGTCGAGGAAAAGCTCAAACTGATGCGTTTGGTGCCTATAGGGCGTCCCCTCACGGTGGAAGAAATCGAGGAGATGGTAAGACGGATAAAACTCCGCTACGCCCTGGAGGGCTATCCCAACGTAAAGGTTAAATACAAAATAGTTCCCGTAAAGGGCGCCTCCAAACTGGTCTTTTACATAGAGGAGGGGAGGAGGGAATACGTCGAACGTATAGAGATAAAGGGCTTAAAACACCTATCGGAGGGGGAAATAAAGGACGTTATGGAATTGGAGGAGCCCAACATATTCCTTTTGAGGTTTCACCCTCCCTTCTCCCCTATAGTTCTAAAAAATGACATTAAAAACATAGAGAGGTATCTCCGCTCTAAGGGATATTTTGAGGGTAAAGTCGAGAACTACAGCGTAAAGGTTTCCAAAAACGGAGGGGTTACGGTTACCATCCGCATACACGAGGGAGTCCGCTACAAGGTTGGAAAGGTCAAGTTGGAAGGGAATACCTACTTCGGTTATAAGGAATTGACAAAGAATTTCATCAAGAAACTCAAAAAGGAGGGCGGATATTTCGACCGCCGTTTGGTGGAACTCCTCAAAGAGGAAATCCTAAAGAGGTATAAAAATCTGGGTCTCTACTTTACGAGGGTCGATATTGAAACCGAACCCAATCCGGGGACAAAGACGGTGGATATCCTCGTTAAGGTCTACGAAAGTCCGCCCACCTACAACCGCTGGACGGAAATTAGGGGCAACTACGAAACGAGGGATTACGTGATAAGGAGGGAGCTGGAGCTCCACGAGGGAGACCTCGTAACCGAAGAGAGGGTAAAGTGGTCGAAGATATGGGTTCAACGGCTTGGCTATTACGCCGGTGTGGAGGTAAAACCGGAATTGTTAACACCGGAATACGCGAAAACCCGGGTGAAGGTTAAGGAACGCTTTACGGGTCAGTTTTCGGTCGGCATAGGATACAGCGAGACGAGTGGATTATCGGGTTTCCTATCCCTTAGGAAGGGTAACTTCCTCGGAACGGGCGACATCATAGGTCTAACCCTCTCTTGGGGTGAATACGCCAAAAATTACAGCTTCTCCTACACGAGGAAGTGGTTTTTGAGAAAACCTCAGGATTTGAACGTTTCCCTATACAGCAGCAGCCACGACTACGACACCTATAACGTCGCCTATAAGGGCTTTAGCACCACGCTTACCCGCCGTTTCTGGCATTACTGGAAGTGGCATGTGGGGTTAGACCTCCAATCGATAGATTACTCCGATATCTCCCCCGACGCATCCATCTACGTCAAGGAGGCGGCGCAATTTAACAGCGCCACCATTTTACGCTTTGGCTTTGAGAGGGATACGCGGGACAACTACCTCTTCCCGTCGGAAGGTTCCTTTTTCTCTTTGAACGAAAGAATTGGCGGTATCCTAGGAGGGGACGAAAAGTTTGCAAAGGTAACCCTTAAGGGTTCGATATACAAAAAAGACCCCTTCTTCGACAGCGGAACGATATTCTCCCTGAGGGGACAGGTGGGTTCCATAGGAACCTGGGGAGGGGTCGATATAACACCTATCGACGAGAGGTTTTTCGTAGGTGGGGACTACACAATAAGGGGTTACAAATACGGGTACGCGGGACCCTTAGACCCTAACACCAAAGACCCGATAGGCGCCGATAAGATGTGGACTCTCTCCGCCGAAGCCGATTACCCCATTAAAAAGGACTTCTTTTACGTAGCCGCCTTTGCGGATATGGGTAACGGCGCCAACAGTTGGGGCAAGCTCTTCAGCGATATTAAGGCGGGTGTGGGTTTCGGAATAAGGTTTATCACTCCCATGGCGCCCATTAGGTTGGACTTCGCCTGGAAACTTAAAAAGGTGGAAGGGGATACGAACAACTTCAGGGTTCACCTGGTTATAGGTTCCTACTTCTAAAGGAGTTTTTCCTTTAAAAGTTCCACCTTATCCGTCTTCTCCCAGGGGAGGTTCGGTTTTCCGAATTGCCCGTAAACGGCTGTTTGGGAATATATCGGTCTTCTGAGGTCGAGAAACTCTATAATCTCCAAAGGTCGGAGGGGGAATATTTCGGCTACCACTTTTTGGAGTCTCTCCTTATCCACCCTTTCGGTGCCAAAGGTCTCTATATCGAAAGCCACCGGCTCGGATACTCCGAAGGCGTAACCTATCTGCACCAGGCACTTATCCGCCAATCCCGCGGCAACTATATTTTTCGCTATGTATCGCGCCATGTAGGAGCCCGCCCGGTCGGTTTTGGTGGGGTCTTTACCGGAAAAGGCGCTTCCACCCGAAAATCCTATATCGCCGTAGGCGTCGCTTATTATCTTTCTACCGGTCAACCCGGTATCGGCGGCGGGACCCCCGAAAACGAAGCGACCGCTGGGATTTATCTCTATCCGCGTGGAAGGGGATACCAGATGGTCGGGGAGAATTTTTAAAACCACCTCCTCCGTTAGCAGATTCCTCAACTGTTTGAGGCTGACGTCGGGGTCGTGCTGAACGTAGAGGTAAACCGCCTCTATCTTTTTGGGTTTCCCGTCCTCGTAGTCCATTACGACGAGACACTTGCCGTCGGGGCGCAGAAAGGGAAGCCTCCCTATCTTCCTGTATTCGCTCACCGTCTTCGTTATGGAGTGGGCTATGGTTATATGCCACGGCATGAGGTTGGGCGCTTCCCTGGTGGCGTATCCGACCACTATGGCGGTGTCACCCGCCCCTTCGGAGGAGATACCCAAGGCTATTTCGGGACTCTGTTCGTCCAACGTCTGTATCACCCCGCAGGTATCGGCGTCGAAACCCAAATCGGGTTCGGTGTAACCCACCTCCTTGATGGTTCCCCTCACAACCCTCTGTATATCCACAAAGGCGTCGGTCGAGAGCTCCCCGCCGACGATAACCAAACCGGTGGTTACCATTATTTCGAAGGAGGTTCGGGCAAAGGGGTCTTTTTCCAAAGTCGCGTCCAACAGCTTATCCGCTATCAAATCCGCCAACTTATCGGGATGTCCCTCGCACACCGATTCTGCCATTCTGAGGTTATGCATCGAAAATCAATTATTCCACTTCTTAAAATAATGCTCTCTATTGTGCTGTGGCTTTGGGTCGCCTTGGGAGGTGCCATCGGAGCCGTCTCCCGCTATCTCGTCGCCGGCTACGTTCAAAAGACCGCGGGCTTAGCCTTCCCCTTGGGAACTATGACCGTTAACGTTCTCGGTAGCTTCATTATCGGTTTCTTTATCCAATACGTTTTGGAGTATCTGGCAACCCCTCCCCAGGTTAGGGCTCTCGTCGTGGTCGGTTTTTTGGGAGCCTTTACCACCTTTTCCTCCTTCAGCTACGAAACGGTTTCCCTCCTTATCGAAGGGGAGTGGCTGAAAGCCCTCATTTACGTGCTGGGAACAAACCTACTCTGCTTTGCGGCAACCTTTTTGGGTATCGCCCTGGCGAGGGCTATAACCCTATAGGGAATTGGAAAGGGGATTAAACCCTCCTAACGCAGAGAAGAATATCTCCCTCCTTTACAACGGTGTCCCCCTTGGGGATTAGGTAACCCCCTTCCCTCTTTACGGCGAAGATAAAATCGCACTCCCTCAATTTGAGGTCTTTAACGGCTTTTTCCTCGCCTTCATAGGGAATTTCGTAGATGTCTATACCCTCTGCTAGTTCGACAACCTCCAAAACCTTTTTCCCCTTTATGAGGCTGTAAACCTTTGCGGCGACCACTTTTTTGGGGAGTATGTATGCGTCTATCGATGAGCGGTTTAAAAACTCCTCGTATTGGGGGTGCTTTAGCAAAACACCCACTCTGTGCGCGCCCAGGTTTTTGGCAAACATCCCGACGACGATATTCTTCTCATCGCCCTCTCCGAGACACCACACGTAATCGGCGCGCTCTATACCCTCCGCTTTGAGGGTTTCCGAGTCGGTTAAGAGACTTTGGTAAGCCTCTATGTAGGGGTATTTTGTTACAACCTCTTCACAAACCCTGCCCTCGGGGTGGAAGAATTTGACCGTTATACCCTTTCCCGCCAACCTCTTAAACCAGTAATCCGCGTAGCGGGAGTAACCCAAAACGAAGAGGTTCTTCACCTTCGGATTAGCCCAGCCGAGCCTCTCCAAGAGCTCCCTTGCCCTCTCCCTTTCGGCGGCTATGTAGAGGGTATCGCCCTCCCTAATCTCCGTATCCCCCTTTGGGATTAAAAACTCCCTTCCCCTCCATACGAGGACTACCGAAAACAGAAACTCCTCCCTTATAGGGGATAGTTCCCGCAACCTTTTTCCCACGAGGGGGTGTTCCCCGCTCACCGGCAACGCCAATACGAGGATGTTGTCTATCTCCCAAACCGCCTTTGCGGGGGGGTATTCCATTAAAAGTTCCAGACTGCGGACGGTGCTCTCTACCGCGTTGACGAAGTCTATTCCCAACCGCTCGACCAGGGGGGTGTGGAAGGGTTTAAAGAGCCTAACCACGACATTTTCCTTGCCGTAAAGCCCCTTTAGGCGGAGGGCGGAAACGATGTTGACCTCGTCGTTGTCGGTTAGTAGCAGAAAGAGGTCGTAATCGCCAAATCTTTCAAAGCAGTCGCTCTGACCCAGGTCGCATTCAAGGGTGAGTATGTTGTGCTTGAGGGATAAACCCTCCAACTTCACCGCATCGCGGTCTATTATCGCAACCTCCACCCCCTCGGAGGCGAGTTTTTCCGCCAGGTAGGAACCTACATCGCCCGCCCCGACTATGCAGATTTTCATCGAAAGTTTGATTATCCCACCGGAGCTAAATACATCTTTAAAGAACCCATTAGTGGCTTTTCGGTCTCCCACCGATTTCCCAAAGGGGGTTCTAATAAATAACTTGATGTCCTCCGAAGGGAATAAAAGTTGCCCCCTCTGCGGTGGTTTGGGTTTTGTATTTACCGAAAAGGGGGCAAAGAGGTGCAGGTGCGTCTACGAGAGGTTTAACCTCGGCAAATACCTCAATATCCCCAAGAGGTTTTGGGACGCCGATATAAGGCAGGTCAGACAGACGTTGGATAGAAAAACCTTGGCAACCCTCTACGGGTATCTGAAGGATTTCAAGACCTTTTATAGGAAGGGAGTCGGATTGCTCCTCGTAGGGGAACAGGGTGTGGGAAAGACCTACATAGTGTCGGCGGTTCTCAAATACCTCTACACCAAGTATAGGATAAAGGGACTCTTCACCGACACTAAAGAGCTGTCGATAAAACTGCGCGAGAGCTTCGCCGAAAAGGATGCGTCGGAGATTATCGAATCGCTGGCGCGCGTTCCCATTCTCGTATTGGACGACCTCGGAAACGAGGTACTAACCGACTGGTATAGGGAGATACTCACCGGTTTGATAAGCAGGCGC
>JALWDU010000021.1 GCA_027036735.1 Aquificales bacterium | reverse complement strand
GTCCATGGATACGACGGTAACGTCGACGTTTTGGAAGTCCTTTAGCATTTCGTTGAACTTCTTGGTCTCCATTTCGCAAACGGGGGTGTCGAGCGAGGGAACGGTTATGATGAGTTGAACCTTATCCTTTTTGCCGCCGATAGCCTTTTCGGCGAGGTCGCTTTTAACGACGTATGCTACGGGTGCCTCGTCTCCGACGTTCAAAGTGGGACCCGCCAAGGTTACGGGATTACCTTTGAGGGTTACCGTTTCAGCCATTTTTTACCTCCTTTGGAGTTTGCTCTTTCATTTATAACCTTTTAACGGACGCAATTTAATGACAAATATTCACCTTTAGGAATCGGGAGATTTTTTGAAACCTTTAGACGGGAATTCTTAGCTCAATATACCTATAAAAGTTGTATTGAGTTGGGTTGCAAGACCCCAAAAGGTTTGGTTATCGGGCTTAACCTCCGATGTTGCTATATTTTTTAATGCCCCCTAAGGGGGGTGGTTTATAGTTAAAATAAATATCTTCGCGACGGGGCGTAGCTCAGGTGGCAGAGCGCTGGCATCGGGAGCCAGAGGTCGCGGGTTCAAGTCCCGCCGCCCCGATTAACCACCCCCAAGTAGAAAATCCTTTATGAGCTTCTCCATCTCCCTATCCTTGCGGCAGTAGAGACAATACTCCTCCCCCGGAGGGGCTATAAATTCCTTTCCACACCTTTTGCAGACCTTCTTCTCCCCTCTGCCAACAACTACCTTACCCGCCATGACGTTGCGGCGGGGGATAAACTCCTTTTCCAGCGTTATAGCCGATTTGGGGCATATTCTCTCGCACAGTTTACAATCGGTGCAGAGTATCTGCGTGAAATAAACACCCCTCTCGTCGGAAGAAAGCGCCTTGGTGGGACACCAAAAGGAACAGACGTTATTCCTCTCACACCTTTGGGGGTCTAATTTTGGACGGGCGAAGCGGAGCCGCGCCTCCTTAACCGGTTGGTAGCAGAGATTTTCCGCCGGCAGGAGCTTAACCCTTTCGAAAAACAGCTGCCGCCATAGGGGAACGTTTATCTTCTTACTTACGGCGGGTTTCTTTGACTTCTCTCCCTCAAAGAGTTCGGAAAGAATGTCCTCGTCCGAAGGAGGCGGTTCCTCCTTAACCCCTTCCACCTTGGCATCAGTGCGGTGGTAGTGGAGCAGAAGGTTTGCGTTCTCTATGTAGCGTTTTATGTATTCGTAAACCCCCCTTTGGGGACAGCTTTCGCACTTGGAGGTATCCAGAAATACCTCCCCGCAGTGGAGGGCGAGAGCCGAAAGGAGTTCCTCGTTTAGGAGTCCCAAACAGGGGACTTTTACGTCCAGTTCCTCCCACTCGGAGAGATAACACCCCACCTTTAGGCGGGTTTTATTTTTGAAAAACTCCGTAAGGTCTATCTCAATATCGAACACATTAACGGGACACTCGGAAAAACAGAGACCGCAAACGGTGCATTTGTTGAAGTCGACCTCGGGGCGGTTGTCCTTTAAGGTTATAGCCCCATGGGGGCAGGCTTTTTCACAGCGGTCGCAAACCTTTAGGTTATCTTGATTGACGCAGTTATCGGAATTAACCCGAAGGGGGAAAGAGGTTATAAAGTCCAAAAAGAGGCGGTCTAAGGACATAGCGAGAAAAGTTTAAAATCTCCCCCTCTGTTTGGCTATAAGGACGGCTATCAACAGCCCCACATATCCGAGAAATCCGAGGAAGAAAGCCCAATATCTCTTTAGACCCGCCCTTTCCACAGTCCAAGTTGTTAAGGCGAGCAGAATACCCCTTGAGAGGAGAATCGCATAAAATCCCAAAAGGGAGATTATTAGGGGTAAAATAGGAAAACTACCAAGTAAAACGGATAAAAATATCAGCATCCCTCCAACAAAGGAACCTATAAAGGGAATGGAAGCGGTGAAAAGAAAAGATTTCCCTTTGAAAAAACCTAAAATTTCCTCCGCCCATAGGATGAAGTAAACGTAAAGTATCAAAAAGGAGGTTAAATAAGCAACAATACCTAGAGGAGGAAATGCAAAAAACGAAGCGGCAGATATGGTAACCAATATAAATGTTAAGATAAACGGTCTTTCGGAGCGAATTCCATCCGTAATAATTACCCCTCTAGCGAGGAAAAAAAGCGATATATATGCCGCTATATCGAGTAAAAGAAATAAATCCTGAATTCCAAATCCTACACTGGTCATGAGTAAATGAGTTTATTCACTTAACGCAAAGGGACACAATAAAACCCTTGAATGGATGGAAAAATAACTATCCGAACCCTTTTGAGGAAAAAGCAGAAGGGCGAAAAAATCACCATGGTCTCCACCTACGATTACATCTCGGCAAAGCTCTGCGACGAGGTCGGTATAGACGCCATACTGGTGGGCGACTCCCTAGGAATGGTATTTAAGGGGGAGGAAAACACCCTCGGCGTTACCCTCGATGAGATTATCTACCACACCAAAGCGGTTAAAAGGGGGGCAAAGAGGGCTTTTGTAATAGCGGATATGCCCTTCGGGAGCTATCAGGTATCCTTGGAAAAGGCTTTGGAAAACTCCTATAGGGTGATAAAGGAGACCAACGCCGACGCCCTTAAGTTTGAGGGCGGAAGGGAGATTTTGCCGATAGTCGAGAGGTTAGCCGAAAGTGGTGTTGCCGTAGTAGGACACCTCGGTTTTACTCCCCAAAAGATACAGATTTTTGGCGGTGCAAAGGTTGTCGGGAGGAGGGAGGAAGAGAGAAAACGCATGCTCGAAGAGGCGAAAGCCCTCGAGGAAGCGGGGGCGGTTATGCTCGTCTTGGAGGCTACCCCGACCGATATCGCAAGGGAGATAACCGAAACTTTAAAAATTCCCGTTATAGGGATAGGTGCGGGGAAATACACCGACGGGCAGGTTTTGGTCTTTCACGACCTCGTCGGTTTGGTGGAGGATATAAAACCGCGTTTTGTCAAAAGGTTTGTCGAGGGGGCTAAATTGTTTAAAGAAGCCCTCCTCCGCTACCGGAGGGAGGTAGAGGAAGGACTCTTCCCTTCGGAGGAATACAGTTATGAATGAAAGAATTTTGGATTTACTTTCAAAGTTGGGCGTTTTAACTCCAAAAATGGTTTCGGATATTAAAAATCAATTGAAGAATATTCGAAAAAAAAATGTAAACATATTGGAATTTCTAATAAAAAATGGATACATAGATGAGGATAAATTGTTGGAAGTTTTAAATAGGAACTTGGGACTTCGGGTAGCCCGGAAAGTATCGATTAAAGACATTGATATGGAACTCGTTAAAAAACTTCCCTTTGAGTGGATTATGAATTATAGGGTTATTCCTATTAAGTTGGAAAAGGGCACCCTCGAAGTTTTGACAACAGACCCTTTTAACACCCAAACATTACAAACGGTTAAATTTATTATGGAAGCCTCCAGAGTTCGTCCTATTTTGGTTCCTCCAAGTGTTATGGATAACCTTTTACTGCAAATTGGTGAACAAAATTATGCGTTCAACGAATTGGTGGAAAGTATTGAAGAAGACGAGGTAGCAACCTACTCAATCGATGAGGATATTGATTGGAATGAAATTGGAGAAGCAACGACAGGCATTCCCCTTGTAAAACTGGTGAATGCAATTTTATTGGAAGGTTTTAAAAGAGGTGCGTCCGATATACATATTGAACCGCAGGAAAAGCACCTGTTAGTAAGATTTAGAATAGATGGTATTTTAAAAATTTTTCAAAAGCTACCTATAAGACTTAGGGATGCGGTGATAACCCGTATAAAGATAATGGCAAATCTCGATATTTCGGAAAAACGACGCCCCCAAGACGGTCGAATGCGGGTCGTTATCAGGGGTAAAAAGGTGGATTTCAGGGTTTCTACCCTTCCCACCATTTACGGGGAAAAGGTTGTTTTACGGATTCAAGAAGCGGAAAAATATTTGAACTTTAAGCTCGAAGATTTGGGTTTTGAAGCCGACAACCTATTTCTGTTCCGACACTACATATGGCAACCTTGGGGTATGGTTTTGGTTGTCGGTCCCACCGGTTCGGGTAAAACTACCACTTTATACACCGCTTTGCAGGAAAGAAATTCCCCGGATGTTAATATTATGACCGCCGAAGACCCCGTTGAGGTCGCAATACCCGGAATAAATCAGGTGCAGATTAATGAAAGAATAGGTTTAACCTTTGCCTCCGTTTTAAGAGCCTTTTTGCGTCAAGACCCCGACATCATTTTGGTTGGTGAGATTAGGGATTTGGAAACGGCGGAAATTGCGGTAAAGGCGGCTTTGACGGGACACTTGGTTTTCTCTACCTTACACACAAATGATGCTCCCTCCACTATAACCCGTTTGGTCGATATGGGTGTTGAACCCTTTCTGGTAGAAACCTCTATAAATCTTATCAGTGCGCAAAGATTGGCAAGAAGATTATGCCCTAAATGTAAGCTAAAGGCAAAGGAGGTCTATCCCAAAGAATACTACGAAGATTTAGAAGAACAGGTTAAACATGCCATAAAAAGGGTTTTAGAAAACCTTCAAAACCGGCTAAAAAAGGAAAAGAATGAGAAGAAAAGGGAAAAAATTTTGGAAGCAATCGAGGAGTATCGCAAACTTTACAACAAAGGTCTAGAGATCTATACCGAAAATCCCGAGGGATGTGCGTACTGCAATCATCTCGGCTACAAGGGGCGTATAGCGATTCACGAAATGTTGGAGCTCACCCCGACGATTAAGAAGATGATTCTCAAAGAGAAACCGACCGAAGAGATAAAAATGGAAGCCGTTAGGGAGGGGATGAGAACCCTTTACG
>JALWDU010000020.1:21720-51134 GCA_027036735.1 Aquificales bacterium | reverse complement strand
TCGAGGTTAGGGAACTCCTCGCCAAATACGAATACCCCGAAGACTCCCCCGTTATCAGAGGTTCCGCCCTCGGCGCCCTCGAAGAGCTCCAAAAGGGCGAAAAGGGCAAATGGCGTCAGGCTATCGTTGAGCTCGTCCAAACCATGGACGAATACATCGAACCCCCCGCTAGGGAAGTTGACAAGCCCTTCCTAATGCCTATCGAAGACGTCTTCTCCATTTCCGGTAGGGGTACCGTCGTTACCGGTAGGGTCGAAAGGGGAAGACTAACCCCCGGTGAAGAGGTCGAAATCGTAGGGCTAAGGGAAGAGCCCCTCAAAACCGTTGCCACCTCCATCGAAATGTTCAGGAAAATCCTCGACGAGGCTCTCCCGGGTGACAACGTAGGAATACTGCTCAGGGGTGTCGGCAAAGACGACGTTGAGAGGGGTCAGGTTGTAGCCAAACCCGGTTCCGTTAAAGCCCACAAGAGGTTCAAAGCTCAGGTTTATATCCTCAGCAAAGAGGAAGGCGGAAGGCACACCCCCTTCTTCAAAGGCTATCAGCCCCAGTTCTATTTCAGGACTGCGGACGTTACCGGTAAGGTTGTAGGTCTTCCCGAAGGTGTAGAGATGGTAATGCCCGGTGACAACGTGGAGTTGGAAGTCGAGCTGATGGCTCCCGTTGCGCTCGAAGAGGGATTGAGGTTCGCAATTCGCGAAGGTGGTAAAACCGTAGGTGCGGGCGTTATCACCAAGATTATCGAATAATCCCTTTCCCCGCGCTTAAGCGCGGGCTTCCCCTTTCAAAAATTCAAATCGGAGAGGTTAAGCCATGGAAGAGAGGATAAGGATAAAACTCCGTTCCTACGACCACAAGGCGCTCGACGAGAGCGTTAAGAAAATAATCGAAGCCGTTAAGAGAACCGGCGGGGTTGTGAAGGGACCCATTCCCCTTCCCACCAGGAGGAGGGTCTGGGCTGTAAACAGGTCTCCCCACAAGTTCGACCAATCGAAGGAACACTTCGAAATTAGGGAACACAAGAGGTTGATAGACATCGTTAGATACACCCCCCAAACCATTGAGGCTTTGATGGGCGTTCAACTCCCCGCCGGTGTTGACGTTGAAATAAAAACCCAATAAGGGAGAGAGGTAGGAAAAAATGCCTATGGGTTTGATAGGTAAAAAGGTCGGTATGACCAGAGTTTTCCTCAAGGACGGGACGGCCATACCCGTAACCGTTATAAAGTTCGAACCCAACTACGTCGTTCAGGTTAAGACCGAGGAGAAGGACGGATACAATGCCGTTAAGCTGGGTAGCGAGCCCATTCTCAACAAAAGGGGCGAACCCAAATGGCACAAAGTTACCAAACCGATAAAGGGCGAGTTGGAAAAGGCTGGCATTCCCGTCCCTCTGAGGAGATTTAAAGAGTTCAAGGTCGACAATCCCCAAGATTTCAAACCCGGACAGCAGCTTAGCGTTGCCGACGTTTTCAAACCGGGCGACGTTGTCGATATCAGGGGAACCTCCAAGGGTAGAGGTTTCGCCGGCGCTATGAAGCGTTGGGACTTCGGAGGATTTCCCAAATCCCACGGTCACAGGTACCACAGGGCTGTTGGTGCGATAGGTCAAAGGAGTGACCCGGGTCGCGTTTGGAAGGGCAAGAGAATGGCGGGTCACTGGGGTAACGAACCGGTTACCGTTCAAGGTCTGCTGGTTGTGGACGTTATACCCGAAGAGAACGCCATTCTGGTCAAAGGCTCCGTTCCCGGTTGGAATAAGGGAACCGTCTATGTATACCACTCCACCATCGCCAACAGGAGGAAGAAAAAACTCAAAACTCAAAGGGAACAGAAGATTGTCGAAAACCTCCTAAGGGCTGGTGAGAAGAAACAAGAGGAACAACAAGAGGGTTAATTAAAGGGGGAAACCAAAAATGGAAGCCAAAAAGGTAGAGGTTCAACTTAGGGAGGATATCTTTAACGTTCCCATAAAGAAACACGTCTTGTGGGAAGTTGTGAAGTGGCAACTCGCCAAGAGAAGGGCGGGCACCCACTCCACCAAAACCAGGGGAGAGGTCGCCTACTCCAACCGCAAAATCCTCCCCCAAAAAGGAACCGGTAACGCCCGCCACGGGGATAGGGGTGCCCCCATTTTCGTCGGCGGCGGTATAGCCCACGGTCCCAAACCCAGGGATTACAGCTACCACCTCAACAAAAAGGTTAGAAGGAAAGCCCTCAAAATGGCTCTGTCCGACAGGGCTAAGGAGGGCAGGATTACCGTTGTAGAGGACTTCACCTTCGAAGCCCCCAAAACCAAAACCGCGGTTGAATTCCTCAAATCCCTCGGTCTGGACGGACAAAAGGTTGTTGTCGTTATCCCCGAAAAGGACGAGGTAATTCAAAAGTCCTTTAGAAACCTCCCCAACGCAATAGTTTTGCCCGTAGAGGGTCTAAACGTTTACGACATACTTTGGGCTAACCACCTCGTTATAACCAAAAACGCCCTCCAAAAAATTGAAGAGAGGTTGGGCAAATGAGCGACAAAAAAGAGGTTAAGCTTATCGGCGGTAAACACCCCGCCGATATTTTGATACGTCCCATTTTGACCGAAAAGGCTGTAAGGCTTAACGAGGATTACGGAAAATTGGTCTTCGAAGTCCATCCCAAGGCTACCAAACCGGAGATTAAGAAGGCTGTTGAAATGGTATTCGGTGTCAAGGTGAAAAAGGTCAACACCATGATAGTGAAACCGAAGAGAAAAAGGGTTTTGACCAAAAAGGGAAGGCTATACGGAGAAACCAAACAGTGGAAGAAGGCTATAGTTACCCTTGAAAAAGGTCAAACCATTGATTTGACCTCCATAGAGCTCTAAGTCTAAAATAGTTTCGATTGGGGTGAAAAAATGGGTGTAAGAAAACTTAAGCCCGTAACCAACGGGCAGAGACACGCAGTATTATACGACTTCGAAGAAATAAAGAAATTAGTAAGAAAGGGCAAAAAGTGGGAAGTCGTAAAGAGGAACGAGGTTGAACCCGAGTGGAGTCTCGTTGTTTGGCATAAGAGGGCTAAAGGTCGTTCCCCTCAACAGGGTAAGATAACCACCCGCGGTAGGGGCGGCGGACATAAAAGGCTTTACAGAATAATCGACTTCAAGAGGGACAAATCGGGTGTTCCCGCAAGGGTTGTTTCCGTAGAATACGACCCCAACAGGAGCGCGAGGATTTGCCTCCTCCACTACGCCGACGGTGAAAAACGCTACATCATTTGGCCCGAAGGTCTCGAACTCGGCGACACCGTTATGTCGGTAACCTGGGAAGACGCCGAAAAGGGCGCCCCCATTCCCGAGATAAAACCCGGAAACGCAATGCCCCTCAAGTATATCCCCGTGGGAACCTTCATTCACAACATAGAGCTAACCCCCGGTAAGGGCGGGCAGCTCGTAAGGGCAGCCGGACTCGCCGCTCAGGTAATGGGTAAGGACGACAAATACGCCCAGATTAGGCTTCCCTCCGGAGAGGTTAGGCTCGTAAACCTCAAATGCATGGCTACCATCGGTAGGGTAGGTCTGGCAGAACACGAGCTGGTAAAACTCGGTAAAGCGGGAAGGGCTAGGTGGCTCGGTTGGAGACCCATTACCCGTGGTACCGCTATGAACCCCGTTGACCACCCCCACGGTGGTGGTGAGGGTAGAACTAGGGGTAAACACCCCGAATCCCCTTGGGGTTGGAAGACCAAAGGCTACAAGACCAGAAGGGGAAGAAAATACAGCGACCGCTTTATCGTTACCCGTCGCGACGGCACTACCTTGAGATAACGGGGTCGGGAAGTATGACCTCTCTCCCCTTTAGGCTTTTTATATAAGGAGGCGCAAAAATGGGTTTTAAAGGCGCTTGGGCTAAAAGGCATAAATATCTATACGGAGATAACCCCGAGAAGGCTAAAGAGGTATTCACCCAACTCTTAAGGTTGCAAAGAAAATTGGCAGAGGCTCACAAAAAGCTCAGAAGAGCTATCGACGTTCTACCCAAGGATTTGAGGTACGAAGCCGTTCACGCTCCCGAGGTTGTAAAGCAGTATAAGGCTAACCTCCTCGAACAACTGGGACAGCTCGAAGGTGAGGAAAAGCACAAGGCAGACCTTCTAATTCAAAAAATAGAGCAGTTTGAAAGGGCTAGGGAAAGGTATTTCAAGGTTAGGGAAGAGCTTAGAAAGCTCCTTAAGGGTAAGGCTTACTGCGAACCCAAGTTGATGCTCCGCATTCTCCGCCAAAAGGAAACCGGTGACAGGAAGGTTATAAAAACTTATTCCCGCGATAGCACCATCTATCCCGAGTTTGTCGGTCACACCATAGCGGTCCACAACGGTAAGACCTTCGTTCCCGTATACGTAACCCAGGAAATGGTCGGTCACAAACTCGGAGAATTCGCACCCACCAGAACCTTTAGGGGACACCCCGA
Source organism: Aquificales bacterium (assembly GCA_027036735.1). Classification (GTDB taxonomy): domain Bacteria; phylum Aquificota; class Aquificia; order Aquificales; family QOAS01; genus QOAS01. The sequence continues at coordinate 46,695 of JALWDU010000020.1, read as the reverse complement.
CAAATCGGCAAAGGTTGTTAAGAAAAAATAAGGAGAGGTAGGGAGCTATGGCTAAGAGACCCAGAAATATAGGCGGAATAGGCGAGAAGGAAGCGAGGGCTATTTTGAGATACGCCCATATAAGCGATACCAAGGCACGTCAAGTTTTGAGAATGATTAAGGGCATGCCCGCCGCCGAAGCCCTCTATCAGCTCAAATTCACCAACAAAAGGGCGGCAAGGATTATCGAAAAACTCCTCAAGAGCGCAATAGCCAACGCCGAGCAAAAGGGTTTGGACGTGGAAAAGCTCTACATCAAAAACGCTTTCGCCGACAGGGGTCCCATCTTCAAAAAGTGGATGCCCAGGGCTTACGGTAGGGCTACCCCCCTTAGAAAGCGTCTAAGCCACATCACCATAATTTTGGAGCAGAGAGAAGAGGAGGAGGCTAAATAATGGGTCAGAAGACACACCCTATAGGGTTTAGGTTGGGATATACCAAGGATTGGTTCTCCAAGTGGTACGCAAATAAGTTCGATTACCCCAACTTGGTGCACGAAGATATCCGTATAAAGGAATACATAAAAAATAAATACAAAGCCGCCGGCGTTTCCCGCGTAATTGTCGAGAGGGCGGGAACCAAGGTTAAGGTTAGAATTCCCGCAGTCCGTCCCGGTATCATCATCGGTAGAAAGGGTCAAGAGGTCGAAAGACTTAGGAAGAAACTCGTAGAGCTCACCCGCGGTAAAGACGTTATCGTTTCCGTCGAGGAGATTAGAACCCCCGAACTCGACGCCCAATTCGTTGCCGAACAAATCGCCTCCCAACTCGAGAGAAGGGTTTCCCACAGAAGGGCTATGAAGAGGGCTATCGACCTCGCTATGAAAGCCGGCGCCAAAGGGGTCAAGGTTCAGGTTAAAGGTAGGATTAACGGTGCCGAACTCGCCAGGAAAGAATGGATACTACGCGGAAGGATGCCCCTTCAAACCCTAAGGGCGGATATAGATTACGGATACGCAAGGGCTTACACCAAGTGGGGTGTTCTCGGCGTTAAGGTTTGGATTTACAAAGGGGACATCCTAAAGGGCGGAAAAGAGGAAGTTATAAAGAAAATAGAGGAAGACCTCCTGAAAAGCATTCAATAATTCCCCCTTCCCCTGTTAAACTTTTAACCCTTTGGAGGTAGAAAGATGTTCTTGCAACCCCGTAAGGTTAAGTGGAGAAAACAGAGAAGAGGTTCCCATAAAGGTTTTGCAAAAAGGGGTAATAAACTCGCATTCGGTGAATACGGTATTCAAGCCCTAGACAGGTTCTATATGACCCAAAGACAAATTGAGGCTGTCAGGGTTACCCTGGTTAGGTCTCTCAAAAAGGGTGCCAAGATTTGGATAAGGGTCTTCCCCGACATACCCTATACCAAAAAACCCAACGAAGTCCGTATGGGTGGCGGTAAAGGTGACCCCGAATACTGGGTGGCAAGGATTAAACCCGGTAGGATACTGTTCGAATTCACCGGCGTTCCCTTGGAGGTCGCCCAAGAGGCTTGGAGGCTCGCCGATTCCAAACTACCCGTTAAAACCCGTCTCGTGGTGGCTCCCGAAGTCCTCGAGAAGGAGGGTAAGAAATGAAAGTTGAAAAACTAGACCCCAAAGAGCTTAGAAAACTCTCCATAAAAGACCTCCAAGAGAAGTTAAAAGATTTGAAAATGCTCCTTATGAAGTTGAGGGTAAAACAGCACGTCGAAGGTGCTTTGGAAAATCCCATGGCTATAAGAACCACCAAGAGGAACATAGCAAGGGTTCTCACCATAATCAGAGAAAAACAACTCAAGGGTGAAGAATAATTTCCCCTTTTTGGGTCTCTTTTAAACCTCTACTACCCAAAGGTGTTTTTTTAAGTTTCCTCAAGCAGGAACACTTTAACAAACCTTTATGGGTTTGAAGTATCGATAAAAATCTTTTAAGGAGAAACGCAATTTTTTACTAACATTATTGGGAGACTTTAGAAAGAGTAAACCCATCAACAACCAAAAGGGTCTGGATTTTCTCGATTTGCCACCATTAGGTGGAGCAAACAGTCTTTTAACACCAAATGCATTTAAAATTAAGCGAACCTTTTAAAGGAAAATCCAATATAAAAACCAAAAAGTCAAGATTTTTCAATAATTTCCTTCAGTTGTGCGAGTTTTAGGAGAGCCTCCAAGGGGGTGGTTTTTGCGATATCGACCTCCGAAAGGAGCTTTTTGAGTTCCTCAAACCTCTTTAAGGTTTCCCCATCAACCTTTTCATCGGTGTGAGTTTCAACCTCTCTTTCCCCGTAGTCGGGTTTTCTATCACACTCCAAGCGGGGTTGTTCGCTATCGGTTTCCTCCAAGGTGGTAAATTCATTTCTCCTTTCCCCTTCGAGGGTTTTTAAGATTTCTTCGGCGCGTTTTACAACCTCCTCGGGCAAGCCTGCCATTTTTGCGACCGCTACGCCGAAGCTCTTGCTAGCCGCTCCCCTCTTTAGGCTGTATAGAAACTCTATCCCCCCTTCGGGGGTTTCCCTTACCTCCATGTGGTAGTTGACCACCCCTTCGACCTTTCCCTCCAATTCGGTAAGCTCGTGGTAGTGGGTCGCAAAGAGGGTTCTCGCCTTCAATCTCTTGGCTATATACTCGGCTACGGCGGTCGCCACCGCTATACCGTCGTAGGTAGCCGTTCCCCTTCCCACCTCGTCGAGGACTATAAGGCTTCTTTCGGTGGCGTTGTTTAGGATATTTGCCACCTCATACATCTCGTTCATGAAGGTGGATACCCCGAGGGCGAGAATATCGCCCGAACCTATACGGGTAAATATGGCGTCCGCCACCGATATTTTAGCCTCCGAAGCGGGGACAAAGCTACCCATCTGCGCGAGGAGGAATATAATGGCAACCTGCCTTATGTAAGAGGACTTACCCGCCGCGTTGGGACCCGTGATGATTAGAAGCCTTTCACTTTCCGTAAACCGGGTGTCGTTCGGAATATAGACCTTTTTATGTTTCTCTATAACGGGGTGTCTTCCGTCCTTTATTAGGGTCTCTATACCCCCATCGACCACCTCGGGTTTTACCCAAAAGTTTTCGACCGCAACCGTTGCAAGGGATTGCAGATAATCGAGCTCCCCCAAAATGGAGGCGGTGTTTCCTATAAGTTCCACCTTTTGGAGGACTCTATCCCTGAGTTCCGTAAAGAGTTTGTATTCGAGATTTTTTATCTTCTCCTCCGCGGAGAGGAATTTCTCCTCAAACTCCTGCAGCTGTTGGGTTATAAACCTCTCGCTGTTGGTTAAAGTTTGCCTCCTGCGGAGGATACCCTTCTCTATCCAATCCCTCACATAGCGGAGATTGGGCTTCGTTATCTCTATGTAAAAGCCCATTACCTTGTTGAACCCTATCTTTAGGCTCGAAATGCCGGTTTTTTGACGGAGTTCCTCCTGATAGCGCTTGAGCCACCCTTCGGCGTTGTTCTTTATAGCCCTAAGTTCGTCCAGATAGGGGTCTACACCATCCCTTATCAGTCCCCCCTCCTTTACCTGAAAGGGTGGGTCGTCGACCAAAGTGCGGTCTATATCCTCGGCAACCTCCGAAAGGTCTTCCATCTCTTGAGCCAACCTCTTTAGGAGCGGGGATTTAGCCTCCTCCAATAGGAGTTTCCTTATCTCATCCGCCACAAATAGGGATTGCTTTAGCATCACGAGGTCTTTGGCGTTGGCTATGGAGGAGGAGATTTTCGAAACGAGCCGCTCCATATCGTAAGCCTTTTGTAGGAGGTCTCTAAGCCTGTTCCTCAAAGAGGAGTTGTTATAAAGTTCCTCAACCGCACTTTGGGTTTCTCGAATTCTCTCCACATCCCTGTAGGGGTGGACTATGTGAAACTTGAGCCTCCTCCTCCCCATGCCGGTTTGGGTTTTGTCAAGAACCCCGAAGAGGGAAAAAGCCTTCTTTCCCTCCAAACTTTCGAGGAGCTCGAGGGATTTTTGCGCCTTTAGGTCAATCTTCGCGTATATCTCCCCCACATAGGGTCTCGGACGGCGGATAAAGGGGGTAAATCCCTTTTGGGTGGTCTTGGCGTATTTCAAAAGGGCGGCTAAGGCGGGAAGGGCGTCCTCGCCTTCGAAATTTAACACCCTCAAGGTGGGGATATTAAAATGCTCCAAAAATTCCCTCTTTGCGGTTTCCCCGAAAAATTCCTCCTTAGGTAGGTAGGTGAAATAAACCTCTTTGAGGATAGGTTTAATCTCCCCTTCGAGGTCTTCCCTGCCCTCGGGGAGGAGAACTTCGGTCGGTTGGAGCTTGGCTATTACGTTTAAAACCTCCTCCTTGGGAAGGACGGCGCCGTAAAATTCCCCCACCGCAAGGTTTAAGTATCCAAAAGCCCACTTTCTCCCTAAGGGATAGATAGCCATTAAGCCGGTAGTCTCCCTCTCGAAAAAGGTTCCGGGGGTTATTACCCTAACCACCTCCCGCCTTACCAACCCTTTGGCTTGGGATGCGTCTTCGAGCTGTTCGCAGATAGCCACCTTATAGCCGTGATGGATTAGTTTGTGTATGTAGCTGTTAAGGGCGTGGTGGGGGATACCCGCCATCGGTATCCGCCTGTTTTTCCCCGCCGGGCGGGAGGTCAAAACTATGTTTAAAACCTTCGAAACTAATTCGGCATCCTCGTAGAAGGCTTCGTAAAAGTCCCCCAACCTAAAGAGCAAAATCGCATCGGGGTATTGCTCCTTTATGGCGTGGTATTGGGCGAGCATAGGGGTGAGGTTCTCTTTACCCTTCGCCATAGCGCAAGGGTTAAAAATTAAATCCCCCTTCGGGGAAAACCAAAGGGGTGAATAACAATCGAATTTTTAACCCTTTAGAGGTTTTTCTTCCTCTCCCTAACAAGTTCCTCCAAAAGTTGCAAAACCTCTTTATCCCTCACGATATCCAAAACTTCCTTGAGGGCATTAAAGTGCTCTTCTACCACCTTTTGAGGGTTTAACAAAATTTTCACACACCCCGTTAGGACTTTTTAGAGAAAAAACCTAAAGAGGGAAACCTAAAAAGAATTTTCCATTTGATGTGTTTTAAACAATTCAATAAACTCGTCGAGGTATTTCTCGGTTAACTCCTTTAGTTCTATCATTTTCCGAACGTAGTAGTCAGCTAAATTGTTAATACCCTCCTGGAGTGTATTGGAGGATATCAAACGGGTATAGAACTCGTATTCGTCTTCTAAATATCTCAAAGCGTAAAAACCATCAAAATATTTCCAAAAAATCCACCATTCGCCAACATTCCAATTTTTTAAAATATTTTGGAGGGTTTTCAATATATCAATCAATTCCTGTGGTAGGTCGACAGAAGTCCATTTTCCAATAAAAGGAATTTTATCGTTTTGTTTTTTTATACCGTAGTAAATATCGTAAAAGTTATATTTTTCCATCTCTATTGCATAGCTTAAGAGGGGTTTTTCGTTTAAAAGCCACGCTTTTTTGTAAAGCGTAAAATTCCCCCACTTATCTCCCCTTAAGAACCCGTCATCAACCTTTTCATAGTCCTTAAACGCCTCGCTATTTCTCAGCTTTTCAACAACTTTTTCAAAAACCTTTTGCCGTAAGAATTTCTTAACCTCATCTAAATGGTTTCTTATATCCCACGCAATATCAAACCTCTCCCTCCTAATTTCGGGAGAAACGCTTTCGTCCAAAAGGAAGTTTTTGATAATTTCGAACTTATCCATTTTTAGACCTCCCCAAAGCTTTTTTCAATCCAGGAGGCGAAATCCCTTAAGAACCACCTAACCTTGTCGGATTCGCACTCCTTCGCACACTTGAGGAGCCAAGGTTTCAAAAACTCCCCGTAGGAGGTTTCCAAAAATTTACCCTCCCTTTGGAGTTTTTGTTTTAAATTCCCGCTTAGGGAAACGGCTTCTCTCTTCGACCCCGAGAGGAAGAGGAGCAAATATCTACCTCCGTAGGTTTTTTCCAGATATTTGATATACCTTTCGAGTTGTTGAAATTGCTCCCCCGCCCAGGGTTTGTTTTCGATTGCAATTGCAAACCCGTTTGGGAACTCGACCAAAATATCCAGCCTACCGCAGTCGGTGGAAACTTCGGTCGAAACCTTAGCGGCGGAAAAATCGGTCAAATCCTCCAAAGGGGTGGGATTTAAGAGGAAACCTCTTAGGGTATTAACGAATTCCTCCAAAAAGAGGTCACCCTGTCCGTGCTCCCCTTTCGGGTTGAGGAGAAGAGCCAGAATTCCGCTTATTCGGGTCTCGTCGGGGTAAAAAATCCCAATGAGGTTGAAATCGGAAGCCAAAAACCTATCGGTGTAGCGCTTAACCTCATTTGCAACCCTATAGCGAAAAGAGAGGTCACTAAAGAATCTTTCCAACCTCTGAATATACCTCTCAAAAAGCCTCCTCCTTTTCCGCACTCCAAAAAAGGGAGAACGACTATTTTCCATACAATGGTGGATTGTAAAGGCTTAAAACTCCCTTTTCGGTAGGGGAACCAAAAACACTCAAAGAGGTATCCAAAAAGAAACCCGCTAAGGGGTTATTTGAACCTCCTACTTAGCTCCTCGAGGACTTCCTTTACATCTATACCCAAATAGGTGAGGGCTAAAAGCCAGTGGTAGAGCATATCGGCGCTCTCGTAGACAACCTGCTCCTTGTCGCGGTTCATAAGGGCGATAAGCACCTCGACACTTTCCTCGCCAAACTTTTGGACTATTCGGTCAAAGCCCTTCTTTACCAACTTGGTGGTATAAGACCCCTCGGGGAGGTTCTCTATCCTATCCTTCAGCACCTCTTGGAGTCTGGGAAGGACTTCAAACGGCAGGGGTTTCTTTAAAACGTATTCCCCCTCGAGGTTTCTAAAGAAGCAGTTTCTCTCCCCCGTATGGCAAGCCCTGTTTTTCTCCTGCTCTATTAGGTATATGAGGGTGTCGTTATCGCAGTCAACCCTAATCTCCCTTACCCTTTGCAGTTCGCCGCTCGTTTCACCCTTTTTCCACAGCTTTTGACGGCTTCTCGAATAATAATGAGCATAGCCGGTTTCGAGGGTTTTCCTTATAGCCTCTTCGTTGGCGTAGGCTACCATCCTTATTTCGCCGGTTCGGTAGTCCTGCGCCACAACCGGTATTAGTCCCCTCTCGTCGAACTTGAGGTTTTTAAGCAGGTCGGACATAAAGCTCTATTTTCAAGGTAGTCCCCGCGCTCCGCGCGGGCTTTTTTCCTTTGGGAGAAAATTCTATTTCCTTAATGGAGAAACTCCTTTCGGCGGGGGATATGACCCCCGAAGCGGTGGAGGAGATATTCCAAAGGGCGAAAACCTTCAAGGAGAAGGGGATTCCCAAAAAATACGACTCCGAATGGGTTTTAATGTTTTTGGAACCCTCCACGAGGACAAGACTTTCCTTTGAAAAGGCACTCCGCAGGTTGGGAATTGAAACCTACCTCTTTACCTCCGAAGGGTCTTCTATGAAAAAGGGTGAAACCTTGAGGGATACAGTTTTGACCCTTCACGCACAGGGGTTTGAAGGGGTGGTGATAAGGACACCCCTAAACGGGCAGTTTAAGGAGATTGAGGATATCCCCGTAAAGGTTGTAAACGCGGGGGATGGAACAAACGAACACCCCACCCAGGCGCTTATAGACGCCTTTACCCTCAAGGAGGTTTTCGGAGATTTGAAAGACCTCAAGGCGGTCTATATAGGGGATACCCGCTTCAGTAGGGTTTTCCGCTCCGGACTGAAGCTCCTTAAGTTGCTCGGCGCAAAGGTGGGGATAACGGGACCCCGAAGTCTGAAGCTCCCCCACGCAGAGGCTCTCGGGGTCGATAGGGATTTTAACAGTGTCGACGAGGCGCTCGAGTGGTGTGATGTCGCCATTTTCCTGCGGATACAGAAGGAGCGCCAGAGCAGACCTCTGATAACCTCCGAGAGGGATTACCTCAAATACTTCGGACTGACGGAGGAGAGGGCTAATTTCTTGCGCCAAAAGGGGAAGTATTACATGCATCCGGGACCCGTTAATAGGAATGTGGAAATAGCTTCCTCCGAGGTATACGGAAAAAATTCTCTAATCCTCCGTCAGGTTGAAAACGGGGTTTTCGTCCGTGCGGGGGTCATAGACTTTCTCTACCAAAGTTAGGTTTGGCTTCTCTCCCTCCAATTTTTGGTCTAAAATCGAACTCATGTTCCCCAACTTGGACGATATCAAAAGGGTTCAGGCGATAAGGTCGGAGGGTTTCAACCCCGAGGCGGAGGAGTTTCACGAATTCCTCGGTTTGGATAAGGGGGACTTCCAATACCTGACGAAGATAGTCGAGCTTATAGAGGAGGAGGCGGAAAACTTCCACGAAGCCTTTCGGAAGGTCTATGAGCTGGCATCCTACGCCACCGACGAGGTTGTAAAGGCATTTCTCTTTTTCCACCTCGGCGCGATAGTCGGTAGGAAGGTCACGCTCAAAACCCTTGAGAAGGCGGATAAGGAGATATTCACCCACGGTTATAAGGAGGGCTTTGCCGAGGGATTTAAGAGCGGTTTCGAAAAGGGTCTCGAGATGGGTGAGTATATAAAACGCAAAGTGGAGAATAAAGAGGAGGAAAATTAACCCTCGCTCGGTTCTATCTCCTCCATAATATCCTCGTATTGTTTGTATTCCTCGCTCTGGACGAGGTCGGTTATCAATTTGTCGATATCCTGCTTTTCGACTATCGTTCCCATAAGGAGCCTACCGGTGTATTGGTTGTTCTCTATCTCCCAGAACATGTAGAAGAAGGGATACTTTTGCTTCAACATGCGGTAAGCCCTGCCGTATTTGGAGTCCTTAAAGGGGTTTTGCTCTAAGAAAAAGTGGTTGGGGGATATTTCGATTTTCCAAAGTTCGACACCCTTCTTGGTTATCACCTTTTGGAGTTTGATATCCTTTTCAAAAATTGTCTTCATAGGGTGAAAATTTAATTTCCCTTTAAGGTTTGGCAAGAAAAAGGGAAACCGAAAAGGGTTAGGAATTTTTTAACCTCTCCACTATTAGGGGGAGCTGTTTTACCATCGCCTGCGGGTCGGTTGCGGTTATGAGGTTTCCGTCCACCTCGACGGGATTTCCGGTATAGACCGCACCGGCGTTTATGAGGTCATCCTTTATGGCGAAATAGCCGGTTACACGCTTACCTTTAACTATACCCGCGGAGATTAAGACCCAAGGTCCGTGGCAGACGGAGGCGACTATTTTACCCGCCTCGTAGTGGCGGCGGACAAAATCCAGTATTTCGGGGTATCTCCTAAGGCGGTCGGGCGCATACCCTCCCGGGATATAAACGCAGTCGAAGGTCTCGTTTTTTATCTCCTCAAACACCTTATCGGGTCTGTAGGTGCAACCTTTCTTCCCGTGGTAGGTCTTCTTTTCCACCGCAACCGAATAGGTTTCGAAACCCTCCTCTTTAAACCTAAAGTAGGGATAGATAAACTCCACATCCTCGACAAGTTCGTCCAAGAATACGACCACTTTGGGCGTCATAGGATTAGTTTTAACCCGTTGGGGTCGGTAAAGGGATAATCCAAAATTCGGATTGAGGAGAGTTTCTGTTTCCCTTAAAGGGTTAAAAATTTTTCCCTCCCAAATGGGGAATAGGAACTTATCAAGTTCACAAAAATGACTTGAGGTAATCCCCCCGTCGGGGAGGAGATAAATCCCAAACCTATCAAAGGAGATTGCTTAACCGCTTTCCCATACAAAGGTTTAAAAACCTTTCCCAAACTTTCGGCGGGGATAAGAAAAACACCAACAAAAGTAGAAAAAAATGCGCTTCCCCAAAAGGTGTAGGGGAAAACACCAACCTTTAAAGGGGAGTCTTACCGTTAAACCTCCGCCGAGGGGAATAAAAACGGATAAAAACCGACGGGGGGGAACGGAAAAGGAACGCCTTTATCCGTTTTCCTCCCTAATCTCAATAGACCTCCCGTGGGCGGTTAGACCCTCGTACTTAGCGAGAACCTTTGCGGGGTCTTTGACTTTTTCAAAACCCTCTTTGGAGACGTAGATAACGGAACTTCTCTTTAGGAAGTCGTAAACCCCCAAGGGGGAGTAGAAACGGGCGGTTCCGCCGGTGGGGAGGGTGTGGTTGGGTCCCAAAACGTAGTCCCCGAGCGGTTCGGTGGTGTAGTGTCCCAAAAATATCGCGCCGGCGTGCTTTATTTTGGGGAGAAGCCGCCACGGGTCGCGGGTCGCCACCTCGAGGTGTTCGGGGGCTATTAGGTTTGCGAGACGGCAAGCCTCCTCGAGGTCTTCCACCACAAATATAGTTCCCCAATTTTCGACCGATTTGCGCGCTATTTCGTTCCTCTCAAGGGTTTGCAGTTGTTTTTCCACCTCCTCCTTAATCTTTAGAGCCAATTCGAAGGAGGGGGTTATGCAGAAGGGTCCCGCCAGTTCGTCGTGTTCGGCTTGAGAGAGCAAATCGGCGGCAACCCAGGCGGGATTGGCGCTCTCGTCGGCGATAACGAGAATTTCGGAGGGTCCCGCAACCATATCTATATCGACAACGCCGTAAAGGAGCTTCTTCGCCAACGCGACGTAGATATTACCGGGTCCCACAATCTTATCCACCTTGGGAACCAACTCCGTCCCGTAGGCGAGGGCTGCGACCGCCTGCGCACCACCTATGCGGAAAACCCTATCCACACCCGCAATAAATGCCGCCGCCAGCGTCGCGGGGTTGGGATTGGGGGAGACCATAACAATCTCGTCGACACCGGCAACCTTGGCGGAGATAACGTTCATAAGCACCGAGGAGGGATATTGAGCCTTTCCGCCCGGCACGTATACGCCCACCCTTTCGAGGGGAACGACCTTCTGACCTAGGATAATACCCTCCTCTTCCTCCACGAGAAAGCCGTTTTCCAATTGCCTTTCGTGAAACTTCCTAATCCTCGCGGCGGCAAACTCCAAGGCGTCCCTTAAGTCGGAAGGGATGCTTTCGTAAGCCCTCCTGAGTTCGGAATAGGGTATTTCCAACTCCCCCGCACGGGAAACGTTAGCCCTATCGAACCTGTTGGTGTATTCGACCAGAGCCTCGTCACCCCTTTGGCGGATATCTTCGATAATCCTCTTAACGGTCTCCTCGTATTCCTCCGATAGGAGTTCGCCGCGTTTTTTTATCCTCTCGAGGTGTTCGTTCTCCTCCCAAATTAACCCGCGTAGGTCGACTATTTTCATAACAACTTTAATTGTCGCCCGAAGGGGAGGGGGATTTCTAAAGAGAAAAAAGCCCGCCTTCGGCGGGGGATAAAATTTGCTCTTTGTATGTCCAATAACAGCGCCCTAAAGGTCGGTTTTTTCGTTACCCTCTCGGCGTTAGCGCTGGCGGGGGTGATACTCTTTTTCGGGGAACTGCCGATAGGCAAGGGAAACAGGGTTGAGTATTACGCCTACTTCAAAAATGTCGGCGGTCTCTCAAAGGGTGCCGACGTGAGGGTGGCGGGTGTCAAGGTCGGAAAAGTTAAAGACCTCCGTTTTAAGGACGGCAAAGTGGAGGTAGTGCTGGAGCTGAACGAAAACGTTCCCCTCTACCGCGATGCGGTTGCGAAAATAGAGAGTTTGGGACTTTTGGGTGACAAGTATGTGGAGGTAGAGCCGGGACACCCCTGGAGCGGAAAGCTCCCCCCCAACTCGGTAATATCCCATACGGAAGTGCCTCCGGGCTTTTCCCAAATGGTGGCTTCTATCTCCAAAACGGCGGGCAGTATCGACCGCCTCGCGCTAAACCTGAACCTCCTGCTGGAGGAAAACCGCAAGAGGTTAGACGATTTGATAGCAAACCTTCAAGAGTTGACGAAAAACCTAAACCTCCTTTTGGAGGAAAACCGCAAAAACGTCACCCTCACGTTGGAAAATCTCAGGGAAACCCTGAAGGTGTTGAGGAAAGAACTCCCCCAATTAGCGGAAAATTACAACCGGTTGGCTGAAAACCTCAACGGGTTAATCAAAGACTCCCAACCTTACGCGGTGAAGACGCTGAAAAACCTCGCCCTTTTGTCGGAGCAACTGAACGAAGAACTCCCCAAATTGGTTAGAAATCTCAACACCGCCGGCGAAACCTTAGCCAAAAATAGGGAGGCGCTCGCCCAAACCCTGCGCAATATAGCGAAGATTACCAAAAAGATAGAGGAGGGGAGGGGAACCCTCGGAAAACTTATAAATGACAAAAGCCTCTACGTCGAGCTGAAGCGTTCGGTCAAAACGCTCGGAGAGGTCTCATCGCTGGTCTCGAGGACTCAACTCCATATAGAGGCTTTCGCCCAATACGAGGGTGAGGGCGACAGCAAGGCGGGTGTCAACGTTATGCTTCAACCCGACGAGAGCAAATACTACCTGTTCGGTATAGTGGGCGACAGCGCCGGAAAGGTTACCAAAAAAACCTATTACGAAAACGGACAGCCCTACGAGGTTGTCGAGAAGGAATACAAACCGGAATTTAACCTCCAATACGCGAAGATTTTCCCCGACAGGTGGTTTCACTTCGGTTCCTCCTTCGTCCTCCGCTTCGGTATAAAGGAGAGCACCGGCGGTGTGGGGGTGGATTACGTTTACAACCCCAAACTTATGTTTACCTTTGATGTGTGGGATTTCGGAAGGGAAGACCACCCCGGGGAGGACTTAAACCCCAATACCGAGTTGGGGTTCAAATATATGGTCTATGGACCCTTCTTTATCAAGGCGGGCGGTTACGACCTGCTAAACCGCAAATACAGAACCGTTTTTGTCGGCGGCGGAATGTCCTTTACCGACAACGACCTCAAATACCTATTGGGAGGTATGAAACTCCCCTCCTTCTAAAGGTCTATGTTTTCCCTTCTTGCCTTTGTTAGCATTCAAAAACACAATCTCCCTTTATGGTTACGAAGGAAGAGATACTCCGTGCGTTGGAGAGGGAAGATTTAAAGGAACTCCAAATGGAGGGTTCCCTAAGGGATATAACCCGCGATGTGGAGATAGACCAAAATGGAAACCTCGTTCTGCACATATTCCTCCCCCGAAGGGGGGTTGAGGATATCCTCAAAATAAAGCTGATGAACGCCCTCGGGGACATCGAGGGGCTAAACTCGGTAAAGGTTAGGTTTTACACCGCCCAAGCGGGACAACCGCAGCAGCCCCCCCAAGGGGGTATGCCCCAAATACCGACTTTGGGTCCCGGTCTCCCTCCCAAGAGGAAAATCCCCGGTATCAAGCGGGTTATCCTGGTCGGTAGCGGAAAGGGGGGCGTTGGAAAGTCCACTGTTGCCGCCAACCTCGTGGTGGCGCTCAAAAAAGCCGGCTATAAGGTGGGTCTGCTCGACGCCGACATTTACGGTCCCTCCGTTCCCACCATTTTGGGTCTAAAAAATGCGGTCGTTTCGGTAAACGACAACCAAAAGATACTGCCGGTCGAAAAGAACGGCTTAAAGGTGCTTTCGATAGGGTTTATGCTCCCCAACGAGGAGACCCCCGTTATCTGGAGAGGTGCGCTCCTAATGAAGGCTATCCAGCAATTTATGTTCGACGTCGATTGGGGAGAGCTCGACTACCTCGTGGTCGACCTACCGCCCGGAACGGGGGACGTTCAGCTAACGCTCGCACAAAACCTCATTTTGGACGGGGCGATAGTGGTAACCACCCCCCAAGACGTAGCCCTCGCCGACGTGAAGAAGGCGGTCGCGATGTTTGAGGAATTGGGCGTGCCCGTCCTGGGTTTGGTCGAAAATATGGCTTACTTCGTCTGCCCCAATTGCGGTGAAAGGAGCTACATATTCGGAAAGGGTAGGGTGGAGGAATACGCCAAACGGAAGGGCTTGGAGATACTCGCCCAGATACCGACCGAGCCGTCGGTCAGCGAGGCGTCCGATAGGGGCGAGCCGGTGGTCGAAGCCTATCCCGAAAGCCTGACCGCCAAGGCTTTCGAAGAATTAGCCCAAAAGGTGGTTAAAAAGGTTCCCATACCTCAATAGGGGCTTTTTTTTCTCCACCTTTCCCATTCGGGGTTTGGAAGTCGCTTAAAACCCGAATGGTTGGTTTTTCCCATCTATCCGTCAAGAGGGTCAAAAAATTTAGAAGTACCTACCCCAAAGGGAGAAAAAATCGGAGCCTTAAAAAGGAAATATCTTGAAAACCGCCTCTTGGAAAGCATTAATCACTCACCCATTGTCGGAAAAAATTTCCTTAATCCACTTAATCAAATTGATGTAAAGACACTTCCCACTAAGGTTTGGAATTCAAAAAAACTATGGTTGGTGGGAGGGAAAAAATTCCCTTTAAAGGGACTATTTTCAAAAGCAACCTATAAGAGATGAAAACAAACCATCCCGCAGAGGTGTGGAAACAACATTCCCAATAGAGGAAAAATATCCTTTATCTCGGAAAACCTTTTTTTGGGAAAACAAACGGGTTGAACCTCCGGGGGTTTTTAGTTATATTAATTCCTTTGGCGGAGGCGGTGGTAGCTCAGCTGGTAGAGCAGGGGACTGTGGATCCCCGGGTCGCGGGTTCGAGTCCCGTCCACCGCCCCACTTAAACCCCTATCAAACCCTTTCCGTTCCACTCCAAGAGTGTAATAACCATTCTTGCCATTCCCGTAAGGGGTTAATAAATTCCACCACTTATGAAGTTTTGGCAGATTAAGGAACAACTCGTTTTGGGAACTCTCGTATTTGAAACCCTCGGGCAACCGGAAAAGGAGAGGGAATTCAAGATTAAATCCCTCAAAAAGTGGGGTTTGGACTTGATTTTTGGAACCAAAGGCGGTGTAGAAACCTATTTCACCGTCCAAAGCGGGTCTAGAAAGGTCGGTGAAACCTTTACCGAAGATGGAGAGGAATACAAAGTCGTGGAAATCCTCAAAGAGTTGCCGAAAAACAAGAAAATTTTCGCCCACATAGAGATGATTAACGGAACCGCCTACCTAATCGGGGAACTGCGGGAGGGCAACAAGAATATCGAAATAATCCGCCTACCGGCGGCTGAACTGCTGATAGCCTTCCTGAAAAAGCACAAACTGCACCAGGTTATAGAGGCTCTCCGAAATGTGGGAACCGCCTCCGAATTGGTGAAGCACAAGGGCGAGCAGGGTAAACCCTACCCCTTTGAGGAATTGCCCCCGATAGCCCGCCGCTTCCTAAGGGAGGCTAAGGATATCGAGAAGGAAGCCGGTTTCGGTAGATTGGCTTTCGCATACTTCGGCGAGAACAAGGACGGCATACCGAGGTATTGGTTCTCTTGGCTACTGCCTACGGTTGCGCTGTTCGACCTGAATATCGTCCAGGATGTGGACAAAGCCTTAGCCATTTGGGAGGAGTAATTCCCCCCTTCCTTTCCCGTAAAATTGTCTATTCCGATGTATTTGATATTTCACAACTTCGCGTCGCAGATAAAACTCGAGGAGATGGCGAGAACCGCCCTAGCCTACGGCGCCGACCTGGTCGTTGTATCGAAGGCTACCGGTATGGCGGCACAGGCGGGCATACCGACTGTCAGCCGTCTGGTTTTCGAAAAGGGCGGCAGACTCCTGGTAACCCACTCCCTCGAAGAGGCTTTGGACCTCCTAAAACCCGAAAAGGTCTATCTCATAACCGACCTCGCCGAGGAGGAGCTAAAACCGGAAGAAATCGAAGAGGGGGCGGCTTACGTCTTCTTCGGCAACTACCCGGTTAAAAAGGAGGAGGAGCTCGGCGAGAAGAGATACATCTCCCCCAAAGGGGTTTCCGAAGTCGCCCAGGTATGCCTGCTCTTTGAGAGGAAATAAAATTTGAGGTTTCCCTCCGATGGGTTCTTCCTTTCTAAAACACCCCCTCGTGGTCGAACTTCTGGATAAGACCGAAAGGGGGCTTAGAGAGTTTTTAAACCCCAACGTGAAAACCGTTCTGGAAGTAGGCGGCTACATAATAGATGGTGGGGGCAAGCGCCTGCGCCCACTCCTGACCCTCCTAATCTCCAAAGGGGGTGGCGGGGATACCGACAAAACCCTTCCCCTCGCCGTCGGTATCGAATACATCCACACCGCATCGCTCCTCCACGACGACGTGGTTGACGAGGCGGAGACCCGACGCGGAAAGTTGGCGGCTCACAAAGTTTTCGGAAATGCCGTCTCGGTTCTGACGGGAGACTACATGTATGCGACCGCCCTATACCTCTACTCGCTCCACGGGAATGCCGAGATGATAAGAGTTGTTTCCGAAGCGGTTCGGATGATGGCGGAGGGGCAGGTTCTCGAACTCCAAAAGGTGGGCGAGCTGATAGACGAAAAGACCTATTTCGAAATAATAGACGGGAAGACTTCGGCGCTCTTTGCGGCGGCATCGTCTGTTGGAGCGCTTGCCTCCCCCCATCTGCAAGGTCTCCGAGACGAGTTTTGGAATTTTGGACTCCACCTCGGAAGGGCTTTTCAGTTAATAGACGACGCCCTCGACTACGACGGCGATGCCAAAAAGGTGGGCAAGCCGGTTGGACAAGACCTCAGGGAGGGAAAAACAACCTACCCCCTATTGGCGGTCTTGGAGCATTTAGACCCCAAAGAGGTGAAAGAAACCCTCCTCGATACCTCAAACGGAAAGGTTGAAAGACTCGTCAACCTCGTTAGGGAACTGGGAGGCGTGGAAAAGACCCGCGAAAGGGCGAGAACGGAACTCTCCCTCGCGAGGGAGATACTCAAAAGGAGTCCCCTAAACGGAGAGGTCGGAGAAATTTTAAACGAACTTATAGATTTCGTTGTCCAAAGAACTTATTAAAAGTGGAAGCCCGCGCCTTCGGCGCGGGGATTATTCAAATTCCGAAACGCTCCTCCTCGTCCTTCATCAGCTTATAGACGATTCCATCGACCAATGCCTTCCAAGAGGCTTCAATGATATTCTCGTGAACGCCAACGGTAGCCCACTTCCTCTTTCCGTCGGTGAATTCGATTAAGACCCTAACCTTTGCCGCCGTTCCCGCCGTTTCGTTTACTATCCTAACCTTGTAGTCGATGAGTTGGATATCCCCTATCGAGGGATAAAACTCCTTTAAAGCCTTTCTCAAAGCACCGTCGAGGGCGTTCACGGGACCATTTCCGAGCGATGCGGTATGCTCTTCGAAGTTTTCGAGGGAAACCCTAACCGTAGCCTCCGAAACGGGGGATTTGTCCCCCTTCCTCTTTGCTATCAGTATGCGGTAGGCGTCGAAGTTGAAGTAATCCTTAACTAACCCGAAGTGGCGCTTTATAAGGAGTTCGAGCGAAGCCTCGGCGGCTTCGAAGTGGTAACCCTCCTTTTCTAACTCCTTAATCTTTTCGACCAATTTGCGCAGGTCGGCGGAGTTCGGCTCCACGCTTATGCCGTATTCCTTAAGCTTTGCCACCAGGTTGCTCCTTCCCGCCATATCGGAGACCGTTATCTTTCTCCGGTTTCCGACCAGCTCGGGGTTTATATGCTCGTAAGTTTCGGGATTTTTGAGAACCGCCGACGCGTGAACCCCCGCCTTATGGGTGAAGGCGCTATCGCCTACGTAGGGCATATTTTTGGGTAGGGGGATGTTCGCCAGCTCGGCGACGAACTGCGCCAGTTCGCGGAGCTTTTTGAGATTTTCGGGGGGAACCACCTCGTAACCCATCTTCAGTTGGAGGTTGGGAATTACCGAACAGAGGTTGGCGTTCCCCGTCCTCTCACCGATGCCGTTAATCGTCCCGTGAACCTGCTGTGCGCCCCCCAAAACCGCCATAAGGGAATTCGCCACGGCGCAATCGCTGTCGTTGTGCGCGTGTATCCCTATCCTCACGTTCGGAAAGCGTTCCGCTACCGCTTTGGTTATCTCATAAACCTCGTGCGGAAGACTCCCCCCGTTCGTATCGCAGGGAACAATCCAATCGGCTCCGCCGTTTACGGCGGCTTCCAAGACCTTCATCGCGTATTCGGGATTTCTCTTGTAGCCGTCGAAGAAGTGTTCGGCGTCGAAAATCACCTCAACCCCGTGCCTTTTCAAGAAGGCGCAGGTCTCCTCAACCATTCGGAGGTTTTCGTCGAGTGTGGTCTTCAAAGCCTCCGTTACGTGCAAATCCCAACTTTTGCCGAAGATGGTAATCGCCGGGGTTTCCGCCCTTAGGAGGTTTAAAACGAGCTCGTCCTCCTCCACGCGGCGGTTGGGTCGTCTAGTCGAACCGAAGGCGACTATTTTGGCGTGCTTTAGGGGGAGTTTTTTAACCTCTTTGAAGTATAGGGTGTCTTTGGGGTTTGCACCCGGCCAACCGCCTTCGATGTAGTCTATACCGAAATCGTCGAGTTTTTCCGTTATGCGGAGCTTGTCCTCGAGGGAGAAGTTTACCCCCTCCGTCTGCGCACCGTCGCGGAGGGTTGTATCGTATATAAAAACCTTCTTAAAATCCCTCACCCTTTCAAAAGCCATAAGAGAGATTTTATGTTTCGCCCCCGCGGGTTTTGGAGAGTATAAAAATCCACTTTGAGGGAAAACCAATCCACACCTGTAGAGGTTAGTCGTCGCTTCACCTTCCCCGGATTGTCTAAAGTATTAGACGATGCTATACCTCCAATGGGTTTTTAAAGATAAACTTTCCTACGCGGTATTTTTCATTACCCTTGCGGTTTCCCTATACGGGTTTAAAGTTTTTCCACCCTCCGAGGGAACAACGGCAATACACACCCTGTTGGGAACGTTATACTCTCTCCTCCTCGCTTTGGTGTTCACATGTCTCTTTAAAACCCTCAAAGAGAAAACAATCCAACTGTTTAAGGAAAAAAAGCCCCTCCAATTTATGGAAAAATCCGTGGAACACACCAAAAGCGGGAACTTTGCAGAGGCTTTAAAGACCTTTTTGGGTGGGTTTGTAAAGGCATCTATTCTCTTTTTGGGAATTTTGGGATTGGGTGCAGCTCAATTTTGCGTGTTCGGGTCTCCCGTTTGCACCTTCTCGGTCGGTACCGCAATAGTTACGGCTCTATTTCCAACCTTTGCGGTTCAAATACTATACGAATACGGCGAGTGGATTATCTTAGCGGGATTGGTAGCCCAAGCGGCGGGACTCCACTTTATGGGATGCTTTAAAAGGGTTAGGATTTTGGAAAACAATTGAGGGAAGGGTTAAAAGTCAACCCTCCTCTCGAGGTATTTTTTCCAAGGATTGCAGCTCTTTACGTAATCCATTAGGGTTTTGTTTCCTTCGGTAGGCCAGTTTAGCGCTTCCAAAGCCTTTTGAAGGCGCGCCTTATTCTCCTCGGTGGGGTTTTTTCTGTAAACGTTGGATGCCGCTTCGAACTCTTTTAGCCTCCTCTTCATATCGAGACCCTTTTCGATGCTCTTTTGGGCGTCGGCGAGAACCTCTTCGGCAGCCTTTTTAACCTCTTCGGGGAGGTTTTGGGCGTTTTCGAGGAGCGCTTTTAGCTCTTCTACAGCCGCCTGAAGGCGTTTGAGGGTTTTCAGAGCCTGACCGGCGGAGGCGCAGATATCCTTATCGAGGTAAAATGCCTTTTGGAAGTAGTTATCGAAAGCCCTGTATAGATTTTTAGTATGTAGGGTTACCACTTTGACCTTTCCGGCGGTTACCTTTTTGAGGGTTACGGTCATTGTTTTTCCTCCCGTAGGATTTTTACTTCGAAAAGCCAAAGGGGTAATTATACCTTATCGTTAATACCCTTTATGGGTAAATTTATTTTTGTCCTAATTCCGTGGGTTTCCATCGCGTTAACCCTCGAAGGGTTAAACCAAAAGTTTCCCGATAGGGCTATAGACTTTCTGATAGAGACGAAATCCTTTGCCGAAAGCGAGAGGGGAAACATTCCCCTCCGGGATTACACCGTAGAGAGTTTGGGAAACAACATTTACAGGCTAAAAATGTTTTTCTACCTACCGCCGAAGGTAAAAAAACACAAACTCTTTTCGGGAGTTTACATAACCGAAACCGTCCACAGCGAGGTGAAATTAAAACTCCAAACCACCTTTTGGTATAGGGGTGGAAGAATTATCTCCTTCGAAAGTGAAAAAGGGACGAAAACCTTCGACCTGCAACCGAAATGTTACCTCCTCCAGAAGGGGGAAAAACTTATTCCCACCTACGGCGGTGGAGATGTGGTCTTTACGACACCCCAAGGGGTAAAGGTTCACCTCTTTTTAACCTTCACCAGGTGCGAGTTTTAAAGGTACTTGCGCAGGAGGACTTTCAAATACCCCAAAAGTTCTTCCCTCGATACACGCCCCTTTAGGCGTTTGTATCTCTCGAGTTCCCCCTTTAGGAGCTCCCTCTTTTGGGGTTCCAATTGCCGGATTAACTCCTTTAAATCCCCCTCCACCGGTTTGGGGTTGTAATAAACGCCACCACCTTTGGGTTTTGCAAAGAGTTTCCTACACCTAAGGAGGGAACTCCTTTCCCTCTCCGAGGGTGGAATGACCTCCTCAAAGCACCTCTTTAGGGTTTCCTTTATAAATTCCTCGTCGAACTCCGAGAGGAGACTTTTTAAGAATTCGACCTCTTTGGGGGAAAGCGAAAAACCCCTCCCCTTTAGGCGTAAGGCGAATTTGTAAAGGGAAGGAAGGGACATAAGGGGAAAAGATTACTCCTCGACGTTGCTGTCGCGGTCGAGGTCGGCGTATTTTTCGGACATCTTCATAGCCTCTTCGAAGAGACGTTTTTCGCTCTCTTCGATGGTTTCAACCGCTTTGCGCTCCTCTACGACGCCTTCGCCTTCCGCCTCGCGGCGTTTCTTACCTTCGAGAACGGCGTCGGCTATTTTGGAGGTGAGGAGCCTAATCGATTTAATGGCGTCGTCGTTACCGGGAATGGGGTAGTCGATTAGGTCGGGGTCGCAGTTGGTGTCGGCAATTGCAACTATGGGAATTGCGAGCTTCCTACCTTCGCTAACGGCGATGTGTTCCCTGACGGTATCCACTATCCAGAGGATATCGGGAATTCTCTGCATCTCCTTGATACCGCCGTAGAGCTTTTGCAGTTTTAGGAGCTTCCTACGGAGCCTTGCAACTTCCTTTTTGGGAAGAATCTCGAATACACCCTCTTCCTCCATCCTCTCGAGCAGTTTGAGTTTGAGAATGGATTTCCTAACGGTTTTGAAGTTGGTTAGCAGTCCACCGACCCAACGCTCGTTTACGTAGTAGGCGCCGCACCTTTCTGCTTCCTCTTTGATTATCTGTTTAGCCTGCTTCTTGGTTCCGACGAAGAGAACTTCCGCACCTTTGGCGACCTCGTTGACGATGAAGTTGTAAGCCTTCTCGAGCGCCTCTACGGTTTTGGTGAGGTCAATGATGTGTATCCCGTTCCTAACCCCGTAGATGTAGGGTTTCATTTTGGGGTTCCAACGGGACTTGGAGTGTCCGAAGTGAACACCTGCCTCGAGTAGTTCCTTCATAGATACAACAGCCATCGCTTTACCTCCTCGGGTTTTTTGCCCCCCGTTCCCACCCTAGGAGACCCCTTTCGGGGCACCCGAGGTTTCCACCCCTTGCATCCCCTTAAGGGGAAGAGGGGATTTATCGGGAACGGGTAGGGTTGAGAGTTTTCAATTTTATCCCCCAAGTGGGTTTAGACAAGGGATTTGGTTCCTCAAAATGAAAAAGAAATTAAAACCCCCTATAGGGGTCTATAAATGTCAAACCTCCTATTGGTGGGACTTTTTCTCCTTTCTCTTGAGCTGGTAATAGGCGAGCATAAAGAATCCCCAACCGGTGAACAGAGCAACCAATCCCATAAATAGGAGTGTTTTGGTAAAGTCCATATTCAGTCCTCCCTATTTTTTAATTTCTCCCCAAATGTTATGAAGGCAAAGCCGGAAATCATTAAAGCCACAAATAGAAAAGCTCCTATTAATATCATGGAAAAGGATGCTTTTCCTTTGACCCAAGGATGTATAACGGTAGCGGTCAAAACAATCACCGCAATAGTGTAGAAAGTCTTTCCCAACTCCTTAAGGGCTTCTCCCATTTCCTCACTCCAATTGGGCTATTGTTACACCTGCACCACCCTCTTGGGGTGTTCCCTCCCTGTAAAAAGCCACATAGG
Organism: Aquificales bacterium; assembly: GCA_027036735.1. Lineage (GTDB taxonomy): Bacteria > Aquificota > Aquificia > Aquificales > QOAS01 > QOAS01. The sequence goes on along the minus strand of JALWDU010000020.1, from coordinate 24,684 downwards.
GGGTTTCTTCGAGCACCTCTTCGGTGACCCTCTTTAGGACTCCCGTTCCTATTCCGTGGATGATACGAACGAGCTTCACGCCCGAAACCTGCGCCCTGTCGAGAAAGCGGATTAACTCCTCGCGCGCCTCGTCGGCGGTCTTACCCCTTAGGTCTATCTCCGCCATTCCCTTTTTCTTGGGAACTCCCTTTTCGACCTTAACCTCGACCTTCCTTTCGGGAGGGGATTTTATCGGTTCGGTAGGCTTGGGCTTTTCGAGGTCGGACACCGACACCCAGAGCTTCAACGCCCCGCTTTGGACGAGAACCTTTTCCCCCTTCACCTGGAGAACCTTTACTTCCGAACCCCGATAGAGGTATTTTTCCCCCTCTTTAACCTCCTCTATTTGGGAAAGCTTTTCCTTCTTCTCGCGGACTTCTTTGGATAGCTCCTCGAGGAGTTTTTCAGCCTCTTTTTTGTCCTTTATTTGGTCTAGTTTTTTCAGGGCTTCCGATTTGAGTTTTATTAAGAAATCCTCCGCCTCTTTAAGGGCTCCCTTCCAACGGCGCAGTTTCTCCCTTTCGAGTTCCTCCTTAAGTTTCCTAACCTTTTCCTCACTCTCGGCGATTTTTCTCTTCAATTCCTCGACCTCTTTGAGTTTGAGGTGGTATTCCTGCGCGTATTTTTGGAGCTGTTGGGTAGCCCTCTCGTATTCGGCGGAAACCTCGGCGTGCAGGTACTGGCGCGCCCTCTCGATAATGTCCTTTCTAATACCGAGCTTGTAGGCAATCTCAAGGGCATGCGAACCGCCCACCGTGTTGTAGGCGAGCCTATAGAGGGGCTTAAGTGTCTCCTCGTCGAACAATACCGACGCGGGGGTGTAATAGGGACTTTCGAGGGCGTAGAGCTTTATAGGGGTGTGGTGGGTGGTTACCACAACGTAGGCGTTTAGCTTTTCGAAATACTCCAATAGCGCCCTACCGAGAGCCGAACCCTCGACCGGGTCGGTTCCCGCACCCAGCTCGTCGAGGAGCACCAGGGTATTGCTGTCAACCTTATAGAGGAAATCGGCGATATTTTTGATATGACCCGCGAAGGTGGATAGGTTCTGCTCGATATTCTGCTCGTCCCCTATATCGGTGAAAACCTTGTCGAAAACCCTTAGTTTGCTCCCCTCGTTGCAAATCATGGGGATACCCATTTGGAAGAGCAGGACATTTAGCCCGAGCGTTTTGAGGGCTACCGTCTTACCACCCGTGTTGGGACCCGTAATAACCAAACCCCTACTTTTGGAGTCCAGTATCAAATCTATCGGCACCACATTTTGGTCTCCCAAATTCAAAACCAACAAGGGGTGTTTGGTATTCCTTAAGTTAACCTCCGAAGGGGACAGTTCGGGAAATCTACCTCCTATGTCGTTTCCGAATTTCGCCTTTGCGAGCAACCAATCGAGGTGAACCAAAACTTCAAAACTCCTAAGGAGGTCATCCGCCCGCTTTCCTACAACAGAGGTTAGATATTTGAGAACTTTCCTTATTTCGCGCTCTTCCGCTTCCTTTAGCTCCACAAGGCGGTTGTTCAAACCGACCACAAAGGCGGGTTCGAAAAAGGTCGTCTTCCCCGTAGAGGATACCCCGTGCGCTATACCCCTTAGTCTCTTGGCGTAGGAGGTTTTTAAGGCTACGACATACCTCCCCTGACGGAGGGTTACAACCCTATCCGCCACGAGGCGGGGATTTTCCTCTATAAACCTTTCGAGGTTCTCCACTATCTGCCTTTCGAGGTTCCTAATCTGCTTTCTGACCGATGCGAGTTCGAAAGAAGCCTCGTCCTTCAAAAGTCCCTTATCGTCTATCGCATGGCGGAGCTCCCTTTCAACCTCCCTAAAGGTGGCTATCTCACTTTCAAACTTTTTTAGGTTCGGATAATCCCTCGAAAGCCTCTTTAGGTAATCCTTAGCCACCCGAAGGGTGGTTATTACCTTTAGCACTTCGAAAAGCTCCCTTACCGAGAGAACGGCACCCTCAATTTTGGAGCGCTTTAGGTAGGGTCTGATATCGGCGAAATCCCCTATAGGGAAGTTAATTCCGCTCCTTATAAGGTTTAGAAAAGTCTCGGTATCCCTAACCTCTCCTCTAACCTTTATCTCCGAACGGTGGGGTCTCAAGGTATCTATGTAATCCACCGTAGCGGGTGAGGAGGTATACCCCTTTATGCGGTCGAGAATTTTCCCAAGCTCCAACTTCTGTAAATCCTTTTCCCTCATCTCCTTTAAAGGTTTTAAATTCTCCCCTCCACCCCTAGGTCTATCGAAGGTTCAACACCAACTTTGGGTTTGAAACAAATTCCATTAACCCTTATAGGGTCAGACTCAAGATTTAATGACAAGTAATGGGTTGAAACTTGGCAAAAACTTTTTGCAGGATTTAGTTTTATCTTAGAGTTCCAATAAAAGGGCACACCCCAGGGAATTAATGTCAATATAGGGTTGACCCAAAAATTCAATTTTTGCTTGACTCCATTAGGTGGGTTTGGTATTCTTTAAACCCAAGTAAGGGTTGGTTCCTTAATAACTTAATAGGGCTGGACTCACCTTCGTTGTTATGTTCCTATAAGGGATTGAAACTATAACTTCCTTTTCCTCTAATCCTTGAAACATCGAAAGGTTGTTATGTTCCTATAAGGGATTGAAACAGAATTTCAAAATTTAAAGTGTAGATAACCATATCGTTGTTATGTTCCTATAAGGGATTGAAACTACCATTGTCAAGGCGGAACAGAATATCAATCTCGGGTTGTTATGTTCCTATAAGGGATTGAAACTTTTCAAGATTTATAGCAAAGTTGAAAAATCCTTTGTTGTTATGTTCCTATAAGGGATTGAAACACAAACCCCGTCCTGTAGAGATGTTGTCTCTGACTTGTTGTTATGTCCCTAGAAGGGATTGAAACTCTAATACACTCAAGAAATGTAAATTTGGATAT
>JALWDU010000020.1:6752-21620 GCA_027036735.1 Aquificales bacterium | reverse complement strand
GTTGTTATGTTCCTATAAGGGATTGAAACACAAACCCCGTCCTGTAGAGATGTTGTCTCTGACTTGTTGTTATGTCCCTAGAAGGGATTGAAACTCTAATACACTCAAGAAATGTAAATTTGGATATAAGTTGTTATGTTCCTAGAAGGGATTGAAACCCATCAGAAATAACTAAATCCATTTTGTCATTATCGTTTTTATGTCCCTAGAAGGGATTGAAACTCACCGTAAGTAAACTCCGCTATTTTCCCCCTGCACAGCGTTGTTATGTCCCTAGTAGGGTTTGAAACATTCTATAGGTGGAAAACTTTCTGGTTTTTATATACCTACAAAGGTTCTGAAACTAAAAATTCTCCTTCAAAAGCTAATCCCTATCCCCTAACCAACAAATGTTCAAAAAAACAAACCCTTTGAAAGGAAAAATAAAAAACACCCAACCGCTAAAAGGTCGGAAGAAGAAACAAAATCCTCCTAAAGTTCGATATCGAAGGGGTTCCTCAAGGTGGGAAGAATTTTAGGCAAACAGTTGTCGGGACACACATTTTCCGTTCTAACCATCATAAGTTGCTCCCACGTCATTACACCCATCGCCTTTAGGAGTGGCAAAAGTGGTATAAAAGCCCACCAGGGGAGTTCTACAACCGGTTTTTCCATACCGAGGAGCTTAAGAACCCTCCGCATAAATTCGCCCATGGATAGGATTTGCTCCCCTCCCACTTCGCAAATTTTGTTTTTGAGGTTATCCCGTTCCGCGGATAGGTAGACCGCATCGGCTAAGTCCTCCACGTGCAGGGGTTGAACGCGGGTTTTGGGAATCACTATAACGGGCGCAAATTTAGCCTTTTCCCTCAGTTGTTTAAAGAGCAGTTGACCCTTACCCATAACTATCGAGGGTCTAAAAATCGTGTAGGGCAACCCCGAGAGGATTACCGCCTCCTCCGCCTTTAATTTGGTTCGGAAATAGGAGCTATGGGGATTTCTCCCAACCCCGCAGGCGGAGATATGTATAAACCTACGGGGGTATACCAATTTAGAAGCCTCTACGAGGTTTTTTGTAAACTCCACGTGCGCCTTTTGGTAGGTGTTTTTTTCGTCCTCGTAGAGGATACCGACCGAATTTACCACCACATCGGGTTGTATCTCCTCAAAGGCGCCCTTTACAAATTCCCACCCTTTGGAGAGGTCTATAAAGTCGACCTCTTCGTGGGGAAATTTTAGAGCCACCCTCTTTGGGTCTCTCGTCAATATCCAAACCCTATTGGTGGGTTCTTTCAAAAATCTCCTAACTATGTGGGAACCTATAAAACCACTCCCGCCGGATACAAAAACCCTCATACCTTTTATTGAAGAGAATTAATCCCACAAATTACCAAAGGGTGGAAGGATAAAAAAGACAAACTCCTTTGGGACTTGAAGAACACTTTCCCGTAAAGGGGAAAAATTAAAACCTTTCCAATTGGGGGTTAAAGGGCAAAGTTCCGTATTTGGCGCCTAAAACGACCACTTTGCCGTTATCGACCCTTACCCTCCCTTCGGCAAACCACTGTATTACTTGGGGATATATGCGGTGCTCGTGCTCCAAGATGCGTTTGGCGAGCGTTTCGGCGGTGTCGTTCGGCAAAACGGGAACGACCGCCTGCGCTATAACGGGACCCGAATCGAGTTCGGGGATTACCAAATGCACAGTGCAACCGGTAAGCGTCACCCCGTAGTCGAACGCCTGCCCCTGAGCGTCCAACCCCTTAAAGGCGGGCAGGAGCGAGGGGTGTATGTTGATTATTCGGTTTTCGAACGCCTCTATAAAGTTAGGGGGAACTATCTTCATAAACCCCGCCAGGACTACAAGCTCCGCACCGCTCCTTTTTACGGCTTCTATTAAAGCCTCTCCCCACTCTTGGGGGGTTTTAAATCTCTTCGAAGGTATAACCTCGTAGGGTATCCCGTGTTTTTCGCACCTCTTTAGAGCGTAGGCTTTGGAACGGTTGCTAACGACCAGTTTTATTTCCGCATCCAGCTTTCCGCTTTCGATGGCGTCGATTATCGATTGGAGGTTTGTCCCCCTTCCGGAAACGAAAACGGCTATCGGTAACTTCCTACCTTCCATTGAAAGTTCTCTATTCTCCCCGAATTTTTAAAACCGATGGATTTGGTCAAAAAGGTCGAGGAAATCATAAGGAGGCTGAAAAAACTCTATCCCAACCCCCGATTGGAATTGGAATTCGAAAATCCCTTCCAACTTTTGGTTATGGCTATACTCGCCGCCCAGGAGAGCGACAAAAAGGTTAACCAAACCGCAAAAGACCTATTTAGGGAACTCAAAGAACCCTACCACTTTGTGGAAATAGAATTTGAAGAACTCACCGAGAGGATTAAACATATAAGGTGGCACCACCGAAAGGCGGAACTGATAATAAAGTGCTGTAAAAAACTTTTGGAGTTATACGACGGAAAGGTTCCCGACGATGTGGATAAACTTTCCAAACTCCCCGGAGTGGGACGGAAAACGGCGCATATGGTTGTGGGTGGGGCTTACAAAAAACCCGCCATTATTGCCGATAGACACTTTATAAGGGTAGCCAACCGCCTCGGTTTAACCAAGGAAAAGACCCCCGAAAAGGTCGAAAAGGATTTGTCGAAGAAAATCCCCCAAAGGTATTGGTTGGAGCTTTCCCTCCTATTGATAGAGCATGGAAAACATATCTGCAAGGCGAGAAAACCGCTGTGCGAAAGGTGTCCCTTACCGGACTTATGCGAGTATTACCAAACGGAGATAGTGGGTAAAGATAAAGGGGAAAGTGTAAAGGTTGAAGGTTGATTGGTTATACGATTTCGACCTCGGCGCCAACCTCTTCGAGTTTGGCTTTGATTTGCTCGGCTTCCTCTTTGGAGACACCCTCTTTAACCTTAGCGGGAGCTCCATCGACGAGAGCCTTAGCCTCTTTAAGACCGAGACCGGTGATTTCCCTAACAACTTTAATAACTTTAATTTTGTTGGAACCGGGGTTCTTGAGCACAACGTCGAATTCGGTTTTCTCTTCCTGTTGTGCCTCACCGGCTCCTGCGGCACCGGGAACAGCCGCTACTGCGGCAACAGCTTGGGCGGAAACGCCCCACTTCTCTTCCATCATTTTGGTGAGCTCAACAATCTCGAGCAGAGAAAGCTGTTCGAGCTCTTCGATAATCTTTTCGAGTTTTTCGTTAGCCATTTTTTTACCTCCCTTTCAAAGTTTTTGGTTTTGGAGGGGGGAGCTTAAGACTCACCTCCCTCCTTTTTCTTCTCCTCGTAAGCTTTAAGCGTAAGCAAGAGGTTTTGGGGTACAGCCCTGAGTAGGCTGTAGAGTTTTTGAACGGGACCTCTGATAGCCCCGATGAGCATAGCGAGAGCCTGTTCCCTGGAGGGGAGTTTCGCTATAGCCTCTACCTCTTCGGGTTTTAGAAACTGATTTTGTTCTACGAAATATCCACCTTTTATTTTTGCGCTTTCGTAATTTTTCAAGACCTCGTCGACGATGTACTTGGTGAGTTCAACCATATCCCCGTAGGAGAAGATGGCGGCGGTAGGACCCGTAAATACCTCGTCCTCGTGGTCGGCTACGGCGGTATCCATAAAAGCCCTAAACAACAGGGTATTACGGCCGACCACCATTTCGCCACCCTTTTCCCTTATAGCCATACGGATTTGGGACATAGGCCACGCGTCTATGCCGGTGAAGTCGAGAAATATCACCAGGTTGGATTTCTTTATCCTATCCTTATATCCCTGTATGAGTTCCTTTTTTCTCGCCAAGTTAGGTCTGTTTACGTCCACAACATAACCGGTCATCTGCTTCTCCTCCTATATCACGCCGCCTCTTGTTGGAGTTCGAGGAGGGTCTTATTCACATCTAATTTTACAGAAGGACCCATAGTCAGGGATACGGCGATATTTCTGATGTATTGACCCTTCGCTCCGGGGGGTTTTGCCGCAACCACGGCGTTTATAGCGGTCTTCAAGTTCTCTATAAGCTTTTCCCTATCGAAGGAGATTTTTCCTACGGGCATGTGGAGGTTTCCGGTCTTATCCACCCTAAATTCAACCCTACCCTTCTTAGCCTCTTCGATAGCCTTCTTAACGTCGGGGGTAACGGTTCCTGTTTTGGGGTTGGGCATCAATCCCCTGGGACCCAAAATCCTACCGAGCCTTGCCACTTTGGGCATCATATCGGGGGTTGCTATGACAACGTCGAACTGCTCGACGTCAACCCTTCCCTTGAGGATATCCTCTACGAGCTCCTCACCGCCTACGAGGTCGGCACCGGCTTCTTCAGCCTCCTTAATCTTCTCACCGCTGGCGATAACCATTACCTTAATCGGCTTACCCAACCCGTGGGGGAGGACTACCGAGCCCCTTACCTGTTGGTCGGGATATTTGGGGTCTACACCCAACCTGAAGGCGAGGTCTACGGTCTCGTCGAAGTTCCTGGGAACCTCTTCCGCCATTTTTTTGAGGATATCGACCGCCTCTTCGAGGGTATATCTCTTATTCTTATCTACAAATTTAGCCCTCTCGATGTATTTCTTTCCCCTTTTAGCCATCGGTTAACCCTCCCATCCTTCGATTTCTATACCCATGCTGCGCGCGGTTCCGGCAACGGTTCTCATAGCCGCCTTGAGGTCGTTGGTATTCATATCCTTGAGTTTGGTCTTCGCTATCTCTTCCAACTGCTTAACGGTGATTTTTCCAACCTTAATCCTGTTAGGCTCGGGGGAACCCTTTTCCACGCCCGCCGCTTTCTTGAGCAGATAGGAGGTGGGCGGTGTCTTCAGAATAAAGGTGAAGCTCCTATCGTTGTATATGGTGATTACTACCGGCAAAATGGTTCCCGGCTCGTAATCTTTGGAGGCGGCGTTAAAAGCCTTAACGAATTCCATAATGTTGACGCCGTGCTGACCGAGCGCGGGACCGACCGGTGGTGCGGGAGACGCCTGTTGAGCCGGTATCATCAGCTCAACGGTGGCTACCACCTTCTTTGCCATCTCAAAATCCTCCTATTTAAGTAGGCTTAAAGTTTTTCCACCTGGGTGTAATCGAGCTCTACCGGGGTAGGACGACCGAAGATGGATACCATAACGACAACCTTTTCCCTTTCGGGGATAACCTCTTCGACCGTTCCGGTAAAGCCCATAAAGGGACCCTCTATTATACGCACCTGCTCCCCTTTCTGGAAAGGAACCTTCTTGACCTTTACCCCTTTGCGGACTTTTTCGAGAATAGCCATTACCTGTTCTTCGGGTATGGAGACCGCCTTCCCACCGACTATAACCGGCTTGTAAACGTGAGGGGCACGCTCTATAACCCTTAGGAGTTTGTCGTTCATTACCCCCTTGAGGAAGATGTAGCCGGGGAAGACCCTGTTGTCGAGAACGATTTTCGCCTCGGTCTTATTCTTTTTACACTGTATTTTTTGTCCAGCCTTTGAAATGGGCGGCACCTCTTGACAGGTATCGCCCTCAACGCTCTCCTTTACGTAAACCTCCCCTTCGGGGGTTATAACAAAGGTGGTCAGTCCGTATTTTCCCAAAACGTCTATTTCCCTGTCGGTATCCCTTCCGGGAACTCTAAGGGGCAAACGGTATTTCTCCTTACCGAGGGCTTTTATTACGACTTTTTCCTCCGCGGGGACGACTATTTCCTCGACCAGGTCTTCCAAACCCTCCTGCTTTATGAGCTGAAGGAGGTTTTCTTTGGCTATGAACTCCTTACCCCCCTCAACCTGAAGGGCATACCATTCCTTTTTCTGCTCCTGTTCCTGTTTTTCCCCGGTAGCCATAACATTGCCCCTTAGAGTTTATTGAAAACCAAAGAGATAATTTTAACAAATATCAGGTCGAAAATCCACAAATAGAGGCTGAAAAATAGGACAAATATTATAACCGCCACGGTAGCCCTTATAACTAACTCCTTGGAAGGCCACACTACCTTTTTGAGCTCCTCCCTCACACCTTGGAGGAAGGCTATTACATCCCCCAGCATTAAACTATTCCAGTTTACCTTTAAAATACAACTTGAAATGCTTACCACGGTATTGCTAACGCTTTTAATAATCGTTTCTATACTCCTTATAATTGCCGTTTTACTCCAAAAGGGTGCCTCCGAATTCGCCCTCGCCTTCGGTTCAAACCCTATGGATTCCCTTTTCGGCGGAACCGAAGCGGATACAATCTTGGTAAAAATCACCTATTTCCTAGGGGGGTTATTTCTAGTCCTTTCCCTCCTTTTGGCGGTTGTATCCCAAAAAGAGCAAAACTCCCTTCTCAAGGAATTAAAGACCGAACAGACCAACACCCCACCGGCTACAAAATAACCTTATGGGGGTTTTTCTTCAGGTTTTAACCCTTTTAGCCGTCCTCTTATTGGTCGGTTTCCAAGCCTTCCAATACCTCAAAGGGGAACGGGTCAAACCCATCCCCACCCAAAAGGTGGAAAGGCAAAACTACACCTTCACCTTAAAGGGTGACGTAAGCCTAGCCGAAACCCTTTTGAGGAGAGGGTTCTACATCTCCTACGCCGATGGGAGGATATTCGTATCCGTTCCCGATAAGGGTAAAGCATTAAAACTCCTCTCCTTTTACGGGAACTACACCGACAAAATACGCACCGAAAAAGCCGTCTCTTACGCCGTTTCGAAACTTATAGAGGGGGACATAAGAAAGGTAAAACAACATTTGGAAAAACTAAGTTCCGATTACGGAGAGCTTAAAAACATACTCACCGCACGGGGTGCAAGGCTCGACTTTTCCATTTTCGGTAGCGATGTATTGGAACTCCAAAGGGAGATATTCGAAAAAACCCTCCTCTACTGGGACAAAAAATTCGAACAACTCCTAAACGGGTATAGGGAGGCGGTTAAAGAGCCCTCAGTTGACACCAACCAACTACTACGGCGGGCGGCTTCGGTTTACGGAAACGACCTAACCTATCGGCTTTTTAAACTCTGGTTAAATATAAAGCTAAACAAAAGCCGCCTTGCGGCGGATTTAATCAAATATAGGGAATATGGAGGTTCGCGTTAAGAAGTTTTACCCCTTCCCCCTCCGAATGAAAAATTCCACCCTATTGGGGTATGCCGATATAGTTCTGGACGACCTTTTGGAGGTGAGGGGCATTAAACTCCTCAAAAAGGACAACGGAGGAATTTTTATCCTCCCCCCTTCGGTGCAAACGGAGGATGGATTTACCGAGGTCGTGAAATTCCTAAATCGGGAACTCAGGGAAAGGGTTAGAAAAACCCTAAGCGAGTATTACAAGGAGCATTTCGGAGACCCTTAAGCGGATTCCCTATTCTTCTTAGCCCTCTCGAGTTGCCTCAAAACCTTTTTATACTTTTCGAGGGCTAATCTCCTCTTTACCCCTTTGAGGCGCTCCAGAAAAACCTTTCCACTCAGGTGGTCTATTTCGTGCTGAAACACCACCGCGGGGAAACCCTCAAACTCGAAAATCTCCTCCTGTCCCTTTGGGGTTAAAGCCTTTACCTTTATCCAGTAAGCCCTTTCAACCTCTGCCGCCACGCCGGGAACGCTCAAACAGGCTTCTTTATAGGTCTGCTTTCCCTCGGAGGCGATTATTTCGGGATTGATAAGAGTAAGTTTGACCGGCTGGACACCCTCTTTAATGGAGGTATCCACCACTATTATGGAATAGGGAATACCTATCTGATTGCAGGCGAGCCCTATACCATCCTTTTCGTACATCGTTTCCCACATATCGTTCACTATTTGGATAATCTCGTCGTTTATATCCTCCACCTTTTGGGTGGGATTTTTCAAAACCTCGTGGGGGTAGATAACGATATCCCTAACAGCCATAGCAGGTTTTAATTATCGTTTGCAAACCTAAAAGGGGTTATAAGAAAAATTAGAACCCCTACCGGTTTATCTCATCACCCCATGCGATATACGCCAAAAGGGCGGTGAACATAATTATAAGTATCCACAATACTACATATTCACAACTCATTTTTGTTCCTCACAAATTTTCAGTTTGAAAATCAACCTTTCCACCTTACGGCAACGTTCCTATTCCGCCACCATTTGCTATAAATGCAACCCACAACTTGTCTAAATGGGTTTTGTATAGCTCTATTTTCGCCTTTAGGTGTTCGCACATCTCTATATCACCCAAAATAGTAGGGGTCGTATGTCCTTATGGAGTCCAATACAGCCAAAAATTCCTTTGTGGGGGCAACATCGTGAACCCTGACTATGTGGGCGCCTCCCTCCACGGCGGGAGCCAAAGCCGCGAGCGAACCGAACAGCCGCTCTTTGGGTTCGGTTTCCTTTTGCAGGAGTAGTTTGTATATCTCCCCGATAAAGGACTTTCTCGAAACGCCCACCATTAGGGGTTGACCGATGGTTTTAAACTCCCTAAAGCGTTTGAGTATTTCCACGTTGTGTTCGGGAAGTTTACCGAAACCTATACCGGGGTCGCAGATTATCTTATTCCTATCGTCGTAACCCCTTTCCATTAGAAGGTCTATCTTCTCCCTCCAAAAGCGGATAATTTCGCCAACCACATCGTCGTAGGAGATAACTATTTCCCTCCACGTTTGAGGGGTTCCCTTTATGTGGTTTACCACAACGGGTGCTTGGTGTTTTACGACCACATCGACCATTTTGGAGTCGAAGGTTAGCCCGCTTATGTCGTTGATAATGTCCGCCCCCTCCTGAAGGACCGCATTCGCAACCTCACCCTTATAGGTATCGACCGAAATCCAAACCTTGTCCAGTTTCTGCCTTTCCAACTCCCTTTTCAGTTCCTTAACGACCGGTAAAACCCTTTTAAGCTCCTCCTCCGCGGATACCGGTTTGGCACCCGGGCGTGTGCTCTCACCGCCTATATCGATAATGTCGGCACCCTCTTGGATTAGTTTTAAAGCCTTATCCACCGCTTTCGCGGTGTCGAAAGCCTCCCCCCCATCGGAAAAGCTATCGGGCGTAACGTTCAAAATACCCATCACGTGGGTCTTCAGCCCGAGGGGTAAAACCTTCCTGTTGTAGGTTATCTTAAAGTTTTCCCTCTTATACCTATAAACGGTCTCGACAATCTTTACAGCTAACCCCTTGAGGTTTTGAAAGTTTTTTAGCTCCTTTGCGAGGTTTTTAAAGTCGTATTCGTTCCCTATAAGGACTACCTTTAGGTATTCCGGCGCAAACTCCAACATCGTGGGAAAGGCTACCTTTACGCAACTCCTCTCGGCGCCCTGCACCAAGTTTTGCAATTCCCTTTTGGGGAAATCCTCCAAGAGCAGACAAAAGGCGTTGGATTTCTCCGCCAAGTAGGGAACCAGTTTTTCGTTAACCCTCACGGCGCGGAGAAAGTATCTAAAAGCTTCCTCGTAACGGTCAAAGTTTCTAACCCTTATTTCCATTAAAGGGGTTAATTATTTCCAAACGGACGGGGATAAACTGGAAAGGAAAAAACCGGTAAAGGTTAGGAAATCTCAATAGCCTGCCCGCCGGCGGCTTCGATTTTTTCCTTGGCAGACTTGGAAAATTTGTGCGCCTTAACAATAAGGGGTTTGGTTATTTCGCCGTCGCCGAGAATCTTAACGGGCATGTTCTTCCTAACCAATCCCTTGGAAACGAGAACTTCGGGGGTAATTTCGGCGTTCTCCTCAAAGAGTTCGTTCAGCTTACCAACGTTAACGACCGAATACTCGACGCGGTTAACGGGTCTGAAACCCCTCTTGGGTATCCTTTGGTGCAGAGGGGTTTGACCACCTTCGAAGAACCAGGGTAGAGTCCTATCACCGGAGCGGGATTTCTGACCCTTGTGACCCTTACCGGCGGTTTTACCCTGTCCGGCGGCTATACCCCTACCCACACGCTTCCTCTCTCTGGTAGCTCCCTCGTGGGGCTGAAGGTTATGCAATTCGACACCCATAATTTACACCTCCCATTTAATGCTTAAAGAGGATAGCCATCATAAGCGATAGCCACTGAACCAATATTAAACCTACTATCCACCAAATACGGTTTTCCAAAGAGGAAAGTCTTTTTTCTAAACCTTCCAAATGTTTTTCAAAACTTTCCAATTTAGTTTTCACAATCGACAATTCGCCTTTGACAGAAGTTAGTTCGTTTTCTATATCCGACAAGCGGTTTTCTATATTTCTAAATCCCTCCAACGAGGGATTTTTTTCCGAAGTCCTTTCGAGTTTGTCCAATTCTTGGGTCAATAACTTTGCCGCTTTCTCTCCTATACTCTCTTTGAGTGTTTCATACAGTTCAACTATAGTTGGCATAGTTCTTCCCCAAACAAACAAATTAGGGGAGAAAAAATTAAATCTCCACGATTTCCCCTTTCCAATTTTTGTATTTCGTATAACCCTTTTTCCTCAGGAAATCCTCTAGGTCGGGAATGCGGGAGAAGTAATAGACGCCCTTTCCGTTGGTATAAACGCCGTTTTTTACCAAAATCTTCCTGTCGTTTTCCTCGGATAGGTCTCTCTCAACCACGGGAATATCGCCGCTGAAATCTATCCTGTAAGCCACACCCACGAGATACCAAGCCTTGGTTATATTCCCCCAAGTTCTGGGGTCGTCGGCAAGTATTTTTTCGTCGCCCCTCTTTCTCAATCCCAGGGAGTGAACGGCGGTTATATGCTCGTCCCTTTTACCCGCCAAACCCCTTAGGAGCTTAACCTTTATCCTATCCGCCATAGCGGCTTACCTCCATTAGTAGAGTCTGATGTGTTTATACCTTCTGGTTGCGTAAATTCTGTAGTTTTCGAGTATCTCTTCCACAGACTTGCCCCTCTTGGCGGCAACCTCTTCGGGGGTTTCCATCTGTAAAAACGCGTCGAAAACAGCCCTTAGAACGTTGTGGGGGTTGGTGGAGCCAACGATTTTGGTCAGAACGTCGGTATATCCGGCGAGTTCAAAAACCGGCTTAGCCGCACCACCGGCAACGATACCGGTTCCCCTACGTGCGGGGAGGATGATTATCTTGGTGGGACCGTAATGTCCAATCACTTCGTGGGGAACGGTTCCGTTAATTATGGGAACCCTTATAACCTTTTTCTTCGCGTCCTGAATAGCCTTGGCTATGGCGAGGGGAACCTCTTTAGCTTTACCCAGACCAAAACCTACGTGTCCCTTTCTGTCACCCACAACAACCAAAGCGGAAAAGCTAAACCTTCTACCACCTTCGGTTACCCTGGTGGTTCTCTTAGCCTGTATCAACCTCTCTTCGAGGGGCAGTTCCTCGGGATTTATCCCCTGCTCCCTCTGCCTCTGTTCCAACATATGGTCAATAGATTTGCCACCCATAACAAATCCTCCCTCCAAATTACATTTCGAGACCTAGCTCTCTGCACTTATCGGCAAAAGCTTTAATCTTTCCGTGGTATTTGAAACCACCCCTATCGAAAACAACTTTGGTAATTCCCTTTTCCTTAGCCCTTTCGACGAGAAGCTCCGCAACCTTCTCCACAACGGGAATCGATTTTCCGCCCCTAAAGCCGTATCTCTTAACGAATTCCTTATCTATGGAAGAGGCGGATACCAAAGTGTGCCCTACGGTGTCGTCGATTATCTGTGCGTAAAAGTGGTGGTCGCTTCTGTAAACGCAAAGCCTGGGTCTATCGGGCGTTCCGAAGACCTTTTTTCTTATTCTCAAGTGCCTTCTTTTTCTCTTTTGGTGCCTATTTTTAACCTTACCGAGCTCTCTCTTTATGCTTATCAACTTAGGCATAGCTTCTTACCCCCCTATTACTTCTTGGCAGCTTTACCGGGTTTGAGGTGGAGAACTTCATCGGCGTATCTGATACCTTTACCCTTGTAGGCGTCAGGTCTTCTGAAGTCCCTAATGTGGGCGGCAACCTGTCCCACGAGGTATTTGTCTATTCCCTCTACGTGTATCTCGTCAATCTTCTTCTGCTTGTTGGATACAACGCTTATTTTAATCCCTTCGGGGATTTGGTAGTGTATGGGGTGGGAGTATCCCAGGTGCAGTTCCAAAGTGTTGCCCTTAACGGCAGCCCTGTAACCCAAACCGTGAATTTCGAGGACAACCTTCCAACCTTCGGTTACACCCTTGACCATATTATTAATGAGTGCCCTGGTGGTTCCCCATAGGGCTCCGATTTTTCTCTTGGTGAGCCCGTAGGTTTTGGGGTTTATACCCTCTTTGGGTTTCACGAAAATAGCGTCGTATTCTTTACCGTCTTTGGGGTTTAACCACTTATCGATATAAACCTGCATAGTGGGGTGGAACTTCTGCTGAAGCTCCCCTTTGGGACCTTTTACCTTAACCACCACCCCGTCGTGTTCCTCTTTTATATCAACGGTTACCCCTTGGGGGATAACCACGGGTGTCTTTCCTATCCTCGACATGGTTTCACCTCCCGATTACCACACGAAACCTATCACTTCTCCACCGACACCCAACTTACGGGCTTCCCTATCGGTAATTACACCCTTATCGGTGGACATAATTGCGGTTCCCAATCCCCTCTTTACGTAGGGAACCAGTCTTGCCGGAACGTATATCCTTCTACCGGGTTTGGAAACCTTAACGATATTCCTGATTGCGGGTTTGGTGTTTCTGGGTCCCAGGTATTTGAGCCAAATCCTGAGTTTGTATTGGGTTCCCTTTCTGTGTTCGGGACCGTCGAGTCTCTCCCAGTCCTTTATGTAACCTTCCCTCTTTAGGAGGTCTAGAATCCTCTCCTTCAATTTGGAAGAGGGAACGTCGACGTAATCCTTCCTGACGAGCTGCGCGTTTTTTATCGCGCTAAACATATCCGCAATGGGGTCGGTAATGCTCATCTTCCTTCCTCCCTTCGTTTTGGGTTGGCAGTTGGAACGCTCAAAGGCGAACCCTTACCAACCCGACATATAAACTGCAATTACCAGCTAGCTTTCTTAACTCCGGGAAGCTCGCCCCTCAGGGCGTATTCCCTAAAGCAGATACGGCACATACCGAAATACCTTCTGTAAGCGCGGGGTCTCCCGCAAACGGGGCACCTCTTGTGCAACCTGGTCGTAAACTTAGGCGGTTTTTCGAGCTCTTTAATCTTCTTACTTAGGCAAGGCATCTTCTACCTCCCAAATTTATGTAGCCCTTATGGGCAATCCGAGCAGCGACAGAAGCCAATAGGCTTCCTCGTCGGTTTCGGCGGTGGTATGGATGTTTATATCCATACCCCTAATGCGGTCGACCTTGTCGTAGTCTATTTCGGGGAAAACGATTTGTTCGGCTATACCGAAGGAGTAGTTACCCCTTCCGTCGAAAGACCTGGGGTTGAGACCCTTAAAGTCCTTAACCCTGGGTAGGGCTACGGAAATAACCTTGTCGAGGAAATCCCACATCCTCTCCTTTCTGAGGGTTACCCTCGCACCTATCGGCATCCCCTTACGGAGTTTGAAACCTGCTTCCGACTTTTTAGCCCTTCTCAGTTGCGGTTTTTGACCGGTGATAGCCATCAGGTCTTCCATAGCCCTTTCGATTTGGCGCACGTCCTGAACCGCCTCACCGACACCCATGTTGACGGTTACCTTTACAATTTTGGGAACCTGCATGGGGTTTTTGTAACCGAATTTTTTAACCAGCAGAGGAACCACTTCCTCTTTGTATTTCTTGTAGAGTCTGGGAACGTATTTTTCTTCCGCCATACCTTTCACCCCTCTTATTTCTTAATAGGTTTCTTGCTGACAACTTCCAAACGGGTTCCGCTCTTCTTGGCCACCCTGTACTTGACCAGATAACCGTTCTCCTCGACAACTTCGAATCCTACCCTGGTGGGTTGACCAGTTTTGGGGTCTACCAGCATTACGTTGGAAACGTCTATCGGGGCTTCGAACTCTACAATCCCCCCTTCGGACACTTGGGTTGCCTTTACGTGTTTCTTCCTCAAATTCACCCCTTCCACAACCACGCGGGTTTTAACCCTTATAACCTCTCCCCTCTTATTCCTCTCTTCCTTTTTAATTACCTTCAAAACCTTTCCCTGTTTTCCCTTGTCCTTGCCCCTTACGACCACGACCAAGTCGCCGGTTTTAATCTTCGCCGCCATAGCTCTCCTCCGATTAGATAACTTCGGGTGCCAAAGAGGCTATTTTTGTATAACCCTTGTTCCTAACTTCCCTTGCGATGGGTCCCAAAATACGGGTTCCGAGGGGTTCCCCGTATTGGTTGAGCAGAACAACGGCGTTGTCGTCGAATTTGACGTAGCTTCCGTCGGGTCTCCTAACCTCCTTTGCCGTTCTGACCACCACAGCCCTGTAAATCTTTCCCTTTTTGGCGTTTCCGTCGGGGGAAGCCTGTTTAACCGTTACGGTAATCACATCCCCGAGGGTTGCGTATTTCTTCCTAGCCCCTCCGGGGATACCGATACACTGAACTTTCTTAGCCCCGGAGTTATCGGCAACGTTGAGGTAGGTGTATCTCTGAATCATGGTTTTCCTCCCGCAAAATGTTTTATAATATCACAATTCGTTAGGTAGAATAAAGAGCTGTATTTCTCCACCTGTCAGAGTCTATCCCCTATACCTGTTCCAACGAAAGGGGAGAAAAATAAAAGGATACACACTAAACGGAAAACCACTACAGAAACCCCGCTCAAGGGATTGAAAATTCTCCCTCTTAAAGGGAAATTTGAAAAAACACCGATGGCAGAATCAACTTCACCAACCTTTAGTTTGTGATAAATCACAATAACAATCCTCTTAAGGAGATGCTATATTAATGGAATTGGCTTAGGGCCCGTAGCTCAGGTGGCAGAGCGGGCGGCTCATAACCGCCCGGTCGGGGGTTCGAGTCCTCCCGGGCCCATCACCTCCAATATCAATCGACCGCCATGAAGTCTTCCCATCTCCGCAAAAATC
>JALWDU010000020.1:0-6652 GCA_027036735.1 Aquificales bacterium | reverse complement strand
AGGGCCCGTAGCTCAGGTGGCAGAGCGGGCGGCTCATAACCGCCCGGTCGGGGGTTCGAGTCCTCCCGGGCCCATCACCTCCAATATCAATCGACCGCCATGAAGTCTTCCCATCTCCGCAAAAATCCTAAAGAGGGGTTATACTAATGTTGATGTTGGACTTGTCCAAAGAAGACCTTGAAAAGCTCATCAAACTCCAAGAAATCGATTCGAAAATTATCAAACTGGAACTCAAACTCAAAGAACTTCCCGAAGAGATTAAAAGACTGGAAGAGATAGCGAGCACACGCCGCAACAAAATCGCCCAAATTGACGAACGGATAGAAGAACTTTCCCAGAAAAGGAAGGAATTGGAGCAAATTATCAACGAAAGTTATAAAAAAATCGAAGAGGCAAAAAAGAAGAAAAGCAAGGCTAAAAACCTAGAGGAGTATAAAGAAGCCATCAAACTAAAAGCGGATGCCGAAAAAAGCATTATTAAGGCTACCAAGGAGATAGAAAATATCCTCAAGGAATTGAACGCCCTCTTTAGGGAAAGGGAAAGAATGGAACAGAGCGTGGAGGAATTCGAAGGGAAAATCCGAAAAAAGGAAGAGGAGATAAGAAAAACCCAACAGATGTTGGAAAAAAAATTACAGGAACTGGGAGGCTTGAGGGAGCAATTGGTTTCCGAAATATCCCCCGAGGTGGTCGAATTTTACGAGGAGAAAAAATACGAGTTTGGCGGTAACGTATTCGTTCCCGTTTATAACAAAACCTGCAGCGGTTGCTCCATGCAGGTGCCCTCTGCGCAGTATACAAAACTCCTAAGGGGTGAAGGTCTGGTTTACTGCCCCAACTGCGGGAGAATACTCTTTATCGAACAGGGAGGGGGTTAAACAAACCCTTTCCCACCCATTTTTGGAATAACCCAACCGGAAAAC
Source organism: Aquificales bacterium (assembly GCA_027036735.1). Classification (GTDB taxonomy): domain Bacteria; phylum Aquificota; class Aquificia; order Aquificales; family QOAS01; genus QOAS01. The sequence continues at coordinate 5,729 of JALWDU010000020.1, read as the reverse complement.
CCGGTAAAGGGTTAAAAACCCCTAAAGGGGAGAAGTTAAAGCTCCTCCATAATCTTTAATAAGGTTTTAATTACGTAATCGACCTCTTCCTCGGTAAGGGACGGGTAAATTGGCAGCGCAAAGAGTTCGTCCCTAAACCTCTCTGCATTAGGGGTTGAAAAGTGTTCGGTATCCCTCAGCTCGTGGAGTAGGTATGAGTAATAAACCTTCGTTCCGATACCCTCCTCTTGAAGTCTTTTAACTATCAAATCCCTTTGGGGATGGCGTAGGCTGTAAACGTGGTATACGTGATAACCCCTCTCCTTCTGCAGTCCAAAGATATCTTTAAAGTTTTCGTTATACCTTTGGGCTATAGCGCGCCTCCGGCGGGTATTCTCCTCCAACCTTCTAAGCGAATGCAATCCAATCGCGCTTTGGAACTCGGAGAGTCTGAAGTTAAAAGCCGGTTCTTCGCCAAAATCCAGGATTGCTTTAACCCTTTCGACGAGGTAGGGGTTCTTTACGGCAACGGCTCCCCCCTCCCCCATGGAAACGTTTTTTGTCGCGTAAAAGCTGAAAGCCGCCATATCGCCCCAAGCGCCGGCTTTTACTCCCTCGTAGTGCGCACCGTGCGCCTGGGCGGCATCCTCCAAAACGTAAACGCCGTACTTTTGAGCCAGTTCGTTAATTGCGGGCATATCCGCCATATTTCCGAATAGGTGAACCGGCAGTATAGCCTTAACGTCGTAGCACTTTAGCGCATCCTCCAGCTGATTTATATCGAGGGTATAGGTTTCGTCGACATCCAAAACGAGTGGTTTGCCACCCGCGAGCAAAACCGCATCCACGGTTGCCATAAAACTCAAAGCCGGTACCACCACATACCTATCCTTAACATCGATAGCGCGCAGGGCGGCGTAAAGCGCCGTAGTTCCGGAGTTTACCGTTTTTACCCACTCCACACCGAGAAAATTCTTAAACTCCTCCTCAAATTGTTGGGTAAAGGGTCCCCTCGTCAACCTACCCGTTTCGATTATTCTGTTCAAATCCCTTTTTAGTTCCTCCCCTATGCCATCGAACCTAAAGAAGGGTACTTTCATCCTCGGAATGTAGCTATTTTATGTTTTCCCAGCCCACCCTGGTTGAAATGCAACAACAACCTCCCTAAAATGGACTCGGTTAAATGACCTCCCAGAGGGTTCTTTTCGTGGTTTCCAACAACCCCTTTTCGAAAGACCGAAAGACTATCCTCAAACTCCTTGAGGAGCTTCTGAATATCGGGGCGGAGGTTTCCATATACCTTCACGGCAACGGTGTTTGGTGGTTGGGTCTGGACGACCTCAAAAGGTTAACCGAAAGGGGGCTAAAGGTCTATTGCGGACGCTCGTCGGTAGCAAAGCGCCACCAAACGGTTCCCCCCTGGGCGGAGGAGATGGATATCCGGCGGTTGGCGGATTTCATACTGGAGAGCGATAAGGTTTTATTCTTTAACTGATGGAGGTTTCCATCGTCCTAAAATCAGACCCCTTTTCGTGGAAGGCGATACAAGCCTTCAAAATAGCCTGCGCCCTAAGCCTGAAAACCAAAACCTTTTTTATAGCCCTTAAGGAGGGTGTCTACTTCCTAACCGATTGGGACCCCGTGGCGCTCGGTTACGAAAACTTCAAAGGTTACGAATACAATCCGGAAAATCTCGTATTCCTCGTAGAGGAGGACGATTTCAAAATAAGAAACCTCTCCGAGGACAAAATATGGGCTAAAGACCTAAAGGTGGAGTTTACCGACGAGGAACGCATAGCGGAGATACTGAAAAAATCCCAAGTTGTGGGGGTTTGGTGATGGTCGAAACCCTCTGGTTGGTCAAAAAGAGCGACATCCCCTACACCTTTATAGGGGAAAACGACATCGTCGTCCTAATAGAGGATGCGGTTTTAAAGATTCCCACAAAGCCGAACTGGTTTGTCTGCAAAGAGGATGCTGAAGCGCGCCGTATAAAGGTTTTGGAGGAGAAACAGCTAACCTATGGGGATATAGCGAAACTGATTTTAGAAGCCAAAAAGGTGGTTGTTTGGTGAAATAGAACCTTTCGATGGAGGAATTATTCGGACTCCTGGCGGTGGCAAAACCGAAAGGCATAACCTCCACGGGGGTCTTAAACGAAATAAAGAGACATTTCGGGGTAAGGAGAATAGGGCACACGGGAACACTCGACCCCTTTGCGGAGGGGTTGCTCCTGCTACTTTTGGGAAAGGCTACCCGCCTTGCGGAATACTATCAAAAACTTCCCAAAACCTACCGAGCCGTGGGACTTTTGGGCGTGGAGACCGACACCTACGATATTACGGGAGAGGTTATATCCCGCCGCGAAGCGGCGGCTTTTCCACCTTTGGAGGAAATCGAAAGGGTTGTTAAGTCCTTCGAAGGTGAGATAGAGCAGACCCCGCCACCCTTTAGCGCCAAAAAGGTTGGGGGAAAGAGGGCTTACAAACTCGCCCGTAAGGGGAAGAGGGTCGAACTCAAACCGGTAAAGGTGAAGGTTTACAAAATCGACCTGTTGGAGTATAACCCTCCCCGCTTCACCATTGGGGCAACCGTTTCGGGCGGAACCTATATAAGGAGTTTGGTTAAGGATATAGGGGATAAACTCGGCTTGGGGGCGACCACCGAAAAGCTCCTGAGAACCTCGATAGGGAAACTAACTTTGGAAAACGCCCTCCCTTTGGAGGAACTGCTAAAGGTTTCCCCCGAAAGGTTAAGCGATTTCCTCCTCCCACCCGACGCGGGTCTCGATTTTCCCACACTCGAGGTGTCCGATAGGGAGCTAACCCGCCTGAGGAACGGGCAACTCATAGACCTTAAGGGGAACTTCGGAGAAAACCAACTTTTAAGGGTCTATGCAGGGGGAAAATTCTCCGCCATAGGGAGGGTTATCGGGGGAAAACTGAAACCGGAAAAGGTGTTCGTTTAAAAGGGTTCCTCCAAAAGTTCCCTAACAACCTTCCTATCGTCGAAGGGGTATCTCTCTCCCTTTATCTCTTGGTAATCCTCGTGTCCCTTACCCGCTATAAGGACTAAATCGCCCTCACGCGCCATTTGGAGGGCTCTCCTTATAGCCTCCCTTCTGTCGACCTCTACGAGGACTTTGTCCTTATTCCCCATCCCCTTTAGGATATCCTCGATAATTTCCCGTGGCTCCTCCCAACGGGGGTTGTCGGAGGTTACCACCACCAGGTCGGAATACCTTTCGGCGATTTGACCCATTAGGGGACGCTTTGTTTTGTCGCGGTTTCCACCCGCACCGAAGACGGTTATTACCCTCCTAGGCTTTAAACCCCTCGCTGTTTGCAAAAGTTTTTCGAGCGCATCGGGTGTGTGGGCGTAATCGACCACCACCGCAAAGGGTTTTTCGACAACAACCTCAAACCTTCCGGGGATTTGGGGTAGGTCTCCCACCAAGGGAATTATTTCCCCCAAATCCCACCCGAGGGAATCGAGAAGCGCCAAGACCCCCGCGAGGTTTTGAATTTGAACCCCCCCCCTTAAATTGGTCTCAACCCTATACCTCCTCCCATCGAAGGTTTGAAGCTCAAAGGTGTTCCCTTCGATGGTGGAAATGGGGTTCAAAACCCTGTAGTGGCTACCCTCCGAAAAACCGAAACCCCTGAGGTGAAACTCCTCCACAAGCCTCCTACCGTAGGGGTCGTCGAAATTGGCAACCCCTCTGCGGTAGCGGTATTCCTCAAACAACCTCCTCTTGGCTCTAAAGTAGTTCTCCATCGATAGGTGGTAGTCGAGGTGTTCCCTCGAAAGATTGGTAAATATCAAACCCTCAAAGCGGGTTCCGAAAATTCTATACTGCTCCAACGCGTGGGATGAAATTTCGGCGGCGACAGCCCTTGCACCGCTATCCGCCATTTCCTTTAAGGTCTTAAACCAGACCTTGGGATGGGGAGTAGTCCAGCCTTTACCGAAAACCCTCTCCCCGAAGCGGTATTCGACCGTCCCCACAACCCCGCAGGGGATACCTACCTTATTTAAAATTGCCGATAGGATATAGGTGGTCGAAGTCTTGCCGTTTGTCCCGGTAACGCCGAAGACCTTTAGCCTCTCGTCCGGTCTTCCGAAAAACTCCTTACAGGCTAAGGCGAAAGCCTTTCGGGTATTTTCCACCTTTACGAGTTTCGTCCTTCCGAAATCGAGACCTTTGGGAGGGGTGTAATCCCTCTCCACAACCACCGCGAGGGGCTTCTTTTTCAAAACCTCCCCTACAAAGGTGTGTCCGTCGAATTTTGTCCCCCTAATGGCAAAAAAGACCGAGTTCTCCACCACCTCGCGGGAGTCGTCGGTTATGTCGACCGCCTTAGGGAGCAAAGAGAAGAGGGACTCCATATAGGGTTAATATTTGAACCGATGCTCCTCTTGGTGGACGTCGGCAACAGCTCCATTAAATGGCGATTAACCACCGCCGATGACTACAAACCTATCGGAGGAGGGATTTTAACCTTCGACCGCCTTGAGGAGCTAAAAAAGTTCGCCGATATACCCCACAAAGCGGTCGCCTCGGTAAAACCCTCGGTCAACCCCGCTTTGGAACGGATTTTGAAAAACCCCCGCTTTGTGTTGGTAGAGGATTGCAAACCCCTTATAGGGGTAGATTACAAAACCCCTTCCACTTTGGGGATTGACAGACTACTGAACGCCATAGGCGGTTTGGAATACGGAAACACCTTTGCGGTTGTCTCTTTCGGAACGGCTACGGTTATTGACATAATCTTGGAAAAAACCTTTAAGGGAGGCGTTATCTTCCTAGGGGTGGAAAAGCACCTCGAGTGTCTCGCAAAAAAGGGCGAAAAACTCCCCGAGGTGGAACCCAAAAACAACCCACCCCTTTTGGGGCAATCGACCGCAGAATGCCTCCAATCGGGGGTCTTCTACAGCCAAATTTTCACCGCAAAGGGTCTGCTGGAAAACTTCAAAACCCTATATGGGGTCGGCAAAGTAATCCTTACCGGCGGATACGCCGATTTTTTCCACCCGCAGATAGGGGGAATTATCGACAAAGAGCTCCTGTTTAGGGGATTGTTTAAGGTTTACAAAACCGCAATTGGATAAAACATCTCGAAAATTTCAATCCGTATCATATCCGAATTTAACCCACGTTCCGCCGCAAATCCGAAAGGGCAAGGATTTTCTTTCAATCAATACCCCCGCTTCGCGGGAACTTTCCAACAAATGTTTGAACCACATATTTCAACCTTATTTTGGAAAACTTTAATAGGCTACTAAATTCGGAGATTTCTACCTTCAAACCCTTGGAAGTTTAATACCTCTTACAACTCCCTTTGCGGAAGTAATCAATCCACACCTATTAGGTGCTAAATTTTACCGAAACAATTTGCGGTTGGAAAACATTCACATTACCCTTTTAAGGGTAAACAACACAAATGACTTTCCTAAAGAGGTTCTATAAACACTAAAACCCTCCAAAGGTTTGATTCTTTGTAACGCCCCCAGAAGTGCTTTTGATTTCATTGAAACAAATCTTCCAAAACCGCTTTTAGGGGAATTTTAAAAACCAATGCGATGGAACTTATTCAAAATCCTTTAGAGGTTGAAAAACTTTAAGATTTTTGTTGAGAAATTAAGGTTTGATTGAGAGATTAAAGGGCTGGCAGCGACCTACTTTCCCGTGCCGCGGTCCGGCACAGTATCATCGGCGCTGGGGGGCTTAACTGCCGGGTTCGGAATGG
>JALWDU010000019.1 GCA_027036735.1 Aquificales bacterium | reverse complement strand
TGCTCGCTATCCTCCATGGCGTGCTTTGCCAATTCGTTGGGGTCGGAGGTGTTGAGATAACGGGCGGGTATTATCTGGTCGGTATCGACGTTATCGCCAAACTTCCAAACTCTTCCTCTTATAGCCATAGCAGAGTATTTTAGGGAGACCTAAAGGGGGATTTAATGAAAAAAGACCGAAAGGGGTCAGTCCAAAACTTCAACCCAAACCCCTTTGAGGTATAGGGTGTTCGGTATTTGCAAAATCCAAGGGTGGTCTAAATCTTGATAGGTCTTCGCCCTCACACGGAGGACTTTGCGGGTGTCGTAGGCGGCGTCCTGCAAAACCTCCAAGAGGTGTTGCTCCGTTATGTGAAAGGAGCAGGAGAATATAGCCAAGATACCGCCCGGTTTGGTTATGTGAAGTCCCCTAACGAGGAGCTCCTTATAACCCCTCAGCGCGTTGGGAACAGCCGCCTTATTCTTCGCAAAGGAGGGGGGGTCTATTATCACTATGTCGTATTTTTCCCCCTTTTTGTGCTGTTCCTTCAGAAAGTCGAAGGCGTTAGCCTCGACCCATTTGATGCCCTCGAGACCGTTGAGCTTTTCGTTCTTTTTCGCAAGCTCGAGGGCTAGGTCGCTTATATCGACCCCTATCACCTCACCCGCACCCGCCTTTTTGGCGCTTATGGCAAATCCACCGCTGTGACAAAAGACGTCTAAAACCCTTTCCCCTCCCTTTACGAGGGTGCGGAGGAAGTATCTGGCATTCCTCTGGTCGAGGAACATACCGGTCTTTTGCCCTTCGGGGATATTTACGTAAAACTTCAGGTCGTATTCCTGAATAACTACCTCCTCGGGGACGTGTCCGTATAGGAGTTGCTCCTCTCCGCGGAGACCCTCCACCTTTTTACTGAACTCGTTAATCTTTTCGTAAATACCCTCCGGTTGGAGGAGTTCTATTAAGGTTTCCACCACCGTTTGTTTGTATTCCTCCATCCCGTAGGTGGTGAATTCAACGGCTACCCACCTGTCGTAAACGTCCACTATCAATCCGGGTAAAAAGTCGGCTTCGGAGTGAACCAAGCGGTAGGCGTTGGAGGGGATATTTAGGGATTTCCTGTATTCGTAAGCCTTTTTAAGGCGTTCCTTTACGAGTTCCGGGGTGGGTTTCACATTTTTGTCGAACGACAGAAGGCGAATTGCGATATTCACGTCGGGGTTGATGTATCCGTAACCCAAAAATTTGCCGGAAAAATCCCTAACCACAACGGTTTCGCCCTTTTTTGGAGTCCTCGAATAGGATGCTATCTCCTTTCTATAGACCCAAGGGAAGCGGGATTTCAGTTTCTTCTCCACCCCGGGTTTGACCCTGACTTGCAACATTAATAGTTAAATGTTATGAACGCCTACCTACTGGCGGGGGGCTACTCCCGTCGCTTCGGGGAGGATAAAACCCTCTTTCCAATAGGCGGAAAACCCCTAATTCTCAACCTATACGGGAAGGTTTCGAAATACTTTCCCACCTATGTGGTGGCTAAAGACCCCAAAAAATACCGCCTATTGGGGATAGAGAACGTTATCCCCGACGCGTTTCCCGAAATTCAATCCCC
>JALWDU010000018.1 GCA_027036735.1 Aquificales bacterium | reverse complement strand
GCGCAAGAAGTGGCTTGGAAGGTCAGACAGATATTTGAGGAATCGCCTTCCATTACCGATGTGGCTATTTACGCCGATGTAGACCGCAAAAAGTATAGGATTGAAATCGACGAACAGAAGGCTAAACAGAACGGATTGGATAAAAGACAGATTTGGGCTATCGTTGCAATGGCTCTTTACGGCTACGATGTAACCACCCTAAAAACCACCGACTTCGAAAAGGTTCCGCTGATTGTTAAATTCCCCGAAGGTAAGGTTAGCGGTATAGACAGATTGCTGAATACCAAAATAATGACCCCTCTGGGGAAAGAGGTTCCCCTCAAAGAGCTGGTTAAGGTCGAGAAAGTGCCTGTCGAGCACACCATCTACAGAAAGAATATGAGGAGGGTGGTTTACGTATGCGGAGACGTTGCCGGAAAGTATGAGGCTCCAATTTACTCCATACTCGACGTGAGGGATAAGGTGCTCTCCATTCCCAACCCCTACGGAAAAATCGAAGAATACTGGTATCACCTACCCCCCGCTGGGGATAAACACGTCGCCATTAAGTGGGACGGAGAAATGCATATCACCATTAGGGTTTTCAAGGACCTCGGTTTAGCCTTTGCAGGTGCGGTATTCCTAATATGGGTGCTCATATTGGCTTGGTTTAAAGACTACAGAATCCCCGGCATTATAATGGCTCCCATCCCCCTAACCTTGGTAGGTATCATTCCCGGTCACTGGCTTATGGATAAGATAATGGGTAACGTCTTCTTCACCGCAACCTCGATGATAGGTTTTATCGCCCTGGCGGGAATTATCATCCGTAACTCCATACTGTTGGTCGACTTTGCGGAACAGAGACTAAGGGAAGGGGTTCCCCTACACGTTGCTGTTGTTGAATCCGGTGTTATAAGAACCCGTCCCGTTCTGCTAACCGCAGCCGCGCTGATAGTCGGAGCATTCGTTATCATTTTCGACCCGATATTTAACGGACTGGCGGTTTCCCTAATATTCGGAACGATAGGTTCGACCACCCTAACGCTGGTACTGATACCCGTAATGTATTACTACTCCAAACTGAAAAGGCTAAAGAAACAGCCCGGTTATGTCGTGCCCTCCCCCGAAGAGGTTAAAAAAGACCTCTTGGCGGACTAATCTTCTGGTTTTCCTCTCCTTCATCCCTAATCTATTTCTTCCTTATGAAGTGGATAAAAAGGCTCTTCCTATTTTTGCTGCTGTTTGTGGTGTTACCCACAATAGCCACCGTAGCGCTGTTAAAGCTTACGGCGAAACCTCTGCTAAACGCCCTATTGCAAAGCAGGGTTAACGCCCCCGCAGAGGTGAAGGATGTAAAGGTTAATTGGCTTTTAACCCGCCTTGAAGTGGACGGATTGGAAATAGGAAACCCACCGGGGTTTGGTAGTGGAAAACTCCTTTCTGCGGATAGGATAGTTTTGTCCGCACCTTTGAAGGTCTATTGGGAATTTAAACCCTACCTAAATTTGGATATCGGCAACTTGTATTTCCACTTTATTAGGAGGGCGGATAACGCGACCAATGTGGCGGTAGCCTTTGGGATACCCTACACTCCGGGTGAGGTTAAACCTTTAGAATTCGAACTCAAAAAGGTATTTGCCAAGGTAAACGTAAACACCCTTAAAGAGATTTCCTATTGGGTAAACGGAACCTTTGTAGGGATGAACAACGACGCCGACTTTACCGTTGAGGGTGTTGGAGATTTTTCCAATCCAAACACTCCGAAAACGGTAGCCGATTTTACCGTTTTCAACTGGCATATAAGGAATAACCCCTTTCTGTCCCAACTGGCGGTATTGCTCCAAAACCCGCAGTGGGAAAACCTCACACTTACCCGCGTTGTGGGAACCGTTGCGGTTGATGGACCCTGGATTGTTTTCGTTAAAAGAAACACCAAAGCCTACACCGTCGGAAATGTTCTGTTCGCCGAAATTTATAAGGGGTCTAGATACAATCGCTTGACTAAAGAGTTGGACATTACCCTAGCCCTCTACACACCGGCTAAGGTAGTAGTTCACGTAACCGGAACCGCGGAACACCCAAAGGTGGAGATAGGGGAGGTATCGCTCCCTGCGGTGGGAAATGGACTTTTACCCACCTCTAAGGATGGCGCCGCTACCAATCCCGTTGGGGTGTTGAAAAACGCAACAGCTGAAACGGTCAAGGAGGTTACCAAAACTTTGAACCAAACGGTGGAGAAAGTAAAAGGTCAACTGAAAGGGGAACTGGAAAAGGTCCTACAGAAGGTTTTGGAAAATTAGGCGACGGTAAATTTCTTTTCCACGTATCCCTTCCAAATGTCGGGAATTTGGGCTATCTCCTCTTCCGCAATTTTCTTTATAAGTTCTTCTATACCTTTGATGTCTCTTTTGGTTCTAACCTTAACGTCGCAAGCCTGTGGTTCGGTAATCGGTTTTCCGATTTGGGAAACCATGTAGCAGTATGCCTCTTCAATCTCTTCGATTTCGTTTACAACCCTGTTGGCGATGATATTCGCTACGGCGGAATAAATTTTTCCTACGTGGGATACCGGGTTTTTACCGGCGGCGGCTTCCAAAGTCATAGGTCTATAAGGGGTTATCAATCCGTTTGGTCTGTTACCCCTTCCAACCTGTCCGTCGTCACCCGCTTCCGCCGATGTTCCGGTAACGGTGATGTAAACCGAGCCGTCGGCGGGGTTGTCCGCAGTATTAACAAAAATTTCGACTTCTTTATCGGTATACTTGGCGGCATTCTCCAGAGCTTTTTGTTTGACGATTTCTTTCTTAGCCAGATAGTCGTCAACGTTATCCACAAATTTATCCACAAAAGCCGCCGCTATGGTAATCCTTATTTTGTCCCCCAAACGGACACCCATAACTTTGATGTCCTCACCAAGATAGGGGTGTTCCTTTTTGAATTCCGCCGAATTTAGGTATCTTTCCGTGTTGTAAACAACCTTTTCCAGGTCGTCGAAGGGAGCGTATCCCACCGCAAAGGATGTATCGTTTGCAAGGGGAACTTCACCCTTTTTGGCAAACCTTTCGAAGAGCTCGACCAGGTCTTTGCTACCAGGTCTGATTTTGGGGGTTATTATTACGTGTTTTTCCGGGTCGAGGTTCCTTATATTTTCCCTCAACCATTTCTTGGCGACCTCTATCGCCAATTCGTCCACCGGCAGGGGTTTTCCATCCTTTTCCTTAATAGCCCTACCAACCAGGTATATTTCGATAGGGGTGATTATCTCCCCGCCTTTGAATTTCGGGTCTGCTACGCCTCCCACCAACAAAGCTTTATCCACGTTGTGGTGCTGGACGAAACCGAATTCCTCCAGATAAAGCTTGCACAGGGCAACCGAAAGCTCTTCCGCCAAATTGTCGCAAATGGTGTCGGGGTGTCCCGTCCCTTTACGTTCCACAATTTCGACGGGGTTTTCGTAAACGGGTTTAAAATCCATTAAGGAAACTACGACATTCGCCAACTTTATCACCTCCGAGAAAATTTTTTGGGGATATATAAGAGAGAGGTATTTTACGGGGATTGAAAAAAAGGAAAGAAATAGGTGGAAATTAACGCTTCGACCAGCGGTATTTCGCACGGGCACCCATTTGGTCGTATTTTTTCCTCTCCTTCTCCCTGGCGTCCCTGGTGAGCAATCCCGCCTTTTTGAGCTTGGGACGCAGGTCGGGGTTGTAAGCCAGCAGGGCTTTTGCAATGCCGTACATAATGGCTTCGGCTTGCCCGGTAATACCGCCGCCTATTACCTCGGCAAATATGCCGAATTTTCCTTCGGTACCGGTGATTTTGAAGGGAATGAGTATCTTGTTGTAGAGGGTTTCCCTCATTACGTAATCTTTTAGGTTGTACTCCTTACCGCTCTGGGTTCTGACAATCTGCTTGTCCAATCCGGGTATGAGCCAAACCTTTGCTATGGACTCCTTACGTTTTCCGGTTGCGTAAAAGGAGTTATCGGGGGTTATTTTGAAATCTTTAAGTTTTTGCATCCCTATCCTCCTATTCTAATTATGCGTTAATTTCCAAGGGTTTGGGTTGTTGCGCCTGGTGGGGGTGATTGGGACCCGCGTAAACCTTTAGTCTTTTCATCATTCTGTGTCCCAGTTTGTTTTTGGGGAGCATTCTCTTAACGGCGAGTTTGATAACCTTCTCGGGATTGCGTTCCAGCATCCACTTTAGGGGGCGCTCTTTAAATCCACCGGGATAGTTGCTGTGCCATCTGTAGAGTTTTTGGTCCATCTTTTTACCGGTTACCCTTATTTTTTCGGCGTTTACCACGATAACGAAATCGCCGAGGTCTTGGTCGGGAGACCAATAAACTTTGTGTTTTCCCATAAGGATTTTAGCTATTTCGCTCGCCAGCCTTCCCAGAGTTTTACCGGTGGCGTCGACTATATACCATTCCCTTTTAACTTCGTAGGGTTTAATTCTATAAGTTTTCATCTCGTCCGCTCCTCAAAAGGATTTTTAAACCGAAACTGGTTATTATAAGGCAAATTTCTTCTACCCTTCAATGGGTAGAACCCGAGGAGATTGAAAAATCGGGAAAAAGGAAAAATTTAAGAATTTTTCTTAGCCTGCTGTTTGTTCTTGATGTAGTTGAGTAGACCGCCTGCCATCAGCAGTTCGTACTGCCTGGGGGTTATATTAACGGTGGTCTCTATTTCGAAGCTTTCGCCGGAAGGTTTTTTAACGGTTACCTTTATAGGTTTACCTTCTTTAACACATGCGGTTAATTGTTCCCTAACGTTGGGAATTTCAATCTCGTCGTTTTGGTCTATTCTGTCGTAGTCGGCGGGGTTAACGAATTCGAGAGGTAGGATACCGAAGTTGCATAGGTTTTGGTGGTGAATTCTGGCGAATGATTTTGCGATAACAGCCCTAACGCCGAGATATCTGGGGGCGAGTGCGGCGTGCTCCCTGGAGGAACCCTGACCGTAGTTCTCTCCTCCAACGATAACGGTGGCGATACCTTCCTCTTTGTTTTTGAGAGCCCTTTCGGCGAAACCGGGGTCTACGTAGTGGTAAA
>JALWDU010000017.1 GCA_027036735.1 Aquificales bacterium | reverse complement strand
GACCTATATAGTGTCGGCGGTTCTCAAATACCTCTACACCAAGTATAGGATAAAGGGACTTTTCACCGATACCAAAGAGCTGTCGATAAAACTGCGCGAGAGCTTCGCCGAAAAGGGGGCGTCGGAGATTATCGAATCGCTGGCGCGCGTTCCCATTCTCGTATTGGACGACCTCGGAAACGAGGTACTAACCGACTGGTATAGGGAGATACTCACCGGTTTGATAAGCAGGCGCTACAACGAAAAAAAGGTTACCTTTATAACGACCAACTATTACCCCTCCTACCTGGTTGGGCGGGCTTCCGAAGGTCAAAGTCTGGGTAGGGGTGTAAAGGTGATAAGCCGCGCGGAGCGCGGGATAAATTTTCCTAAGTTAAACGCCGTCTCCGAGGATATGCTCCTCGACAAACGCTTCGGCTCCCACATGGTGTCGCGCCTCGGTGAAATGACAATCCCAATAGTGGTTTTGGGGAGGGATAAGAGGCTCCAAAAGGTGGTTATCTGACCGCCTTCTCAAGTTCCTCCAAAAGGTTTTTCGGAAGCCTTATCTCCCTATCCAATACGAGGAGATTTGCGTTTGTCCTTTCCCTCAACTTGTAGAGGTCTTTAAAGGTGGTTATCCAAAGGAGGGAGGGGTCGAGTTTTACCCCCTCATACCCGTAGTGGTCGGGAAATGCAAGCGTTTCCACTATTTGGAAGCCGTATCTATTTGCCAAACCTTTAAGGGTGTTTTGAAAACCTTTGTTGTCCCCCACGGCGGAGACTATACCGACCTTTCTCCCTTTGAGGGTTTCGAAGGGAACCTCCTCCCCCTCGGGGGTTAGGAGTCTGTATCCGACCACCTCGAGGTAGCCGAAGGGTTTTCCCATTTGGAGGCAGAGCCTTTCGAGCTCCCCGTGTGGGGGTGAGGTTTTCGAAAATAGACAAAAGTTTGCCCTCCGAAGGGCGGAAAGGGGTTCCCTCAACCTCCCGAAGGGCAAAACCCTATCCTTCAAATCCCTTGGGGTCAGCAGGACTATGTCGAAATCGCGCTCAATCGCCAGGTGCTGAAAGCCGTCGTCGAGCAAAATGAGGTCGGGGTTAAAGCTCTCTTCGAGCAGACGAGCCCCCTCGCAACGCCTTTCGGCAACCGCCACCGCTACACCCTTCAGCCTAGAGGCGTATAGGAAAGCCTCGTCCCCCGCCTCCTCGACGCTCAAGAGGGGTCTATCACCCGCCGAAACCAGGAGCGCCCCCCTCGTTTTTCTCCCGTAGCCCCTTAGGAGGATAGCCGTTTTCACACCTTTGGAGGAAAAGAATTTTGCGAGCTCCGAGGTGGTGGGTGTCTTTCCCGTTCCGCCCACCGAGAGGTTTCCAATTGAAACGACAACCGCTTTTGGGCGGCACTTTTTTAGAACCCCTTTGAGGTAGAGTTTCTCCCGAACCTTTACCGCCCAGAGGTAGGGGTTAAAGAGTTTCCAAACCAAGGTGGGAAAGAATTTTAACCCCTTGTGCGGTTTAGAATTTCCCTTCTATGTCCCTTGTTAGGATAGAAGAGGGTTCGGCACTCGTAGAGGTTCCCAAAAAGGTTGTCGAACACATCACCGAGAGGAACGAGGTCTTTTACAACCCCGCTATGGCGGTAAACAGGGATTTAACCGTTTTACTCCTAAGGGTCTTTGTGAAGGAAAAGGACAGACCTATAAAGGTTGCCGAACCCTTAGCCGCCTCCGCCATTAGGAGCATAAGGATTCTCAAGGAAGTCCCCAACGTGGAAAAGGTCTACATAAACGACATATCCCTGGACGCTCTGAAATACGCCAAACGGAATTTGGAGCTGAACCGAATAGACCCCGCCAAGGTGGAGATATGGAACGAGGACGCCAACGTCTTCCTGCTAAAGACCAAATATTTCGATTACATAGATATAGACCCCTTCGGGACACCGGTCGATTTTCTGGACGCCACTGCAAAGGCGCTCGCTCACCGGGGGGGTGCCGGCATCACCGCGACCGATACGGCACCCCTGAGCGCCACCTACCCGAAGACCTGTCTTAGACGCTACTTTGCCAAACCCATCGAAAACGAGTTCTACCACGAAGTGGGACTGAGGATATTGATAAAAAAAGTCGCGGAGTTCTTCTTCCAATACGATATCCCCATAGAGGTGCTCTTTAGCTATTCCTACCTACACCACTTTAGGGTCTTCGTTAAAAGGTATCGGGGAGCCCGCAGGGTGGACGAAATAATGAAGACCTCCATAGGGTATCTGCTCTATTGTCATAAGTGCCTCTACAGGGGGACAATTCCCTTCGACCGCCTTAGGGAACTCGACACAACCTGTCCCGTTTGCGGTCACAAACTAGACTTTGCGGGACCCCTGTGGGTGGGAAAACTCTGGAACGAACAATACGTGGAGGGTATGCTCGAAGAACTCCCCAATATAAGGTATCAAAAGGAGACCGAAAAACTCCTGAAGGTGATAAGAGAGGAAAGCAAACTCCAAACGGTAGGCTTTTACACCCTATCCGCTTTAGGGAAAGCCTTTAAACTCCCCTCCCTTCCGAGGAAAAAAGATGTTTTGAAAGTCCTCAGCGGGGTTCCAACCCACTTTTCCGGCGATGGTTTCAGAACAAACCTAGACCACAAAGAGGTTATAGAGAGGATAAAGGCTTTGGTTTAAATTTCCTGCAAATTACTGAACTCTTTACGGTCTTCAAATTCATAACACCCCCTAAAGGGTTATTTAAGGAAAGAGAGAGAACTTAAGGGGAGGGGAGTAATTTACCGGTGGTTAAAACCCTTATGAGGTCTTGGGAAATTATAAACAGCATTAGGGAGACGATGATAACGACTCCTATTTTGAACCACCACTCCTTCACCTTGTTGGGAATGGGTCTTCCGGTAATCCACTCTATGAGGAATAGGAGTATTAATCCCCCGTCCAATAGGGGTAAGGGTATGAGGTTGAAGAGGGCGAGCTGAACCGATAGCGTTCCCATAGCGGCTATAAAGGGAATAATTCCGAGTTTCGCCGCCTCCCCGGCGAAACCGGCTATGGCAAGGGGTCCCCCGAGCGTCTTAACCGATACCTGTCCGGTTATAAGTCCCCAGAGCACCTTTACGGTCATAACGGTTAGAAACCACGTGCGGTCTATGGCGAGTTTTAAAGCCTCTAACGGACTGTGGTGAATCTCCTTATACTCCACCGGTGCGGATATACCGAGTATGTAGCGAACCTTTCCGTTGGGAAGTTTAACCGCTTTGGGAACCACCGTAAGGGTGAAAATCTTTCCGTTCCTCTCGACGGTTAACCTTATAGGTTTTCCGCCCGACTGCTGTATCAATTGGGGTAAATCCCACCATGAATGGACTTTTACACCGTTTACCTCCAAAATGCGGTCTCCCGGTTTTAAACCGACCTGCTCGGCGGGGGAACCCTTTTCAACCTTTCCCACAACCGGCGGAAGGTAGGGAAGTATCCCCAAACCCTTTTTGAGGAGGTCGTAGGAGAGTTTTACCTTAAGTTGGATAAGTTTTCCGTCCCTCTTAACGGTGAGGGTCGCTTCTTTGCCGGTATCCTCCCGCAGGAGCTCGTCCAACTGCTCCCAGGAGTGGACCTTCACTCCGTTAACCGCCACTATCAGGTCCCCCTCTTTTAAACCGACCTCCGCCGCGGGGGATTTTGGTTCGACATAACCCACTTTGGGGGGTTCGAAAATGTATTTGGGAACCGGTTGGGGTGAGAGGTATACCACCCAAAAAGCCAAAATTGCGAAGAGGAAGTTAAAGAGGGGTCCCGCGAAGGCGATTAGTATCCTCTGCCACGGCGGTTTGGCGTAAAAGGAGCGGGGGTCTCGGCGCGCCTCGGGGCTGTCCTCCTCCCCGTACATCTTCACATAGCCGCCAAGCGGCAGAAGGGCTATCTGATAGACCGTTTCACCCCACCTTTTTCTAATCAGCGGGGGTCCGAAACCTATCGAAAAGACTTCAACCTTTACGCCGAAGGCCTTAGCCACTATGAAGTGTCCGAATTCGTGAACCAGAATGAGGATTCCGATAAAAACCAGAAATGCCAAAAGTGTTTCCATGTTCTTCTATTTTCCCCGCGGGGGTTTGGCGGTGGAATGAAATTCCTTGCAAGGGGCGGTTAATCTTGGATACTTATCCCTATGGCGGACACCGTAGGAAGGGAAGAGGGGCTCAAAGTTGTAACCGCCCCCAAGTTTAGAAAACTCCCGAAGGGCAAAGTTAGAAAACATATAATCGACCTCCTCGTTCAAAACGAGCACGGCGTTCTCTCTAGGATAGTCACCCTAATAGCGGGAAAGGGTTACAACATCGAGAGCCTGTCGGTTGGGGAAACCCACGAAAAGGGACTTTCCCGTATGACGATAGTGGTCGAAGGCGACGAGCACGTAATAGAGCAGGTGGTAAAGCAGCTCCGACGTTTGATAAACACCATTAAGGTTAGAGACTTAACCGACCTACCCCACATAGAGAGGGAACTGCTCCTCATAAAGGTAAACCTCGGAAACCAGAGGGCTAAGGAGGAGGTCTACCGCCTGGTTCAGATATTCGGCGCGAAAATTGTCGACGTGTCGCACAGCAGCTACACCATCGAGTTGACCGCCGACGAGGATACGGTCAACAACTTTATAGAGATGGTTAAACCCTTCGGGATAAAGGAGATGATAAGAACGGGAAAGGTGGCTCTAAAGAGAGACCTACCCCACCACAGGGAGGAGGAATAATTTCCCTTCCATGAAGTGGCTTTTTTTTCTTGTTCCCCTTCTCCTCTTCGGGGAGGGGCTAAACCTTCCGAAACCCTACCTGGAACTTATAGAAAAGATTCTTCCCCCCCATACGGAGGTTTCCATAAACTTTTACGGGGACACCTTGCGGGGGGTAATAAAGGAATACACCCGCGAAGGGTATATAAGGATAGACCTCTCGGGGGACGACTTTATCTCCTTCTACGACGGGTTGTATCAAACCTTTTTGGGAAAACAACCTCAAAAGGTCTCCCTAACCGTTTACGTCAAAGGGTGGAAACTTCCCTACAATCCCTTTTTCCAACTTTGGGATAGGACAAACGGGGTGAGGATATTGAAATTTTCCCGCCTGCAACCGGGATGCAAGCCGCCGGTGGTAAAGATAGAGGCGGAGGGTATCGCCGGCGCAAAGGTCTGGACAACCTTTGAGGAGATAAAGAGGAAACTCTTCGAGGGAGGGTTTAAATACCCCGCCTATTACTGTTATTAAGTTTTTTTCCTCCTCTCGTAGCGGGCGACCACCTTCCCGTCGAAGTATTCCAAAACCTTCAAAACAGATAGCGGGTATTTTTTAGCTTTTTGAACTTTTTTTCGGAAGGTTTCACCTCCTCTATTACCTCAAAGGTTGCGTATTTGCCGTAATACTTTTGCAGTTTCTCGAAATCCTCGGGGAAACTCTTCGCAAATGAGGAGGGAACCTTTACCTTCAACCCCTCGGGGGTTTCCTCTATATACTTGGCGAGGAGACCCACAAAGGGTTTTTCCACTATCCCGTCCTTTACGAGTCGGTTAACAAACCACTCCTTCGAGGGTTTAACCTTACCCTTAACACCCGTAGCGGTATCCGTCGTTTCGGATTTCCCACTCCGGGCGGCTTCCAATTTTTCACCTTCTGAGGTTGCTTTAATTTCGGTCGCACCTTTGGCTGTTGGGATTTGAGGTTTCTCCTCCCGTCGTTCGGTTTCTCTTTCCCCCACCTGTGAGGGGAACGGTTGTTCCAACACCCGATGTTTTTCCCTTTCAAACCCTTCGGGGGGGGCGCTTTTTTCAACCCCTTGGGGAGTAGGTTTTAATTCTCCACCTTTGGGGGTGGAAACCGATTTATCCCCCTCGTAGGGTGTCCGAACCTTTTCCTCCGCTTTGGAGACGGATTTTTCGCCGACACCTTTGGAGGTTTGACCTTCTCCCCCCGTCTTAGGAGTTAAGCCGTATTTGGCCAACTTTAGGAGTTCGCCGAGCGGAATAATCTCCTTCAGCAGGTCGGTCTTCAAAACCGCCAGTTGGAAGACCCTAAGGGGTTCCTTAAACTTAGCCTCCGAAAGGGCTTTGTTGGTTATCTGCTCCAGGTAGAGGAGCTTTTCGAGTGGTTCCCGCGCGAGGTCTTCAAATATCCCACCCTCTCGGCGGTTCAGCTTTTTGTTCAGGAGAGCCTCAAAGAGTATCGAATGAACTTCTTCCCAAAAGCGGGTTAGGTTGTAGCCTTCCTCCTCCAACTTTTGGAGTTCGTTAATGCAGTATTCGATATTTCCCGCCGAGAGGTTTTTAACGAATTCCTCCACCCTCGCGCGGGAGACTATACCGAGGAATTCCCTAACCTTTTCGGCTGTAATATCGTTGTCGCAGTATATCGCGGCTTGGTCGAGTATTGAGGCGGCGTCCCGCATACAGCCCTCGCTCGCTTCGGCTATAACCTTTAGCGCCTCCTCGGTGTATCTGATGCCCTCCTTTTCGCAAATCTTTTTGAGCTGGGAAACTATTTCCCCTTCGGGGAGTTTTCTAAAGATGATACGCTGACAGCGGGATTGAATCGTGGGGATTATCTTGTCCAGCTCGGTGGTGCAGAGGACAAAGACCGTTCTCGGCGGCGGTTCCTCGAGGGTCTTCAGGAGGGCGTTGAACGCCTCTTTCGTGAGCATATGCGCCTCGTCGATTATGTAGACCTTGTATTTCCCCTTAATGGGGGCGTAGGTTACGCTCTCCTTCAGCTGCCGTATATCGTCTATTCCCCTGTTGGAGGCGGCGTCTATCTCGATTAGGTCGGGGAAATTGCCCTTTGCTATAGCCTTGCAGTTTTCGCACTCGCCGCACGGCTCCCCGTTTTGGGGATTTTCGCAGTTTAGAGCCTTCGCCAATATGCGGGCTATCGTCGTCTTACCCACACCGCGGGGTCCCGCAAATATGTAGGCGTGGGCTACCCTACCGCTCTTTATCGCGTTTTGGAGGGTTCTAACAGCCCCTTCCTGACCGACCACCTCGCGGAAAAACTGCGGTCTGTATTTTCTGGCAAACGGGATATAGGTCATCGTTTAAAAATAAATTCCTACCATACCCCCGAAGGGGGATAGGGGTTAATAAAAACTTAAAAGCCGTGGCGGGTAAAGGTTAGCGCCAAAACCAGGGCAAAGGCGCCAACCAGGTTTAGCACCGCAAACCACCGCCTCGCCCAAACGACGCCAAACCTATCGAGGTGGAAGAGAAGCCAATAGTAAAACCACAGTAAGAGGGTCGAAACTATTCTCTCGTCCCACCTAAAGGTTTGGAATTTGAGCTTCAACCAGATGAGGCTGATTATCAGCTCCATAGTCAGAAAGAGGAAGCCGAAGAAAAAGAAACTCCTCTCGAGTTTTGCCAGGAGGTGAACCGGAACCCCGAGGGGTAGGGTTAACTCCCCCCTTTTTAGTTTCCTTTCGGCGGAGAACCTCAAAAGGGAAAAGATTGCCGATAGCACCAAAAGGGTAAATGTGAAGGTGGAAACCATAACGTGGAGGAGGACAAACCTATCCCTCCACTCGAAGGAACCGACCTTTAAACCCAAAAGGGAGAACAGAAAGGCTATAGAAGCCACCACGGGGGCAACCTTTACCGCATTCCACCTCCTAAAGCGGAGCAAAACGAAGTAAAAAATACCCACGGCGGTGGAACCGAGTATTTGGAAGATACTTAACGAGGGACTTTTCTCAAATAGCGAAGCCACCAATTCGAGGAGAAAGACTGTAAAGCCCAACCCCAAAAAGGTGAGACCGAGTTTTTTGAAAACCTCGCGGTGGGGTTTGTATATCCACCACCACAGGAGGAGCGCCGATATTAGATAAAACCCAAATTCGAAATTCATCGTCCTTTCCTATGCGAGTTCCAATTTCTTCAGAAGTTCCCTAACCTGGGATAGGTTGTAATCGACCCTTTCGGGGTTTTCGAACTTTATTTCGTATAGGTTCGCCCCGGGGTCTATGCTCTGTATTTCCCTCCTAAAGAGGTCTTTGACCGTGTAGTCGAATACCTTTAGAGCCTGCTCCTCGTTAAACTCCTTTTTATCTAGCTTTAGGAGGTTTTTGTTTTCCTCCCCCGTCTCGAGGCTCTTGGTCAAAAATAGAGCTTTAAAGAAATCTTCCCCTTCGGGTTTGTATATGAGAATTAGCGAATAACTTTCGTCGGAGGTGAAAGGTATCAAATAGACCGCGTAGAGTTTTTCGATATTTTCCCCAACCATGGCGGTAGTTATATAAACTTAATGGAACAGACCTTTAGGAGGGAAGAGGAAAGTTATTTCGAAACCTGCCGGAGGAGTTATTTGAATCCCATTCCACAAGTTGTAAGAACTAACGTTAAAGGTGCAAAGATAGTTATCAAAAAAGACCTTACCGAACTTTCGAACCGAATAAACTCTAAAAATCTCCACGGCGAAGTGGATTGGGGAAAGAGGGAAGGTAGTCAACCACCCCGCTATGAGCAGCGGGGCTTGACTTTAGGCAGTGGCTACTCCAAAAGGAGATAGCCACCACCAAGGCGGGTTGTTAGCCCAATCCCCTCACAAGGGGCTTATCCTTGTTTCAGGTTGACCCGCAAGGTTTTTAAATCTTGTTATTTTATTTTTTTTACCTTGCGGGTTGGAGAATAGGGAACTTACCTATTCCCCCTTGTGTTCCCAAAGAACCACCCGCCTTAATGCTGGAAGGAGACCCGCCATATGTCTATCTCCAAGGGATTATAATGCCAAAACGGGTTTGGGAATATTCTGTCCTATAACTTCGAAAGAGAAAGGTTATCCATTCGAGGTGAAAATTCCCGAGGGATTACCCGTTAGGGATGTAATATTGGCAGACCAAGTGAGGAATTTAGATTAGAAAGCCCGTCAAGCGGAGTTTATAGCAAAAGCACCCCGAGAGGTATTGGAAAAAACCTTGGAACTCCTCCGTTTGTTACTGTTTTAACCGTCTCCCTTGCGGGGAACCTTGATTAGATAAAACACCCCGAAGGTGGCTATAAATATGTCGACCACATTTAGGAGCATCGATATACCATGCCAAACCTTGAACGCCGAAGGGTTTGAGGATTTAAGTTCCCCAGCAAGGGGAAGGATATAAAACTCCTGAAAGGCGGCGATTAAAGTTCCCACCAATAGGAGGTAGGCGACCTTTTTATACCCACCTTTGAGGGTGAGAAGGGCGGACAGACCCAAAAGGGTGGTGGCGGAACCGAAATAGAGGGGGAATATTTTCGCCACCACCTCGCCAGCCGAGGATTTATCCAAAACCGAAAAGAGGATAGGGGCAACTACAAAACTGAAAAAGGTGGAAAATCCGAGATAAAACCCCAAAAGGGCAACGGTGAATCTTTCCAGCATTTGGAGGGTAATATTTAACTGGAATTCGACCTTTCAAGGAAACCGTATCCTTTCCTTTTCTTCCCCCCGATACCGAATAAGCTTAAACCTTCTTTTAACAGTTCCTCCAAAAGTTGTTTTTTCATAAAGTCTTTAGCAGATTTATACGCAAAACTAAAAACGGAACCTCTATCAACCGCCAAAAACGGAATTGGTGTTGGATTGTGGATATCTGCTATGAGGTGTATTTCCTTTTTGGGATTTTGATAATACTCCGTAAAGTGTGGGTTCATTATATCAACCGCAAACTTAAATTTCGTTGCAATCGCATCTGCGTAAATCACCTTACCTTTTTGGTATAGGCTTCCGAAAAGTTCAACGTAAGTAGTGTAAAAATCTTTTAAACTCCCTTCGTTGTTATGGAGCAGTTCCAAATAATCCTTCAGGGTTTCATTGTTCCTTATACCTTTTGAGAATTTTTCAAAATTTTCCGCTTCCACCAGGAGTTTTTCGATTCCCGAAAGAATTTTTAAAAACTCCTCCGGTTCCAAATCTTCGTTTTTCCACTCAAAGGGTTTCGGTAAATTCGAAATTCCAAGGGGGAATACATTCAAACAGCCCACTAAATAAGAAAATCTCAAAAGTCCTTTAACGGAAGAGGCGGGAATATAGGGAGCCCCGTAAGTGTGGTGAAGTGTTATCCCATTTTCAAAAAAGGAGGGTATTCCCATACCCACAACCAAACGGGTTTGGGTTTCAAACTCCAAAACTGCAAAGTTGGCACTTTTTAGGGTTTCCACATATTGGTTTGCAAAATTTTTTCCTTTGTAAGTATAAATTTCTATTAGCTTACTTAAAAGGGTAGCCTTTAGATTTTCTGCTTTATTACTACTTATAACCTTTTGATAAAACTTATCTCTTCCAATTTCAACCAATACCGCCAATTTGTTAAAGAGAAGCGAAAAGTTATCGCATTCCTTAATGCTAACCTTCATTTGAAGTTTCCCCCTCAAAGGTTCCTTCCGCTATGCGCTTGAGCCATTGGGAGAGCTGGAGAGCCCTTTTTGTGTAAAGAAGTAGCCCTTTAGAATCGGTTTTCTCCGCTAATTCTTTTATAAAACCTCGTATTTTTTCTTTATCGGATTTATATTGCTCACTATTTTTCTTTTCAAAACTCTGTAAGAATTCTGTTAATTGCCTTAAAATCACTCCATCCGCTTTGTTTTCCAAATCTCCCTTAGCCTTGGAGTAAAGAAAAGTTAAAGTTGTCAAAAGCCCGTTATGGGTTATCATTGATGGAAGTTTTTTTACCCTAGAGAGGTAATCTTTTTTAAAATTTTTATCCCTAACCTCTTCTACAAACCTAAATGCTGTTGTTGCATACTCTTGTTTAAGAGTTTTCATTTTTAAACCCCCTTTCGTAAAGTTTCACAATTCCCTTTCCAACCGTTTGGTCTCCTCCCAAAATTAGAAGTGAACCATTGGAGGGTAGGTAGCGTTCTTCATTACCACTTAGGTCTTCGCTTTCAAACCACAACGAATAGAGGACACTTTCGGCGGGGAGGTATTCCTCCGTCCAAAGTCCTCCTTCTTTTACCGTTCCAGTTTCGGGATTTACCTTTATCCTGTTTACAACCTCGGTTAGGTTTTCTGCGAAATAACTAAAAATGTCGTCGCTAACTATAGCAACCCTTTGGGAAATCTTATTTTTTAGTTCCTCGGGAAGGTTTAGTTTTTTTATTATTTCATTAACTGCTTTATCCTTTCCATTTTCAAATTCAAACTCTTCGAGGACTACTTTATTTTCATTGTCATCTACCTTTAATGTTTCCGAAGCAAGAATTTTCCCTTCAGGAATTTCCGAGTCAAAAATTTTCTCCTTTCCGGTATCCTCCCCGTAGCGGTTTAAAACGTAGGGGCAGGTTACATAGGCAAAAACTCCTTTTAAGGATTTAACCGGAAAAAACAGAATTTTTGCATCGCTTACCGTTAATTTTCCTTTACAGTTTTGACTTCCGAAAATCTTTGCCAATATTTCCACTTGCTCTTTACATTTTTGTTCTTGGTTTTCTTCGCTTTTATCTGCGTTTTTATTGCAATTGTATTGTTCCACCGATTCATCAAGTTCCGTTAGTCTTATATCTTCTCCGCACTCCTCCTTAGCAATTTCCAATGCCTGGTGCCTCAAAGCTCCCTTTATTCCCGATGCGTAAAAAATCGGAAATTTCGTATGCTGTTCCCTTTGGATGGGAAGGTCTATGTGGTCCAAACCCTGCCCCGCCCCCATATGGACGGGAGTAATGGCGTGAAAGAAAATAACCTTTTTAGGTTCCACCTTATACTTCATCTCTAAACCTCCGTTGGTATTAAAATTCCCCAATTCCAACCGTAGTCGTGAAGAAAAACTTCTTCCTCTTTTAGTTTCTTTTCGTCCTTGCCCTCATAAATGGGAAGCTTTGTTTTTGCCCCTATGTAGTTTAATCTGTTAGTTAAAGCGTCATCCTTGGCTTTCAAAACCAAAACAGTTGAAGGTAAAAGCATCTCCACAGCCGGTTTTTTATAACCGCTAATCCACTCTTTGCCCTTTGTGAAAGCCCAAACGAGCTCGAAATCTACATTTCCAACCCTCAACAAAGTTTTTTCTATTTCGAGTTTTCCATCTATGTAGGTGTGGGATAGCAAATAAATTTTGTAGAGTTTTCCTTTACATATGTTAATTTTTTCCTCTAAAAAGTTTTGAAACTCTTCGTTTTCCACCTTTTGGACTTTTGAAACCCTCGTTTCCCCGCCTATATGGTAAATTCCTTCCTCGATTTTAGCACTATCGTCGTTTTTCTTTTTAAACACCACAACCAATGAGGTGTCTTTTTTTGGTCTTACCGCAAACGTGAAGTAAAGTCTGCTCTCTTCCGCGCTAAAGGTGTCAAAATTTAGTGTTAATCCCACTTTGGGTTCGAAACTGACAAAGTAATCCAAACCTTTTAAGTTGTCGGTATCCGCACCGTATATTCTGTTTTCCGTAAAGTAGTTTTTAAGCTTACCAAAAGGCAAATATCCCTTAGCTCCTTCGTATTTCACTTCCGATTTTTCAATGAAAGGCAATACTTTAAAACTTTCCAAATCGGTTAAAGCCCCTTCGGGGAGTTTTCCCTTTTTTATCAAGGGAGAGATTTTTAGCTCTCCCTTTTCTCCTTTTCTCGGTTGGAGCAAGTCCGCCGGAACGGGAAGGTAAATTTCGTCTTCCTTTTTCAAAAAAACCGCTACGGGAATGAGTTTATTTAAATCCACAATGTGGAAAAACTTCATAATGTCGGGGGGAAATACCGGTTTTCTGTAGGTATCCACTCCCGCTTGGAAATTTTTAAGCCCTCCGAAAGACCAAAAGTCTAAGGCTTTAACCTCAAAAAGTTCTACCATCTCATAGCCCCCGGTAGTAATCGGATAGTCTCCGTGCTACGTAAAACATTCCCGCTATGTTTTTTAGCGCTTTATTTACTTTAAGCCCGTGCGCTTTGAGTTGAATTTCAAAAAGCTCTAACACTTTTTGGGTAATTTCCTCTCTTTTTCCGAAATTGGAGTCTATTTTCCTCGAGAGTTCCCTCTTTAGGAGTGCTTTGGCTACTTCCCTCTTTTCGTTTTCGTTGTCTTTTTCGTCCTTAGGAGGCGGGAAAAATCGGTCGGCTATGTCCCTCAGTGTGTAGGGTAGTTTTGAAGATATATAACCTTCGGAGTATCCTTTTGTTATTTCCTCCAAAAGGTCTAATGTTGAAATTTCCACTCCACTATTGCGGTATTGATATTTAGCCCCGAATTCGCTCTCTTCTCCGCTTCGTGATATCACCTTTATAACGAATGCATTCCTTCCGAACACCTTTTTAGCCTTACTTTCCGCTTCTTTTACCTTTTCGTTGATATATTTCAGACTTACCTTGGCGTGTCCTAAAACAACTCCCGCGGAAGTGGTTGCCTTTTCTTCATTTAAAAGGCTTTTCAATTTTTCTTTATAATTTTTAGAACAAACTCTTAGAGCCCTTATCACCTCACTCCCGTGGAGAAAGGCGAAAATATCGTCCCCTCCGGCGTAGATTACTTTTGCAAAACCAATCCCTTTATCGGAAGGCTTTTCTATTACTTTGGATGTTTCTAAGGCGTATTCCGAAAGTTTTTCGGAAAACTTTTGGTGAAATTCCAAATTAAATTCCAATCCCTGTTTTAAAAATTCTTCCTCCCCTCCGAGTATTTTCCCTATATTATCCCCGTCGGAGTAGATTATTGCAAAATAGGGAGGTTTGTTGAATTCTTTTTCGAAATTCTTCTGGGTTATCTCTTTAACCGCACCGAAATAGTTATGTAGGGTGGTCAGCCACTCCCTAAGGAGTTGGATTTTTTCTTTTTCTTCATCTCTTAGCTCCTTTAATAACTTTTCAATGAAGGAGGTGGAAAGGTATTCCACGGATATAGCCCATGGAGCTTTTAAATTTTCCTTAAAGTTTTCTAATGCTTCTTCCTTTTTTTGTTTCCTCTTCAAGAAATTCTTTAAATCATTTTCGGTGGGTAATATTGGTCTTATCAGTTCTTCCAATTCCCTCCTGTAAAAAAGATTTATCCCATAGCTTTTAGCCCCTTCAGCGGTAAATGCTTTTAGTACCCTTAGGATATCCCATACCAAAAAGGTAATATCTTCAACCCTATTTGAGAACTTTTGAAGAATTTCTTTATTTTGATAAATTTCTCTTAAGGTTTTAAAAAACTCATACTTCTCCCTTGCCAAAGCTATATCGTGAGTTGAAGGAAATCTCGTCATCAGGAGTTCAAGCTCCTTATCCTCCACCTTTTGGAGTTTATTTTTCAAATAGACCCAGTAAAGGTTTCTCTTGGCATAACAGAGTCCACAAAGTTTTTCTTCTTCTCTAACATCATCTATGCGAGCCTTTTGCCAGTTTATTGCTAGGTGAAGTCTCTCGCCGCAGGTGGTGCACCCGTCGGGGTATTTCTTTCCGTCAAAAGTTGTATTGTCTACTTTCCCCTCGTAGGGTCTAAAAGTTTTTCTTCCCCCGAGGAGTTTTTCCGTTATTTCGTATTCCCTTTGGTAGTCTTCTATTTTAAATTTATTCCCCGTTTGGTATAACCTTACCGGTTTTGCAACCACAAAAGCGCTGAAATAATCCTCTATGTGTTTCAGTAATTGGTCTATAGCCCTTTTCAGGTGAGGGATATTTTCAAGCTTTGAGGGACATTCCTCCGCTCCTTTCAAAGCCTTTTCAACAAAAAGGTTGCAGGTATTACCGGCTAACTCTAAAAGTTCTTTATGGAATAGTCCTTTTAAAGTTTTTATTACTTCTTTCACCTCTTCTTGTGTTTTATCCTTCAAAATCACCACAAAGCGGTTTGGATAATTTCCCACCGTAAGGGAGTGGTAATCCATTTCGTTTTCCTTCACTTGAGGATAAACCTTAATAAGACTTCCCTTTAATTGATTTTCAAGTTCGGTTAGAACCATTTTTGTGAGAAAGGATAGGAGATAACTTCCCGCAAATAGGTCTTTAGTCTTTTTTGCGGAGCTTATAAACCTTTGAACGGGGGAGAAGGTGAATATTAATAACCAAGAGGTTTTATTTTCCATTTTTAGCCTCCTAAGGAAGGGTTAAAGAGTGTTTCCAAGAAGGCTTTACTAAATTTAGAAATTCATTTATGAAACTTTCAAAGTTCTTATCCATCCTAACTGGCTTTTCTGCTATTAGGACTTTCCTTTTACCCTCTTTTTTTATTAACTTAGCTTTGACTTCCCTATTAGGGAAATTCCAAAACCAATAACCTTCCTTCTCCCTGTAAAGTTCTTTTCTATCAAAAACTATAAGAAGTACTCCGTAATTTCTCAAAGTTGTATCCCGAAAGATTCTAAACAAAACAGGTGATGCCAATCTTTTGCTTTCTTCTTTGTTATTCTTCTTTTGAAATAAGTTAACCTCTATAAATTCTGAATTTTTTCTCCATTTTTTAGATTTAGGTTTAATTTGTATTGGAAGTCCAAACCAAGTGTAATTGTATGCTAGATAACCATCATTAGATTTAGAAGCTAAAATACTTTTTACATTCCAAAATTTTAAAGATTTTTGTTTTCTAAACGCTTTATAAACTTCACCTATTTCATATAAAACTTTTAAGTAATTTGATTTTTTATAGCGTTTTTCATAAATTTTAATAATCTGCGCCGGTTTTCCTCTTGGAATATTATGTTCGCATAAAGCATCTACAAAATTTTTATATGCTTTTTCAACTCTATAAGAATCCCAATAATCCTTTTTGTCTAAAGGATTCAAATAAAAATTTCCCCAACCTCTGCGGTTTCTTCCTCCGATAGCTCCGAATTGGGAAACTATGTAAAGGAGACTCTTTATTAGTTTTTCGTATTTCTTGGGAACTAAAAGGGTTAGATTTATAGTAGTTCCCGAAGGTATAAAGGCTTTAATATTTGTATTACCTTTAAAAAATTGATTTTTACTACAAATGTGAAAATATTTCTTTTTT
This sequence comes from Aquificales bacterium, assembly GCA_027036735.1. Classification (GTDB taxonomy): domain Bacteria; phylum Aquificota; class Aquificia; order Aquificales; family QOAS01; genus QOAS01. Next base: position 36,372 of record JALWDU010000017.1, on the reverse strand, counting down.
TCGCAATTTACGAAACTAAAATTTCCATAACCTAAGTAAGCTAAGCTAGATATATTAACCCCTACGGGATTTTTAAATTCCTCATAATCCTGCGTTACTATTTCCTTAAACTTAACCCAAACCCTTCCTGCTTTCTCTGTATTCCCAAATAGCTCACTCTCTAAACTATAAATCGCATCTATATCATCTGTAACGGTCAAAGCCAGATTTCTAAACCACCAGCGGAGTATCCCTATAAAAGAAGCCGGGCGGAGTTCGGCTTGTCTTTCCGGAAATGCCCCACCTATAAAGGTGGGGGTAATCAGTTCCAAGTTGTATTCCAGCTTTTGATATAGCGTCATGGGGTAAGAATTGATAATAGCAACTTAAAAATTTAAATGGCATTTATAGAGAATTTTTTTGAGTGGCCAAGGAGCCGTTCAAGGGGTTTTGTCTAAAAGTCCCTCGAGATGGGATAGGAAAATTTGGCTATAACTTTTTTTGACATTAATAGGTTGATTATTAATCTCATGAGCAAGTGATAGTGGTATTGAATGAATATCTACTACGGTACATGAAAAAGTGTTATTAATTCCTTTTGGGGGCACCGAAAAAATAACCACTCGGAGGTTAGATTAAATAAAAAACCATGGGTAAGGTTCTGGAGATATACAAAATTTTTGAAAAACACTTCGGGGAGGAGGAGGCTAAAACCCTCACCGAGGCGGTGGAGGAGCTTGTAAAGGAACAGAGCCTAAACCTCAAGACGAACCTAAAAGAGGAATTAAAGGAGGAACTTGCTACCAAACAGGATTTACAGGTTTTGGAGAGCAAACTAACGGCGGAAATCCAAAAGACTAAAAATGACTTGCTAAAGTGGCTAATAGTCCTATTTATAGGTCAAGCTACCTTTATAGTCGGTCTGGTCTTCACGCTTATAAAAGCCCTTAGGGGTTAGACCTTTAGAAATTTCCTTATAAGCCCCTTCGGGGAAAGTCCCAAAAGGGGGTCTTCGAAATTCGGCATAATCCAATCGAGGGGTTTTAAGACAAAATCCCTGTTAACCCTATCGGGGTGGGGAATTTTCAGCTCCTCAAAGCGGACTTCTAAAGTGCCGTAATAGACCACGTCGAGGTCTATTTCCCTCTCGCACCACCTGCAGCGGGGTTCCCTACCGACCTCCCTTTCGACCCACTTGAGGAAACGCAACAAATCGAACGGCTTCAGGCGGGTGTATCCGAAGATTACCCCGTTGAGGAAATCGGGTTGATTCTCTACCCCGTAGGGTTTCGATTTGTATATCGGAGAAACCCTTTTGAGGTGTATCTTTTTTCTTAACAGTTCCAGGGCGAGGTCTATCTGTTTTTGGCAATCCCCTACGTTGCAACCGAAGGCTACAACGACCCATATAGGTCTTTTTAGCCTTACTTTCACCTTTGGAGGTTTTCTTTCAGCCACTTATAGAAAAGTATTAACACCGTATAGGGGAAAACCACGAAGAGAAAAAACCCCGCAAGTTCCCTAAGGGGAACACCCATTTTGATATGGAGGAAAAGAGCCCCTACCGTGGTGGGGAGGAGTATAAAGACCACCGCGAGGGTTTTCGAAACCTTCGGTGAAACCTAAAACGGGGAAACGACCAGGCTTGACACCTATAGGTTGTGAAATAGGGTTTCATAGAAAACGGTCGTTGGAAACCCCCTATCTGTGATAGGGAGAGGGAAGCGACCCAGGGAGAAAAATACTTGTAAACTCCAAAAGTTTGTTGATAATATAGTTATCAAGGCGGTGGTTCTTTGAAAACATATGGGAGAATAGGTGAGTTCCCTATTCCCCAACCCCCAAGGTTAAAAACAAGAACAAAAACAAAAAAATAACAAAATTTAAAAACCTTGCGGGTTAACCTAAAACAAAGATAATCCCCTTGTGAGGGGATTAGGCTAACAACCCGCCTTGGTGGTAGTTATCTCCTTTTGGAGTAGCCACTGCCTAAAGTCAAGCCGCGCTGCTCATAGCGGGGTGGTTGACTTATTTCCCTCACGGGTATTATTTTCGCCCTCCCTTTGGGGTAGGTTTGGTTTGTCAAAAACCGCAAGGGGTGTGCCGTCATCTTTTTCCAAAACCACCTTTAGGGAGTTTCTAAACCAAAGGTCCTGTTGGGGGAAAGGTATTTCTATACCCGCCTCCTTGAGTTTATACCAGGCGTTGGTGTTTACCCAGTCAAAAAGACCGTGCGACACCGTTGCATAAGCGTTTCTCCAAACCTCCCTTATATCGACCCAAAAGAGTAGGTGGAAGATTAAGGCGCTGTCGCCCATTTCGACAAACCACACCTGCGGCGGTTTGTAATAGTTTTTAGCCCAGGGACATTCGTAGGCGACCTTTAAAAGTATCTCCTTGACCTTTTTGGGGTCGGAGGAATAGGCTACCCCAAAGGGGAACCTAACCCTAACATAATGGTTCCTGAAAGAGTAGTTGATAATTTGGCTCCCTATAAAGGTGGAGTTTGGAACGAGTATGTCTATCCCGTCGAGGGTCTTTATGCGGGTGGTCAGCACGCTGATATCCTCCACCCTTCCAAAAATTGTCGAAGATGGATTGTTTATAAAACGCCCGGCGTTGCCGGGGAGCTCCACAAAGTCACCAACCTTGATGTTTTTGCTAAACATCAAGATGAAACCGCTAACGTAGTTGTTGAGTATAGTCTGCAGACCGAACCCCAAACCTATACCCAACGCACCGGCTAGGGGGAGGATAACCTTCCAGGTTAGCCCCAATTTCGCCAAAAATACCGCCACCACGAAGAGGATGCCGAGATTGTAAACGACCGCCTCGAGGGAACCCCCCTTTTCCTCCCTCTCCTGCGGGGGAAAGAGGAACTTGACGACCTTCTTTAGGAGGTTAATTAAGGTGTAGAGGAACCAGAGGAGGAAGGATGCCGAAAGCAGGTTGTAGAGGTTTATCCTAACTATGTCGGTATCTATCAGGTATAGGTTCTCCAATTTGGAGACTAAATCCCCCAGGTTTAGGGTGTGAACCCCCACCTGCCAGTAAACCCATAAAAGGAATACGAGTGCCAACTGTTGGAGGGAGGAGAGTAGCTGTTCGCGGTCTTCGGCTTCGACCGACCAATTCTTTAGCAACCTCTCGGCTAGGGTTAAGCCGTTTACGAGCAACCAGGAGTATATCAGCGAGGCGACCGCCACAACCGCCAAACCTATGAACGCCTTTAGGTCGAATTCGACAACCCCCAACTCCCAGGCGATGCCAACCCCCACCATTAGCAGGGTGAAGAAAAAGGCGAGCAACCTCCTCAACCGCTTCGAAGGGAGCAATTCCAGCAAGGCTAACAGCGCCGGATATACCGAGAGCAGTATCAGCAACTTCCTAAGGGGGATTAAAACGTTTATCAACCTCAGGTCGGTGGTGAAGATAATTACCACCTCCACGAGTAGGGAGAGAATTAAACCGGTATAGGTCAGCCAACGGAGCCTTTTGAACCTTTCGGAGATGGAAAACACCGAAACGGAGAGGGCTAAGGCGGTGAGGGATAAAAACATATCCCTAAAGAGGAGCTTCAATATAGGGTCGTAAATCTTTTGAAGTAGAAAGACGCCCAGCAGCGCGAAGAGGAGTGCGTCGATGGCGTATAGAGCCGCTCTCTCCTGCGGCGGCGGTTGCCTCCTTTTCAAAAACCACCGGATGGAGAGTATGGAGATACCAAACCCCAAAGGGTAGGAAACGAAAACGACCAACTCTTGGAGTTTCAAACTCTTCACATAACCGACAAGGGTTGAAAAGAATTCCACCGCCATGGGAGGGTTAGAAATTCTAAACCCTAGACTTTTCCACCTCTAGGGAGGATTTCTTCCTGTTCGCGGGGTGATTAAATCACTTTTTCCGACCGCTTTGGGGGGTCTAATATAAAAACCACAGCTTTTGGAGGTTTGGAGATGACCGTCGATAGGACTCCTTGGATAGAGGGAAGAAAGCGCTTTAGGAATAAAACCCAGATGCACCTAGCCCGTCAGGGCATTATCACCGAGGAGATGAAATATGTCGCCGAGAGGGAGGGGCTTCACCCCGAGTTTGTCCGCCGCGAGGTGGCTATGGGGCGGATGATAATTCCCGCCAACATCAACCACACCCACTTAGAACCTATGTGTATCGGCAGAAACTCTAAGGTAAAGGTGAACGCCAACATAGGTAACTCCGCCCTAGCCTCCGACATACCGACCGAAGTCGAAAAGGCAAAGGTAGCGATTAAATACGGCGCCGACACCCTCATGGATTTGTCCACCGGCGACGCCATTAAGGAGACCAGAAAGGCTATACTGGAGGTCTCCACCGTTCCCGTGGGAACCGTTCCCATCTACGAGGCGCTAAAGGTCGCCGGCTCGATAAAGGATATGACCGAAGACCTCATTTTGGACGTTATAGAGGAGCAAGCCCGCGAAGGGGTTTCCTATATGACCATTCACGCCGGTATACTGCGCGAGCACCTGCCTCTGATAAACCACCGGGTTATGGGAATAGTTTCGAGGGGTGGGTCGATTATTGCCCAGTGGATGGTTGAGCACGGGAAGGAAAACCCCCTTTACACCAACTTCGACAAGATTTGCGAGATATTCAAAAAGTATGACGTCTCCTTCTCTCTCGGCGACGCGCTGCGACCCGGTTGCATAGAGGACGCCACCGACGACGCCCAGCTGGGCGAACTGAAGGTTTTGGGCGAACTTACCGAAAGGGCTTGGAGGCACGACGTTCAGGTTATGGTCGAGGGTCCCGGACACGTTCCCCTGAACGAGGTCGAATTCAATATGAAGATTCAACAGCTCTGGTGCCACGAAGCGCCTTTCTACGTGTTGGGACCCCTCGTTCTCGATGTAGCCCCCGGATACGACCACATAGGTAGCGCCATAGGCGGAGCCCTAGCCGGATGGAAGGGTGCTTCCATGCTCTGCTACGTCACGCCCAAGGAACACCTCGGACTGCCCGATATAGAGGACGTCAAACAGGGCGTTATCGCCTACAAGATAGCCGCCCACGCCGCCGACATAGCCAAAAACTGGCCTGGCGCCCGCGATTGGGATTTGGAGATGTCGAAAGCCCGCTTCAACTTCGAGTGGGAAAGACAGTTCCAGCTCGCCCTTGACCCCGAAACGGCGCGCGCCTACCACGACGAAGCGCACGGGGGCGAAGGTTTCAAGTCGGCGAAATTCTGCTCCATGTGCGGCGCCCAATTTTGCGCCTACAGGATTTCCCAAGACGTTATGCTCTCTATAAACGACCAAGGGGAGTTTACCGTCCTCGACGACAAAGAGAAACCCCTATTGGACGGAAACTTCCTAGCCCCCTAAGGGGCTCCCCCTTTAAGGGGGGATTAACCGAATAATTCCGAATGGGAGCCTATGAAAAGCAAAAATATCCGTTTTCGGTCGAAATCTATTTGCAATATTAAGACCAAATCACCCCTTAAGTGGGCGTCATAAGCATTTTTGTATAACCGACCTTTAAACCTAAAGTTGTTCAATTGATGAAAATTCCACCTTTCGGGAACCGGTTTCCGCATTTCCAAAGAAAGTAACAAATCGTTTAGAAACTCTTTGAGGAGTCTCATTTCCTTTTCAAACCTTTTGGAGTCCGCCCTTTTCCTATCCTTTAGTAAATCGCCAAAAGTTTCGGTTTGATATACTTCCCATTTGTGATTATCCATAGCAGGATTTGTATATTACAACAAATGTAATACAAAAGCAATATGTTAGACCCAAATTGTATAGTGTTGTAATCTATGATTACAATACTCCTTTGGGAGGTATTGGGTTATGTCCAAGGAAGTTTTGAGCATAAGGGTAGATAGGGAGGTTAAAAAGGAGGTTGAAAAAATCCTAAACGAGTTGGGTTTAAATCTCTCTACGGCGGTGAACATTTTTCTCAAAGCCGTTTTAAGGGAAAGGGGAATTCCTTTCCCCCTAAAGGTGGAAGACAACTTCCTAACCCCCAAAAGGCACGAATTAAGAAGAATTCCACCCCAATTGGAAAAATCCCTCGAAGACCTCGAGAGGGGAAGGATAGAAAAATTCCCCTTGGAGGAAACGGATTAATCAAACCCTAAACTGACCCCTAACGAGCTCCATAAAGCGGTTGAATATCTCCTCCGTGTGGAATTCCCCCTTGTGGAGTTTTATCATCGTCCTCCAATCCCAATAGTTGTTTTTAGCCTCCAAAAAGGAAACCTTTTTGAGTTTGTTGTTTTCAAAGAGTAAAACAGCCGTGGAGGTGTAGAGTTGCTCGACCCCGTAGCGTTTCCAAATAACCAGACCAACCGCAAAGGCTTTGTTTCCGTTCTTTTCCCCCAAACCGGTAAAGCCGAGAACCTCCTCCACCTGTGAGGGGTAGAGCCTTTTCAAACCCTCCCTTAGGGCTTCGAAGAGTTTGTCGAAATCCTCCTGCGTGAGGGGTTTCGCATTTTCCAGAGTCCCCTTAAGGGGACTTTTCTTTTCCCCACCCTTTGCGGGGACTTTTATAGTCTTTTCCCCTTTGGGTTTTTCCCCCTCTTCCCCACCCTTTTTGGGTCTCTTCTCCGGTCCCTCCCCGCGGGGGTTGAACTTAATAATCTTCGCCATCAATAGGTCTATTAAAAGGAAAATTGAACCTTTGATGGGTAAGGTTGGCATACTCGGGGCGACCGGCTACACCGGTTTGGAACTCGTAAAGCTCCTCATAAACCACCCCAAAATGGAAATCGCCTACCTCGGTTCCAACACCCACAAGGGGAAGAGGGTTTCCGAAGTCTTCCCCTTTTTGGAACTCTTTAGTGTGGGAAAGCTCCACTTCGAGGACTACGAAAGCATCCCACCCGATGTGGAACTGCTCTTTTTGGCTCTCCCCCACGAGGTGTCTATGGAGATAGCCCCCAAACTCCTAAAGGAGGGTTACAAAGTCGTAGACCTCTCGGGGGCTTATAGGTTTAAAAACTTGGAGGACTTTAAGACCTTTTACGGGTTCGAGCACAAATACCCCGACCTACTGGAGGAGGCGGTCTATGGTCTTCCCGAACTCTTTAGGGAAGAGGTGAAAAAAGCCCGGCTGGTGGCAAACCCCGGCTGCTATCCGACCGCCACGCTTTTGGCGCTCTATCCCCTCCTAAGGGAGGCTTCCGACCTCATTTTGGACGATGTGATAGTAGTGCACGCCCTGTCGGGCGTGAGCGGTGCGGGAAGGGGTTTAAAACAGCATTTCCACTTCCCGGAAATGGTGAACAACATGTTCCCCTACAAGGTTGTGGGACACAGACATATACCCGAAATGGAGTTTGTCGCAAATAGGGTTTCCCCAAAGGGGTGGAAAGTCCGCTTTACCCCCACCGTTGTGCCGATAGATAGGGGAATGATATCGACCGTCTATGTTAGGTCTAAAAAATTCGATATCGCCTCCCTCTATAGGGAGGTTTATAAAGGCGAATACTTCGTTAGGGTTGTAAACCAGCCGCCCAAGAGCAAGGAGGTCGCAAATACCAACTTCGCCTTTGTATATCCCGCCTACGACGAGAGGACGGAGACCGCCGTCGTTGTATGCGCGATAGACAACCTCCTAAAGGGGGCGAGCGGCCAAGCGCTCCAAAACGCGAATCTGATGCTCGGATACGGCGAAGGGGAGGGACTGAAACACCTCGTCCCCTCGATAGTTTAAAGGAGTTCGACCGTCGGGAGGTTTACAAACTTTATCTTTCCCCTCGGGGGTTTTACCCCTTTCACCTCCACCATCGAGAGGGAAACATTTCCAACCGAAAACCTCCACATGTGGCTAAATCCCAAACCCCCCAAAAGGCATATAAAAGCCCTAACTATCCCCCCGTGGGTGACGGCGAGAATGTTCTTTTCCTCCCCGTAGTGGTCTTTTAAAAAGTTTTCAAGCCTCCTCTGAAGGTCGTTAAAGTCGCCCACACCCTCGAGGGGGTTTTTAACGGGGTCTTCCAACCACCTCTTGTAGGGTTCCCAATTTTCCACCTCCGAGTGTCTCTTTCCCTCCAATACCCCGTAGGAGATTTCCCTAAGTCTTTCGTCCACCTCGAGGGGTAGGTTTAGGATATCGGCGACAATCTCGGCGGTCTGCTTCGCCCTCAATTGGGGGGAGGTTATTATCCTGTCAAAGGAAAACCTCTTTAAAAACTCGCCCGCCTTTTGGGCTTGTTTTATCCCCTCCTCCGATAGGGGGAGGTCTAATTTCCCCTGAAAAATCCCCCGTCTGTTGCCCTCCGACTGGGCGTGGCGCAGGAGAAAGAGGCGCATAGAAGCTTTAAAGTAAAGCCAAAAATTTTAGGAGTTCCCTTAAATGTTCCCTCCCCGCCGAAGGCGGGATTTCCCTTTCCCCGTATTTCAAACCGACGGCGTAGCCGAGGCGGGAAAAGTGTAAGACCAGATAGGTAGCCTTCGATATGCGCTCCTCCTTATCGGAAGCGGGGATTTTATCCATATCGACGATAACCTCGCGCAGAAAGGTCTCCTCCGCCACCTCTTTGGCGTAGAGCTCCCCCAATTTCGCGAAAGCCTTCCAGTGGATGAGCCTCATACCCTCGCCGGCGTATTCCTTTATCCCCTCGACGGCGCCCTCTCCGCTCCTCCTAAAGTGGAGAAAACTCTCTCCCTTTCCCCTCCGAGGTTTCGACAGGGGAGGTTTGACCTTCACCTCTATAGGTTTGGGATAGACGAGAATCTCCTCCTCGAGGGGAACCGAAAAACTCCTCTCAAAGAGTCCAAAGGGGAAGGTGCTCTTTCCCTCGAGGGCGTTCATCCTGTAAACACCCCTTTTGGGAAAGGTGAGCCTTACCCCCTCCTCCTCCGTCCTCTCCACCATGGGGAAGAGCTTGTGCAGTCCTATGCTCCTCTCGAAGACCTCCACCAAAAAGGCGGGGAAATACTTGCGGTTTTCCAATCTCACCCTGAAAGTCGCCGGTTTGCAACACCAAACTTCGTCGGGCGGGACGAGGTAAGCCTTTAAACCGCTGAGGTTGTATCTCGACAGCAGACCCGATATACCCATCAGGGCGAGCAGGAAGGATAGGAGGATGTAGAGGATGTTGTTACCGGTGTTGACCGCCGCGACACCGACCAAAATGGTAAAGGCTATATAAACCTTTCCGCCGAAGTTTATCCTGACCCTCTCCCTGCGGAGGCGGGTAAACCTCTTAACCACCTTCGGGAGCGGTAGGGAGATTTTCAACCCCATTCCCTCTAAATTACCCTATTAAGGTGTAATGCTTCGGGCGGCACTCCTGGTGTCTCTCCTAATCCTATTACCCCTTTGGGGGATAGAGCATTGCAAACTCTCCTACGACGGGGTTTCGGGACATTTGGGACTCTTAAAGTGTAGGGGACTGAGCTCCAATTCCACCTACAGGGTCGTGTTGAAAAACCACTCCTCCGAAAGGGTCTTTACCCACTTTCACCCCCAAAGGGTGGATTACCTACCCTTCGCAGTCCCCCGTTGGTGGTCGGGAAGGGTTTTCCTATACCTCTACAGGGACGGCTACCTTCTCGCAAAGGTTCCCCTAAAGGTGAAAAAGCTAAAGGTTAGGGTTTCCCGTATAAGGTTTGGAAAACATCCACACCCCGAGGTGGAAAAAGGAAAAAAATCCACCGACGGGAAGGGATTTCAATACCCCTCCGTTAGGAGGTTGCTGAAGACCTACACCCCCGTGAGGTTCTACGAAAGGAGGGCTATCCCACCGCTGGAGCGCTACAAATACATAACCACCCCCTTTGGGTCGGAAAGGTATATAAACGGCGTGTATCACGGCTTCCACAAGGGGGTGGACTTCGCCGCCCCGAGGGGGACGCCCGTTTACGCAATACTCAGCGGTAGGGTGATTTACGCCGGTTGGATGCCCCTGACGGGAAAGACGGTGATAATCGACCACGGTTGGGGTTTGATGAGCCTATACGCCCACCTTTCGGAGGTGGATGTCAAAAGGGGTGAGTTTGTCCGCCAAGGGGAGGTAATTGGAAAAGTCGGTTCCACCGGTAGGTCAACAGGATACCACCTCCACTTAGGGGTTTATCTAAACGACACCGCGGTTGACCCCCTGCGGGTTATTAAGCTCAAACTGAGACCCTAACGGGGGTTAACAAAAAATTAACCTCCTTCGGGTAGAAAGAGAGAAGTTATGAACCTCAAAAAGGGTTTGGCTATCGGTCTCTTTTCCCTCGCGGGTCTGGTAGGTTTGGCTTCGGCGGACGATTACACCGATCTGGTTAAACTACTCGAGGCTAAAGGTGTGTTTACCCACGAGGAGGCTCAAAAGCTTATAAAACTCCACGAGGAGCACCTCGGAAAGTCGAAGACCTCTGAAGGTGGCGAAGGTCTTACCTCCTCCGATTGGAAGAGGTTGAAAGCCCTCGCCGAGCTAAAAATTAGCGGAAAGGCTTACATCCACTACGATTACACCTCCGACGCTCCCGCCGCCTCCGACAGGGAGAAAGGGCAGTTTAAAGTCGATAGAGCCTACATCGAGATAAGGAAGTATTTCGACAAGAGCGGTAAGGATTACTTCCGTATAACCGCCGATATCTACACCGATACCAACGGTTCGAATAACTTCAGGCTCAAATACGCCTACCTAAATTGGAAGATTAATCCACTCCTGCAGACGGAGATAGGTCTCGTCCACCGACCGTGGATAGATTGGGAGGAACACCACGCCTGGTTCCACCGCTTCGTTGACAAAACCTTTATAGAGGATAAGGACGGCGCCCACCTTGTGGTATCCGCCGATTACGGAATAGCCTTTAAGGGCAACTACAAAAAGGCTTCCTACATGTTTGGCGTTTACAACGGCGAGGGCTACCACGGAACGGAGGACGACAAGCACTTCGGCAAGGCGGTTGCGGCTAGGGTAGCCTACGACTTCACCCAAAACTTCTTCGGTGCGCTTCACGTAGCCTATATCTCCAACAACTACGACAACGAAACCGATACGGCAATAATCCATCCCTTGGTCGGCTACAAAAACCGCTACTTCCTCGTGGCGGCTCAATACGTGTGGGATAACGAAGACCCCGAGCAGGGAAGCTCCTACACCAATAACGGCTTTGCCATCAACGGCGACCTATATCTGAAACCCCTAACGGGCAAACCCGTCACCCTATTCGGTCGTTACGGCAGGTGGAACTTCGACTCCTCCGTGGAGAGCTCCACCGACTACACCAAAGCCGACCGCTGGCAGTTCCTCGCCGGTGTCCAATACGAGTGGAATAAATACGTAAAAACGGCTTTGGCGTTCAAGCACGTCCACTACGATATAAGCTCCGCCAACACCCAAACGGGTAAGAACAACAAGGATACCCTTATGGCGGCAATGGAAGTTAAATGGTGAAACCTATCTTGTCATTTCTTCCTCCAATTCTACCTTTTGAGTTTTATGGCTTACGAGTACACAACGCAGGTTTACAAAATAAAGCGGATACACAACATAAGGGACTACGCCTATAAGGTTTCCCTCGCGGGGGATATATCTTTGACCGACCTCGCGCTGGTTTTGAACTCCCTCACCGACGAAGCCTTTTTCTGGGTGGAAGGGGACACCCTCCACTCGACGGGGGATATAGATTGGACTTCGCTCCTACCGGAGGAACTGAAGGAACAAATCCAATCGGTGGAAAAAATTAAAGAGGGCTACCTCGAAGAGGGTAAACTCCCGAAATACGCCGCCTTCGCGCTCTTTGCCGCCGATTTCAACCGCGTTCTGTCTCCAAACTTCAAGGCTAACCCCCTCTTTAGGAGACTAAGAAAAAAGACCAAAGAGGGGTGGAACCTCAGCCTCTGGTTTAAATTCCTCCACGAGACCGGTCTAAACTACAAGGTGGAGGAGGAGGGCGTCGAATACCAAATATGGCGCTGGTTTGCGGTAAAACCGGAGAAGTTCGAATACCTAACCCTCGCCTTCAAGGGGGGAATAGCGGTAAACAGACCCTTTGAGGTATTTGCCAAGAGATTTTCCCCCGAAACGCTCAAAAAACACTTCGCCTTCCGCGTAAAGGGTTCCTATAGGGTAGGAAGACTGAAGGAGTTTAAGGACGATACCCTGCTCCTCACATTCGACGGGGGTTTCGAAAGCGAGGTTCCCCTCGAAAGGGTGGTTCCGATATACCTACCCACCGACAGGGGTTGGAAGGACAAAGACCGCACCGGGTTGCTCAAGCACCTAAGACTCCCCAACAAGGTGATATGCAAGTATATCGACCTCTTCGGGGAGGCTATAAACCGACTGCTCGAACCCTACATGGTGAAATTGGAGAAGGAAGACCCCAGGTGGGAGGAGGTGAAGGTCTCCCCCTACGTGGTGGTCGACAAACCTATAGAGGAACACGCCGCAATCGAATATATCTTCGAGGAGCGCAAAGTCTATAACCCCCCCGAAGGGGCTCTTAAGGTCAACCTAATCGACATAGCCCTAAAGGGGGAGAAGAACAAAAAACTCCTAAGGGACGCAAAAGCCGACTTCGTGGAGAACCTGAAGCTCTTCCTCGGCGACATAGGGGTGGAGGTCTCGGTCGAGGAGCTGCTCTACGACAAAAAGGTTAAAGTTTTAGACCCGCCTTCGGCGGAGGGTGTAGTCCGATTTTTGGAGGAAAATAGGGAGACCCTCGAAGGGGCAAACCTGAATATAGTCCTCTACCCCGAAGGGGAGAAACTAACCGAGGTGATAAACTCCCTCGAAGGTCTCGAAAGAATTAGGAAGACCCTTAAGGGTCTCAAATACCACCTACTCCCCGACAGGGAGGTTAAGGTCTTCTTCAAGTCCCAAAAGAGGGAGACCAAGAGGAGGATACTCTTTGAGGTCTTGAGGGAACTCTTCAAACTAAACGGCGGAAGCCTCTACATACTGGACGAACCTTTGCCCCTCGGCGCGGTAGCCCTCAAAACGGAGAGGGGCTACGAGGTTTACAACCTCTTCGGGGAATTGGTTAAAATCTCGGAAACCCCTCCGGAGGACGCCGTTTTAATAGCCTCCTCCGATGGAGCGGAGGGGATAAACGCACCGGTTAAGATAGACAAATGGGTAACCCCCTATGCCGTTAAAAGGGAAATCGAAAGTAACAGGTGCCTTTCGGCGGAGAGGGGGATATCCTTTGACCTCCTGAAGTCCAAAACCCTTTTGGTTCTCCACAAGGGGGTTCCCTTCGACTACAAGACCGCCTACGGGGTGGAGATTTCGGAAGAACTAGACCTATCGGAGGTCAAACAGACTTTGGCAGACCTATCGAAGGTCTTCGACTTTTCAAACCTCGAGTAGTTTGGTCTTCAGAAATTCCACCTCTTCCCCTATTTCGGGTTTTTCCCTCTTTAGCTTCTCGACCCGCCTGATGGCGTATAGAACGCTGGTGTGGTCGGAGACACCAAAGAGCTCCCCTATCTTGGCGAGGGGAAGACCGCACACCTGACGGACTAGATACATGGCGATTTGCCTCACGAGGGAGACCTTTCTATTCCTCGTCTTTTGGAGGAGTTTTTTCACCGGCAAACCGTAGTAGGAGGAAACCTCTTCCAAAACCCTTTCGGGGGGTATTTCCCTTCTCTTCTCCTCCCCCTTGGGGGTGTAGATTAAGCCCTTTTCTGCCTTCAGTTTGGCGATAAAGCCCTCTATCTCCCTAACGTTGTCGCCGGTGTTTTCGGCTATGTATTCGATGATGTCCTCATCGACCGGCAGACCGTAGATTATCAGCTTCTCCTTTATTATCGCGCGCTTGGTTATCCGGTCGAGCTTTAGCTCCACCACCAGACCGCCCTCGAAGCGGTTTATCAGTCTGTCCATAACGTCCTTGAGCTTTTTGGGCGGTCGGTCGCTCGCTATCACCACCAGCTTGTTGTTTTGATAGAGGTGGTTGAAGATGTTGAAAAATTCCAGTTGGGTGCGCTCCTTACCCGCCATGAATTGGATGTCGTCTATGAGGAGGACATCGACATTTTTGTAGAAATCCCGCAGATAGGGGAGGGAGTTCTCCTTTATGGCGCTGACGACCTCCTCGGCGAAGTCTATCGAACTTCTATAGACCACCTTAAAACCCCTCTCGAGGGCTCGGTTACCGGTAGCCTGCAGAAGGTGGGTCTTACCGACGCCGACCCTCCCATAGACAAATATAGGGTTGTAGGGGATACTCTTCTTCCGGAGGTTTTCGACCGCCACCTGGCAGGCGCGTACCGCCAGGAGGTTGCCCTTACCCACTATGAAGTTCTTAAAGGTGTATTTGGGACTTAGCTCGAAAATAACGTCCTCGGAGGGGGTGAGGACGATGAGGGAGACGTCGAGCTCCCTCTTTATCAGCGGGTAAATCTCCTTCAAAAAGGCAAACTTGCAATACTCGTCGGGAACCCGGACTACCACCTTGTCCTCGTATTCCTCGAGCTCCGCCCTCTCGACGACCTCCTTGAGGGCGGGACTCTCGAGGCGGGCGTATATGTCCCGCAATTTCTCCAAAACGGTGTTTAATAGTCCGGGCATGGCTTAGAAATACCTAAATTCTAGTCTGTAAATCTTACCACCCTTTTGGAAGAGGAAGGGGTTTTTGTAACCGCTAACCGCAAAGGGTGTTCCATTTCCGTCAACCGCTATCCCCTGAAGGGCGTCCTCGAACACAAAACCCCTTAGGGTCTTTTTCTCGTAGAGACCCCTTTCGGTTTGGGCTACGAATACCAACTTCCCACCGCGGAACTTTAGCAACTTTCCTCCCAGGAGGGGAACTATTTGCTCGCTCTCGTTCTCCGCGACGAGGAAACCTTTAAAGCCAAAAAGCTGAACCTCCACCGGGTGGGGGGGGAAGAATACCTTCCTCAAAGAGGTGTCGCCGACCGGAGAGGGAACTCCAACGGCGGTGTAGGATTTTCCGAAGTTCCCCTCGATGTCAACCACGTGTTTGAAACCCCCTTTAAAGGAACCCTCGAAAATCCTCAAAATCCCGCCGCTGTCTATAAAGACCAACTTTCCGTCCGACGAGAGGATGGCGGTATCCGCCCTAAACCCTTCGGGGGTATTCAACTTTTCCCCAACCTTTAGGCGGGTTAGGTCGAATCTGTAGGTCTCCCCGAAGGAGCTGTCGAACTTTTGAACCACGACGAGGGGTTTATCCCCCTTCCTCAAAACCCCGAAGAGGTAGGGAATATCGCTTTTCACCACAACCGGGTTCGTTCCTACCAATTTCGCCACGAAGGAGACCGGTTGCGCGTCGGGCGTTAGGGCGTTCCCGAGGATGTAAACCGTTCCCCCGACACTCACCATGCGGATACCCACCAGCTTGCCGTTGGGGGTGGGGAGCAACCCTATGGGGTTCAGTCCCCCGCCGACCTCCTGATAGAGTTTGACCCCTTCGGGTAGAGCCACCGCCACGAGGGTCAGCTTTCCGTTGGAGAGGGCGTCCACACCGACGGGCACCTCCGAAAACCTACCCAGCTCGTAGGCTTTGACGAATATGTTGAGCTCCCTAAAGGGGACTTTCCTCTCCGAATAGGCGTAGGACGGCAGTTCCTTCCGGGCGAAGAAGACCTCCTTTCCCTCGAAAAGGACTTCGTAGCCGTCGGCTCTCTCCTCTATACCCCAACGGCAGGCGGCGGGATTGTCGCTCCTAACCACCGGCAGGAGGTTTTGGAGCTTCTCGAAAGCCAAATCCGAACCCTTAAAGCATATCTCCTTATAGCGGAGACGGGCTATGTCGCCGACCCTCACGCCCTTATTTTCCGTAATGCGGATTACCGAATTGGTTTTAAAGCTTTCCACAACGATACCCTTACCGCTCTCGCCGAGTATCACGAAGCTCTTTTTTCCCGTTAGGGGATTTTCCACATAGCTACCCCTAAAGGTGGAGACGGGAAAACCCACCCTAAAATAGGGCAGACCCTTATCGCACACGTAGGTGTTGTTATCCGATTTAGCCACTATAACCCCTTGGGCGGTGAAAAATCTCTCCACATCGCCGATGCCGGAGGCAAACAGGGTGCCGGCGAGACCGCCCAGCAGTAGGAGCCTACCCATTTCGGACATAGGGGTAGATTTTAGGGAAAGAGAAATCCCCGCGCTCCGCGCGGGCTTTAAACTCTTTCCAAGTGATAGTAGGGCGGAATCGTTTGAATGCGCGGGTCTTCGTAGGCACCCCCTACCGTAAAGTGGTAGACCACCTGCAGGCTTCTGTCGACCTCCACCTCCGGTTCTAAAAGGTTCGACATCACCCCTTTGCGTATCTTTGCCAACCCCAACACCTCGTGGGTGAGGTCGTCGAAAAAGCACCCTATGCCCGTTCCCTTTATTCCGTATCCGGTAGCCTCCAGGTAGAGCACCTGCCCTATTAAGCCCGCCTCCCAGTGGATATTTCTATAAAGCCAGGGCGCTTTGGAAACCACCGGTTCGAACTCGGCTACCATCGCCGCCGCAAAGGCGCTATTTCCCGCAATCTCTTGCATACACGACAGATACGCCGCAATATCGGTCGTATCCCCCTCCGCAAGGAGGTATAGGTTCTCCTCCACCTCCTCCCAGAGGAAATCCCTCTTAAAGCGCTCCCTAAAGAGGTCTAAATGTCTTTCGTTCCTTATAAAGGTGTAAAGCCCTTTTGGAATACCCCTAACGCGGTGGACGAATAAGACCAAACTTATAAAGGTGGGGGAAATCTCAACGTCGAAGGGCGAAAAGCTATCCCTCGGCAGGGTTCTATCCAACATTTGGAGGAAGACTCCTTTGTCTATCCACACGTTGGGGTCGTATATGTGTCCGCTCCTACGGGTTCTGATAATCTCCTCCGCCGAACGGAGTTTGTAGGGAACCTCCACCCTTAGGGGTTTATCGCCGTAGGAAAACCTCAGAGGGGAAGTTCTCGGCTTCTCTATCCCCCTTGCGGTGGTATAAACAACTTCCCATATCACCCTGTCGGGGCTTAGGACGTTCGGTTTCCCGTAAAAGGGAAGCTTTCCAAAAGCCTCCACAATTTGGGGAGGGATATCCCTCTCCACATCGGGGGTCGATTTCGGAAAAACGAACAGGGCGAGTTCGGGAAACTCCTCCTCCCCTTCGGGGAACTCAACCTTATCGAACCCCAAAAGGGTCTTTAGGTCTCCGTCGCCCAAGGCGGAGAGCCACTTTACCCTCCACCCCTTTAGGTTCGCAGAAAAGCGCAAAGACCCTATGGCGTGTCCCGTATCTAGGAGGCAGTAGCGGAGTGCCCTCTCGCCGTATTTCCAGCTCTCGCGCCAGGGAATGGAGGTCAAAACGGCGATAAAGCCCTCCGTTTTGAAGTGTTCCCTAATAGCCCGCGCCAGAGGCGCGGGGATATCCCTTACCTTCTCCAAAGCGTGCAGAAACGGGTTGTAGTGAAAGACCCCCCTCAGACCCGCCACATCGGGCAGTATCAGGTAGCACTCGGTCGGGTGCAGGTTGCCGCTGGAGGGGTTCATCCTGACCGCCCAGGTGCTGCCCCCCGCCGACTTCCACGCCGAAAGTCCGAGCGCCAGTTCGAGAAACTTCGAAAGGTTTTCCAAAGTAAAGGGTTGCTCCCCTACGAGGGATAAATCGTAGAGCGCCAAAGGGGGGTGGGAAGGGTCTTCCAACAGAGGTAGCCTTACAACCTCCGCACCCTCCCAAAAGCGGAAGGGGTTCGGTTGGGTATCCCAATCGAGGTAACCCAGAGACCTCGCATACCTCCAGGGGTAGTGTTTAGTCCTCTCGTGGTAGTAAAGGGCGGGATTTTCCATACCCATTAAAGGTAGGAAGAAAAAGGCGACCAAAAAGGGGATTAATAGAGTATCCTCCTCGCGTTGAGCGGTTGAACGGGGCGGTTGTTCTCCACACCTATAGCCCTTTCGAAAGCCTCCAGTTGCTCGGGGGAGACCTCTACAACCTCCTTGAAGACGACCCACCTAACCCCCTCCGAGCAGGGCGGGGTGGTTAAAGAACCGCTGTAGCGGTAGTAATCCCTATTTTGGGGAAAGAGGTATATCGGATTAAACTTCAAGAGGAGGTAATTTTTCTCCCCAACCTTGTAGGGTATATAGGGAATTAACCTATCGAGGGCGGGATTTCTCTTTCCGACCTTAAAGAGGACGCCCACAACCGCTATATTCCCGTATCTGTCGGTGTGGACGAAGTGAACCTCCATAGGGTAGTGTTTTCCATTTATCGTGTGTTCGCTGGGGGTGTGGAAGTGGAACTGCCTCAAATAGAATTTCCTTCCGTCGAGGACGATATAACTCTCACCCGCCGTTTCCACCTTTACGGTGTGTCCGTTGTTTAAAAATGCCATAACATCGGCGGAGTAATTAACCTCCAAAGGTTGCAAACAAGCTTTTGTTAACCCCTCCTTGGAGATATCTATCGGCGATTGATTTTTCCCTATCTTACACATGATAAAGGCGGGGGAGAGGTCACCCCAATATTGGGGGGCGATATCCCCCTCGTAGCCCCACCGCACCGACTCGCCGTGTCCGTCGGCAAAGGTCGAAACCGAAAAAGCCAGAAGCCCGCCTAACAGCAACTTTCTCATGGGTATAGGCAAGCTAGCGTCAAAAGGGGGGAATAGCAAACGCTAAATCCCCCTTGAGGAACACCAAAATTTACCCAACCTTTAAGGGAAGAGCTTTAAACAAACCTTTTAGGGTTTTCGCAAAGCAAAAGACCCTTATTGTGAAAGAGATTTTCGTAAAACCTTGCCTGGGTTAAACCCTATTATTCCCTTCCACTCGGAGGAAAGGTTAATTCTCAACCCGAGAAAAGTAAGAAAGGAAAGCAAACCTGCAAAGGGAAAAACATTTACCTCACTACGGAGGTTGCGTTTTTCTCCTCGTTCCCTTTGGAGGTGTTATTTTTTGCCTCTACCCCTTTGGGGTGATATTTACCCTCTATAACCTCAATGGCGACCCGAAGTTGCTTGTCCAATTTGCGGTCTAAAACGGCTTCGTTATACCCTATGTTGTTCTTTATCCTTTTCTCCCTCACCGCCTCGTAGAGCTTTTTCCACTCCTCGTTTGTCATCTTAACCTCTATATCGGGGGTGAGACCCTTTTTATCCAACATTCTCCCCTTCGGGGTGTAGTAAAAGGCGGTTGTAATCTTCACCGTGCCGTATTTGCCACCCTCCACCGGTATGAGGGTCTGAACCCTGAACTTCCCGAAAGTTCTCTCCCCGACCAGGATAGCCCTCTTGTAATCCTGCAGACAGCCGGAGACTATCTCAGAGGCGGAAGCCGTCCCCCTATTTACGAGGATTACCACCTTCATACTTTCGGGAACCTCGGCGGGATGTTGGGTTTTCAAAACCTCGTGCTGAACCCTACCCTTTATCGAAACTACCACCTTACCCTTGGGAAGGAAGAGGTCGGCTACAGCCACAGCCTGGTCTAACAAACCGCCGGGATTATTCCTCAAATCGACTATAAGCCCCTTAACACGCCTTTGGAGGAGCTTGTCTATAACCTCCTTCAACTTTTCGGCGGTATCGGGCTGGAACTGAACGACCTTTACATACCCTATATGCTCCGGCTCTATAACCGTCCACTTAACGGGTGTCACGTGGATAATAGCCCTTTCAACCTTTACCGTAAAGGTCTTGTTCTCATCGGGGCGGAATATAGTCAGCTCCACAAAAGTGCCCGGCTTACCCCTTATCTTTTTCACCACATCGGCAATGGACATCCCATAAGTGTCCTCGCCGTTCACCTTCACGATGATATCCCCCGCCCTCAAACCGGCGCGGTAGGCGGGCGTTCCCTCGATGGGAGCAACCACCACCGGACGACCATTCTCGAGCGATATCTCTATCCCAATCCCGCCGAACTTTCCGGTTGTATCCTCCTCAAATTCCTTTAGCTCCTCGGGGGTAAAGTATTCGCTGTAGGGGTCTAACTTTTCGAGCATCCCCTTTGCCGCGTTGATAATCAGTTGCTTCGGGGTTATCGGTTTTACGTAGTAGTTTTTGGCGATAAAGTAAACCTCCGAAAAGACCTTAAACCAGAGGTATTCGTTATAGGCGTCAGCCGTCGCATTTTGGTTTGCGGCAAATACACTTCCCAAAACCAGAAATGAACCCACAATACCCTTTAGGAGTTTTTGCATAAGGTTTTAATTCTCCACTCCGCGGGAAAAATAACCTTTCCAAACCGAAGGTGGGTATTAACTTCCGCCCCCTCTAAGGGTTTACCGAATAACGATTGCAAAATAACATTTGATGGACTTTATAAACCTTATCACTCAAATAGGAGAGAAAATTTTTTCTATACTTTTTACGAAAGTAGGTTTCTCTATTTGGGAAAAAGGAGAAAATCGCTCTAAACGTAAAAAGGTAAAAAATAAATATGAGGAGACCCTTAAAAGGGTTTTTGAAAAACCCCTACCCCTGGACGGGGATTTGGGAGTTTCCCTAAAGGAGGTCTACACCGACCCCAAAGGAGTTAAAGATTTAATTTCAAACCAATCGTTGGAACCCAAAGGTGTTTCCGACCTGATATGGGATAGGTGGGAGAATAACCAAAATAGTTTCATCCTCCTCTTGGGGCAACCCGGTGGCGGTAAAAGTTCTCTAATAAAAAAACTCTCCTACGATTGGGCGGAAAACAACCGAGAACCTTATCCCAAAAAGGTTTTCAAAAGAAACCTCTACACGGTTCGGTTGAGATATCTACCCAAGGAATTTAAAGACGACCCGGTAAAGGTTTTAACAAATTACCTAAGAGGGGAATACGACCAGCCCCACGACCCCTCTTTGTGGGATGAGGAGGTTATATACCTCTTTAAGGGTTATAGAAATTCCATTCTCCTCCTCGACGGGTTGGACGAATTTATTATGAACTACCACCTGACGGAGAAAGAAACCAAAAACCTTTTAGAAAAATTGGTAGAAGGTTTAAGTAAATACAACTGCAAGGTTCTGATAACCTCACGCCCTAAATATCCTACTGAAGAACATTTTAGAGAATTCTTAGAAGATTTAAACAAAAGATTGGGCTACACCGTCTGGGAATTACAACCTTTTAACCTCGAGGAGATAAACGAATTTTTGGACAAATACAAACAAGTTTTGGAGGAAAAATACGAATACCAGAAAAGGGTAAATCCAGAAAATCCCCCAAAGGTGTATCTCGAAAACTTTGACCTCTTAAAGGAGAGAGTTAAGGACAATCTAAGGGAGAAAGAACCTTTAGTAGACCAACCCTTATTGCTCTATATGCTCGCCCACCTCTATTTGAGGAAAGGAAAAACTCCAACAATAGGGAACGATATCGAACTATACAAGGAACTTATAAATACGGTAATCCAACGGGAGTGGGAAAAAAGTATAGAAACAAATGACACTTATAACCCCCTAAAAAAGGTGATTCCCTCTGCCGACTGGGATTACCTATATAGGAGGTTTTTGGAAGAACTCGCATTCTTCATAGAGTTCTCGAACAAACCTTATGCAACCTTAGAAGAAGTTGAGAAACTAAAGGTTTTTGAAACCCTCAAGAGGAAAACCAAACTTTCCGAAAAAGCCCTTTTGGGGAGTCTTTTAACCTTCTTTTACCCCCACAGGGGTAACGATAAGGGAACCCAAACGGTGGAATTTATACACAAAACTTTCCAAGAGTATTTGGCGGCCTCGAATATCTACAACCGGTTATTGGAAAACCTCAATAAGGAAAATAAAGAGTATGAAGACCTAATATGGGATTTATTTTCGAAAAAACAGATTTCACCCAAAGTTAGGAAGTTTTTGGAAACCATCATTGAAAAACACCGCAAGGAGGATAGGGAAAAACAAGACCAATTTTTGGAAAAGATGAAAGATGTTTTCCCTTCTTTGTTGGAAAAAGATTTTGTTGTAAAACCGCACGAATTGGTGGGGGAAAAACCTTTAAATAAACCCCTTTGGTGTTTTGGAAATTTGTGGATTTTTGTGAGAAATATAAAACCAATTCAATTGGAAGAGGAATACTAAAAAAATAGATTTGCAGATTTGTTAAAACACACTCAAATGCGTGTGGATACCTTTATAGCTAAACTTCCTTTATCAGAAATCACTTTAATAGGTGTTGATTTAATAGGTGCCCATTTAAGTTTCGCTAATTTACATAGAGCTGATTTAAATAGAGCTAATTTAAGCGGTGCTAATCTAAATAGAGCTATTTTAATAGGAGCAGACTTAACTCAAACAAATTTAGTTAACACTAATTTAACCTGCGCTCACCTCCAAAATGCCAACCTTCAAAATGCCAACCTCGAAGGTGCCGACCTCCGCGGTGCAATCTTTGACCCCGAAGAGATAAAGAAAGCTAAAAATTGGGATAAAGCCATTTACGACGATGAAATGAAAAAGAAACTTGGACTCCAATAGGTCTTCCCCGTTTTCAAAACCCCTTTTTGTTCCAATTTACTCGGCAACCTTTAAAGGGTTTCGAATTAAAGAATTACTCCAAAAAAAGGACTTCTATTGAAAGGAACCTTTAAAAGGGAAGGAAAAAATTACTCAACCCAATAGTTGGGTGCCTCTCTTGTGATTTGAACGTCGTGGGCGTGGCTTTCTTTGAAACCAGCCCAGGTTATCCTTACAAATTTCGCCCTCTTTTGGAGTTCCTCTATATTTTTCGCACCCAGGTAGCCCATTCCGGAGCGCAATCCTCCCACCAATTGGTATATAACATCGGATAGTTTCCCCTTGTAGGGAACCCTACCCTCGATACCTTCGGGAACGAATTTTTCGAGTTTCTCCTGTCCGTAGCGGTCGGCGCTTCTGCGGGACATCATCGCCCCGAGGGAACCCATTCCGCGATAGACCTTGTAAGCCCTTCCTTGGTAGTAAACAACCTCACCGGGAGCCTCCTCCGTTCCCGCAAGGAGGTTCCCGAGCATTACGGCGTTAGCGCCGGCGGCGAGTGCCTTAACTATATCCCCCGAAAACCTAATTCCCCCGTCGGCTATTACGGGAATACCGTATTCGCGCGCAACTTCCGCCGCCCACATTACGGCGGTGATTTGGGGAACGCCCACACCGGCGACCACACGGGTGGTGCATATCGAACCGGGTCCAACACCCACCTTAATGGCGTCGGCTCCAGCGTCTATGAGCGCCTGGGCGCCCTCTTTGGTGGCGATATTACCCGCCATCACCTGGAGGTCGGGGAAGTGTTTCTTTATCTCCCTTACGGTGTCCAAAACCCTCTTGGAATGCCCGTGAGCGGTGTCAACCACGATTAGGTCAACCCCGGCGTCGACCAAGGCGGCAACCCTGTCGAGGGTTTCGGGGGCGGTTCCCACAGCCGCACCGACCAATAGCCTACCGAATTCGTCCTTAGCCGCGTTGGGGTATTTCTCCCTCTTTTCCAAGTCCTTTATGGTTATGAGACCTCTAAGTTTCCCCTCCTCGTCCACTATGGGGAGTTTTTCCACCTTGTGTTTGGCAAATATCTCCTTAGCCTCTTCGAGGGTTATACCGGGATGGGCGGTTATCAGCCTCTCCTTGGGGGTCATAAAGAGTTTTACCGGCTTGTCGTAGTTTGTGGGGGCTACATAACGCAAGTCCCTGTTGGTGATTATTCCGACAACCCTACCCTCCTCGTCAACAACGGGCAAACCGGAAATTTTGTATTGAGCCATTAGGTCGAGGGCGTGGCGGACGGTATCCTCGGGGGAGATGGTTACCGGTTCGAGTATCATTCCCATTTCGGAACGCTTGACGCGGCTCACATGTTCCGCCTGCTCCTCTATAGACATGTTGCGGTGGATTATTCCGATACCCCCCTCGCGGGCGATAGCCTTAGCCATACGGTAGTCGGTGACGGTATCCATCGCCGCGGAGAGTATCGGTATGTTAAGCTTTATCTTTTTGGTGACGTATGTGGATATATCAACCTCGTGG
The DNA here is from genome assembly GCA_027036735.1 of Aquificales bacterium. Lineage (GTDB taxonomy): Bacteria > Aquificota > Aquificia > Aquificales > QOAS01 > QOAS01. The sequence goes on along the minus strand of JALWDU010000017.1, from coordinate 12,526 downwards.
GGGAGAACTTCGGAATATTGGGGCAACAAAAGGACGTCGTCAAAGGTCAACGCGGTAGGGATTTTTTCTTCCATTTTTTAATCCTCCTGCAGATTTAAAGGATTTAAATTTTATGACTCCGCGGGTGTTTTCTTTATAGGCGCAATCCTATAACGGTTGGAAAAAATGGAAACGACAGGAGGTGTTAAATGTCCCTTTTCATTTCCCCACCGGTGGGAAGGTTTAGGGGTTTTCCAAAGGAGGTTTTTATTCCCACATCCACAACCGACCCCACTATAAAGAGCGCGGGTGTCCCCACTTCGGGGGGGTTTTCCGCAACCTCTTTCAGGGTGGCGTATACCCTCCTTTCCAAAGGCGTGGTGGCGTTTTCCACAAAGGCGACGCCCTCGTCGGGGCTCCTACCCGCCCCTATCAACCTGCGCGCGATTTCCCGCCGATTGCCGATTCCCATTAGGAAGACGAGCGTTTCCGCCGACGCCAAAGTCTTCCAATCTATACCTTCCAATCGGTGTCCGCTCACCACGAGGAGGGAGGAGCTAACCCCCCTAAGGGTTAGGGGTATTCCAGCCGAAGCGGCAGCCCCGAAGACTGAGGAAATGCCCGGAACGACCTCCACCTCCACCCCCCTTTCGGCTAAAAACAGCAACTCCTCCCCTCCCCTTCCGAAGAGAAAGGGGTCTCCACCCTTTAACCTAACGACCTTGGGATACAACAACGAATAGCGGTATATCAGGCGGTTTATCTCGTCTTGGGTTTTGTAATGGTTGCCGCACCGCTTTCCAACAAATATCCTTTCCGCCGAAGGCGGGATTAGTTCCAAAATTTCATCGCTTACGAGAGCGTCGTAAAGCACCGCATCGGCGGTCTGCAGAAGCCTGTAAGCCCTCAGGGTCAGCAGTTGCGGGTCGCCGGGTCCCGCTCCGACCAGATAAACCTTCCCCATCTAAGGGGAAAGGTTGCCTCATACTCCAAGGGGAGTAAGGGAACGGAGAAACACCTATCGGTGGATTTCGGGGCGACAAATTTGTCAAGAGGAGGGGAATTAACTCACTTTTTCCCCTCAGAGGTTTCGTTATTTTGCGACGCCAATTGGTCTATAACCTTCGCCACTTGGGGGGTTATGTCTATTTTTGGGGAGTGGTATAGTAGGGCGTTGCAGTCTATGGCGGCGTCGAAACCGACCGTTTTCGCCAGCGCCTTAACCGCCGCCTTGGTCAAACTATCCAACTTTTGGAGCTGCTTGGTTATATACCTTTGCGCCTCCTGTTGGGCTTCCATCTGCAACATCTGCAGTTGCTGTTGCAGTTTCATATACTCCTCTTGTTTTTGCTTTTGGGCTTCCTCCGATAGGAGACCGCTGGATAGCTCCCTCTGGAGGGATTTCAACTTGGAAATCAATTCCTTCGCCTTCTGCTGGTATTTTTTAATGAGCTCCGCCTTCTTTTTGGTGAGTTGAGCCTTTAGCTCCTGGGCGTAGTGGGATTCCTTCAGGAGTTCATCCCCGTTCACGCAAACCAATTTTTGAGCCTGAACCGCTTGGGGGAGGGCGAGGGCACCGATTAGCGCACTTCCGAGTAGCAACTTTTTCATTTCTACCTCCTTTGGTGGGTTAAGTATAAGACCCACTCCTAGGGGTTGTGCTTTTTCGCCTCTTCCCAAAAGCGGTCTAACTCTTCGAGTGTAAACTCCTCCCAAGGTTTTCCGCTCTCTTTGACCCTCCGCTCGACGTGGGAAAATCTCTTTATAAACCTCTCGTTCGCCTTTTGGAGGGCTTCCTCGGGGTCGATATTTAAAAACCTCGCTAGGTTGACCAACGCAAAGAGCAAATCTCCAAACTCGTGTTCTATCTCCTCCCTATTTCCCCGCTCGAGTGCCTCCCAAAACTCCTTCCACTCCTCGAGGACTTTTTCCTTAACCTCTTTGAGGTCCTTCCAGTCGAAACCCACCTTGGCGGCTTTTTTCTGCAGTTTTTCAGCCCTCATAAGGGCGGGTAGGTGTTTGGGAACCCCTTCGAGAACCGATTTTCTCTCCTCCAACTTGCGTTTTTCCCAATTTTTCAAAACCTCTTCGGCGGTCTTAGCCTCCTCCTCCCCGAAGACGTGGGGGTGCCTCTTTATCAGTTTTTTGCAAAGGTGGTCGACCACATCGTCGATATCGAAACGCCCCTCCTCCTCCGCAAGGCGGGCGTGGAATACCGGTTGGAGTAAAAGGTCGCCGAGTTCCTCCTTCAGCGCCTCCCAATCCCTTTTCTCTATGGCGTCTATAACCTCGTAGGTCTCCTCTATTAGGTATTTCTTCAGGCTGTCGTGGGTCTGCTTCCTATCCCAGGGACACTTTTGTCGGAGTTCCTTCATTATCTCCTTCAAATCCTCAAAGGTGTATCTATCCTTCTTCCACCTATCCATGGGGGATATAAAAATATTCCCCTCCGGGCGGTTGGTAAAATCTAAACCTATGCTCTTTAAGGTCTTGATAACCCCCAAAAAGGGATTGCTCGACCCCCAAGGTAGGGCTGTGGAGGAACTCCTTCAGGAGAAGGGTTATAAGGGTGTTTCCAACGTGAGGGTCGGAAAGGTAGTCCTCCTCGAGGCGGAAAGCGAGGAGCAGGTTCACGAAATAGCAAAAAAGGTGTTGGTAAACGACCTAATAGAGGATTACACCGTCGAAAGGGGATAAGATGTTCGAGAGGTTCAAGCTAGCCTGGAAGGTCTTTTCCGCCGCCCTCGGGTGGTTGCTGACCGCATATTTCGTATACCTCTTTTTCCTCTACATGTGGTCTACATTCGAATACATCTTCCCCAAAGGGGCATTTGTTCTCGCCCTCCTGGTAACCGCCCCCGTTGTGGGCTATATAGGTTGGAAATACATCCCTACGCGGGAAGGGTGAAATGCTCGTCCTCCTAAAGGTGGGTTCCAACCTCCTCCAAACCCCCGAAGGGGACTTGGATTTGGCGTTTATATCTTCCCTGGCGGAGAGGATAAAGAGGCTCCGAAAGGAGGGTTTTAAATTCGTTTTGGTCTCCTCCGGCGCGGTTTTGGCGGGTATAAAGAAACTCGGCTTGGGCAGAAAACCCAAATCCCTCGTGGAGAAGCAGGCGCTCGCCTCGGTGGGTCAGGCGTATCTGATGCACATCTACGACACCATTTTCGGAAACTACGGGCTTAAGGTCAGCCAGGTGCTCCTAAACGCCGACGTGTTCAAAAACCGCGAGCGCTACGAGAACGCCAAAAATACCTTTTCCCAACTGCTGCGGTGGGGCATTATTCCAATCGTGAACGAAAACGACGCCATAGCGGTCGAGGAGCTCATTTTCGGGGACAACGACTTTTTAGCCGCCCATCTGGCGGTGATGCTAAACCCCAAATTCGTGGTTATCGTTTCCACGGCGGGCGGTATCTATACGGGAGACCCCCGCGAAGCGGGGAGTGAACTAATAAGGGAAGTTTCTTCACCCGACGAGGTTTTGAAGTTTGCCAAGACCACAAAGAGCGAATACGGTTCGGGCGGTATGAAATCGAAGCTGGAGGCGGCAAAGATAATTCACTCGCTCGGCATACCGCTGGCGATAGTGGGAAAGCATACCCCTTTGGAGGACGTTTTAAAGGGGAAACCCTTCGAGGGGACTTTAATAAAACCCTCACCCCACCCGGTTAGGGGTAGGAAGAAGCTAATCGCCTACATAGAACAGCCTAAGGGCATACTGCACATCGACCGCGGTGCCGAAAAGGCTCTTCGGAGGGGTAAAAGCCTCCTCGCCGTGGGGGTGAAAAGGGTTGAGGGACACTTCGAGAGGGGGGATACCGTCTCGATACTTTCGGAGGACGGAACACCGGTCGCCAAAGGGAGGGTAAACTTCTCCTCCTCCGAACTAAGGAAAATAGTGGGAAAAACCACCGAGGAGATAAAAAAGCTCTTTCCCGACCGACCTTCGGAGGTAGTCCACCGCGATAATCTTATCCTCCTGTGAGGGTTTTAAGCTTATTACTCCTCTTGGCGGTTTTACTCTTTTCCTGCACCCCAAGGGGTGGAACGAAGGTTCAGATTCCACCCACCTTGAGGGCTGACAACATTCCAAAACCCTTTGTGGGAAGGATACTTTTTGGAACCGACGGGGGTATTCCCTTCAAGTATTACCCCAAGGGGGATAGGGTTGTCTTTCCCCTCCTCTACGCGGGATTTGTTTACTACAAAAACCGTACTTTGGGATTTGGAAGTCGAAAACTTACCCTCCCCTTGGAGCTTTGGAGGATACTCAAACACCGGTTGGTCTTTCCCAACTATACAGTCCTAAAGATGGACAACGGATACGAAATAGAGACCCGCAAGGGGAGTGTAAGGGTTGAGCTCTACACCGATAGGTTTTTAAGACCTCTAAAAGCCGAAATCTGCGACCAAAGCGGTTGTTTTGAGGTCTCCTATAGGGGTTCTTTGGTCGATATAAAAGCCTACGGGGTGGATATTTACTTTTACGTCCCCAAAGGGGGAAATTAAACCCCTTCCAAGGAAGGGAATTTTCCGCCGAACCGCCAAGGGGAGGGCTTTAGGCTACCTCCCCCCTCATGATGTCGTGGATATGGATTATCCCTATCGGGCGGTTTTCCTCATCGACCACTATGAGGACGGTTATCTTGTGGTCTTCCATCCTCTTTAGGGCTTCCATAGCCAGTTCGTCCACCTTTGCGGTTTTGGGGTTTTTCGTCATAACATCCCTTGCGAGGTCTCTGTTGAAATCTCCCCCCCTTTGGACGAATCTCCTCAAATCCCCGTCGGTGATAATTCCCACCAGTTTTCCCTCGTCGTTCACAACGGCGGTTGCACCGAACCCCTTGCGGGAAATCTCCAAAACCACTTCCCTCATCGGGGTATTCTCGTGAACGATGGGCACCTCGTCGGGGTTGAAATGTCCCAAATCGCCGACCGTCTTAAGTTTCCTACCCAAAGACCCGGCGGGGTGACGGAGACCGAAATCCCTCGCGGTAAAGCCCTTTAGCTTCATCAGAACCACCGCGAGGGCATCGCCCAAAACGAGGGTGTTGGTCGTCGAAGAGGTGGGGGCGAGATTGAGGGGGCAAGCCTCCTTCTCAACGCAGAGCTTTAAAACCGCATCCGACCTTTTTGCCAGTTCCGAGTTTGGATTATTTGTTACCGCTATTATCGGAATACCGAGCCTTTTGAAATAGGGGATAAGCGCCAGCACCTCGGAACTCTGACCGCTGTTGGAAATCGCTATCACCACGTCCCCCTTTGAGACCATTCCCAAATCCCCGTGAAGCGCCTCGGCGGGATGGAGGAAGAAGGCGGGCGTTCCCGTGGAGGCGAGCGTCGCCGCTATCTTTTTTCCTATAAGACCCGACTTACCCATTCCGGTAACGACAACCTTTCCCCTGCATTCCTTTAAGAGGTTTACCGCCTTGACAAATTCCCCGTCGAGACAATTCTTCAACTTTTCCAACTGTTGGATTTCGGTATCTATAACTTCCCTTGCGGTTTGGAGGATATCCATCTCCACTATAAGGAAGGAATATTTAACCCCCCCACGCAAAGGGCTGGATTGGAAACGGAAAATATCCTCGCTAATCCGCCAATATGTGGAGGGAAAGATAAAACTTGAGTTGTGAAATACAAAAATATTTTTCCATTTAGAGGTCTATTTTTTCCACCTTCCGCGTGTATTGTTTGATAATCCAAAACACCATTTGAGGTAGGTGGATAATAATAACTACAAATGTTGGAGGCTTTTCTAACATCTTCGCTTTTTCCTTTCGTGGTAGAAGTGGCAAAAGGTGTTTTTATCAATCTGACATCGGAGGGGATAAAGAAAATATTTGCAGAGGTTTACAGCAATTGGAAAAATTCCACACCGGAAGAGGTTTTTAAAACCATTCTATCCACCGCCTTTTTTACCGCTTTCGTGGAAACCTTAAGGGGATACGGAATAAAAAACATTCACGGGAATGAAGAAATTGTGAAAAAACTCCTCCAATTGGAAGGGACAAATCCGAAACTTGAGGAGTTCGATTTCAAAAATTTTCCACAAAATGAGGTTCTAAGCCAAATATGGGAATACTACAAGCGGATTTTGCTAAGCGACGAAAACCGAAATAAAGAACTTGAAAAGGTTATTACAAAAAATGAGGAACGTATATTCGGGGATACCGTCCGTTTAGCGGAAAACCATTTCTACCGAATACTGGACTTGGAAAAAAGCGATGAGGATAAAGGGGTATCTCAACTAAAGAAGTGGATAGAAGAAGAAAGCCGCTACTCCTCGGTTTACAAATATAAAAGGAAACTTTACGAGTTCGCAAAGGAATTCGAAGACCCCATTTTGAAAAACGAAAAAGTTTTTAAAATCCCTTTAAAGGATTTGTATGTCGAACCCTCCTTTAGGATTTACGAGAGAAATCTCCTTTTTAAGGAAAAGGGTCTTAAAAAAGAGAACCCCATAAGATGCAGAAAAAACGACAGAATAGGCGGAAAGAGGGGTAATTTTTACTTTTATCCCCCCAGAAAGGTTAGGTTAACCGAATTTATCCCTGACCTGTTAAGGGGTAAAAATCCTTTCGAGTTTTTAAAACCACCTTCACCAAAAATGGTTCTACTTTTGGGCTATCCCGGAGAGGGTAAGACTTCCTTCACCAAAAAATTGATTTACGACTATGTAAACAATAAGTTGAATATTTCCCAACAAGCCTTCCTTATAAGGTATAGAGATATCAAAGAAACCAAAGATGGAAAACTCCTTGAAAATCCCTATGAGGTCATAAACAATCACATCAAAAGGAAGTATGGAATAGAAATCAAATCGTGGGAGGGAAAATTTTTAATCCTCGACGGGTTGGATGAATACGTCGTTCCTCGAAACTTTACAAATGAAGAAATAAAAGAATTGCTTGGTAAGTTCTACGATGCCGTGAGCGACGAGGATAATACCCTAATATTGATTACTTCCCGTTATATTCCTACCGACGTTTTAAACAAAGCCGCCATAGATTTCCAAACCTTGGTTTTGGAGCTTAGAGAATTCGATGAGGAGGATATAACCCAATATCTCAATAACTTTGAAAGGGCTTTGGAGAAATTAAATTTGGAAAACTTACAAAAGTTTAAGGGAAAGTTAGAATCTATAAAGGAAGATTTAATAAAACTCCTTTTGGAATATGAAGAACCCGAAGATGACTGGTTTTTTGATGAGATTTTTAGGGATAACAGATGCCACCTTAGAGAGTTAATAAACCAACCTATAATCCTCTTTTTGTTGGTTTATGAATGTTTAATAGAGACTAAAAAAAAGTGCCCTTTATTAAAGGAAACCACTTCGAGGACGCAATTCTATGAAAGAGTATTTAACAAACTACTAAACCGCGTTTGGGATATGGGAAATAACCCTTTACCTTTTGAAATAAGGGATAAATATCCCGACTTTTTAAGGGAACTTGCATTTTTGATGGAATTTAAGAAGGGAAGTCTTGTTGCTAACAAAGAAGATATAAAACAACTCAAAGGTTTTCAAGAGATATTTCAAATAATAAAAAATAAAGTTAAAATGGAAGGTAATAAGAGGGAAACTAAAGATAATGATAATAAGCAAAAAGAAGAAAGAATAGAATTAGATATTTTTACGGATATCCTTGTAGGCTTCTACTTTAGAGAACACAACTACGAGGTTGAATTTCTTCACAAATCCTTTCAGGAGTATTTAACCGCCGAATACATCTACTACAAAATGATGAATTTACCCGAAGATGAAAAAGAGGCTGAAAGGATTATCTGGAATACCTTTTCCCACCGAAAGATGACAAAAGAAATTAGACAATATTTGGAGGAGTTAATAGACCTTCATAGGGGAAGAGATAAGGATAAACAACGGAAATTTAAGGAGAAAATAGAAGAACTGTTTCCTAAGTTACTAAGAAAAAATTTTACTTTTATAGATGTTAATATTAATGAAAATAAAGGCAAAAATAGCAACAATGATGACGAAGATATTTTTAAAGATATTTTCAAAAAAGCTCTTTGGTGTTTCGGAAATTTTTGGATTTTCACCAATAAAGTAACACCTGTTAAGTTTAGGGATTTAGAAACCAAAAATAGATTTGTTTGTATGGTTAAATTTATCCAGAGTTGTGAAGATACTTTTATAGAAGAATTTCCGTTGAAATTTTTAAATTTAAAAAAAATAAATTTTGTGGGAATTAATTTAAGTAAAACCGATTTAAGCTATACCAATCTAACAAAAGCTTGTTTAGAACAAGCTAATTTAGAAAAAGCTACTTTATTCAAAACTAAATTGTTTGAAGCAAACTTAAAAGAGGTAAATTTAAGAGATGCTTACTTGGTAGAAACCAATTTAGAGAAAGCTTTTTTAGAAAAAGCTGAAATATCAGGAGCTACTTTAATGTATTCCAGACTAAAGCAAATTAATTTACGGGGAGCAAACTTATTAATGGCTGATTTATATAAGTCTGATATATCAGAAGGTCTTTTAACAGGAGCAAATCTAATGCTAGCAAATTTAAGACATTGCATTTTAGCAAATGCAAATTTAATAAATGCTAATTTATGGATGGCTTTTTTGGAAAATGCTTGTTTAAAAGGGGCAAATTTAACCAAAGCTAATTTGAGAGAAGCTCATTTGGAAGGTGCCAATTTAAATATGGCTAATCTAACTGAAGTTGACCTTGAAAATGCAAATCTCGAAGGAGCCGACCTCCACGGTGCAATCTTTGACCCCGAAGAGATAAAGAAAGCCCAAAATTGGGATAAAGCCATTTATGACGATGAAATGAAAAAGAAATTGGGTTTAATTTAATTCCCCCCCTCGAGGGGTTTATTCCTTTTAAAAATCAAATCCCCCACCTTAGAGGCGCCGCTTTCCAAAACGACGGGGCGGCACTTTGCGGTTAGGAGGAAGTAGATAACCTTATCCCCAATACCGCTTAGGCTTTCGAAATTCGCCTGACCTTTGGAGATAACCAAATCCGCCCTTTGCCACTCGTTTAAAAACTCCTCCGAGGCTACCGACAAATCGGTTCCAACGCGGTCGTTGCCGTTTGTTATAACCCTACAAAGGGAGGTTAGGGAAACCATTTTCGCATCCTCGAGGGTGGCGTCGTTCAAAATTGGCGCACCCTTAACGGCGTAAACCACCTCTTTACCCAACTCCTTTAAGACCTTTACGAGGAATTTGTCGAAAACTATCTCCCCCGCGTTGTCGCCCAAGATTAAGACCCTCTCGGAGGTCTCGAGTTCCCTTTCGAACCACTCGGAGTGGTCTATCGCGAAATCCTTTTCCAACAGTTGGAGGATTTTCCCGTAAGCTTCCTCCTCCGAGAGTATAGCGAAGTCGAGTATATTCCCTATTGCGGAAAGTTTTAAAGCCCTCCTCAATCGGTCTCCCTTCAGATACTCCTCCACGTCGAGTTTGTTTAAAATTTCATCCGCCTTTAGGTTGGAAATTCTCTTTATCTCCCCAAAGGGGTCTTCCACACCGGTCAGTTCCTTAACAAATTTCTGTATGTGGTAGGCGTAATAGGCGGGGGAGCGGTCGAACTCCTCAAACTGCGCCAGATAGCGAACGCCGGCTTTCGCAACCTCGTATAGTTTCTCCTTGGGGAGGTTTAGCTTTTCGGCGGCGTTTAAGCCCTGCTTGACGAGACAGGGAATGCACTCGGGATAGGCTCTCATAACTTCTCTAAAAGTTTATGCCCCTACGGGGATAATTTTCCCCTTGATGTGGAAGGAGGCTTTTAAGGAGAGCTTTAAGTTCCTATTCGACAATCCCGTCGTATTCCTCATAATCCTCGGAAACTATACCCTGCTCTTCATGTTCGCACCCGTTATCGGGGTTATCGCCGGTTGGTTTATAGCCACCCTATACCTGGTGGGTCTCCACGGCTCTATCGAAAATATACTCGAAGATATAAAGCGCTTCGCCCGTTGGGGATTTGTAGCCGCGGTAATTCTCTATCTCCTCTTTTTCGTCGAGGGAATAGCCTCCTATATCGTTTACAACACCCTTATTTACAAGTTCCACCTTTTGGTGGAAGGCATCTTGCTCTTTACCCCCTTCTGGGCTTTGGTTTTATCCCTCATCCTCCACGGGGTATATATTCCCCTCTTCGCCTCCACCGATTGGAGGGGTTTTGTGGAGAACCTAAAGAGGGCAAAGGAACTCTACACCACCCCTTGGGGGATAAAAACCTTACTCCTACTGTGGGGTTTTATGCTTTTGACCCTTTTGGCGGGGTTGGTGAAGTTTATCCACTTCACGGTGGGTCTCTTTTCGGTAATAGCCACCTTTTGGCTTACATACTATACATTTATAGGTGTAAAGCTATTTAAAACCCACACACTCAAGGAGGTTGAGAGATGACAACACCCGACGTTGAGGCGATATTCAAGGGAGCCGAAATATCCATGAAAAAGGCGGTCGAATACTTCAAAAACGAGATAGCCGGTTTTAGAACCGGAAGGGCTTCCACCAAATTGGTCGAGGATATCAAGGTCGAATATTACGGCTCCAAGATGCCGATTAAACAGATTGCCAGCGTTATGGTTCCCGAACCCAACCAGATAGTGATACAGCCTTGGGACCAAAACGCCGTCCCCGAAATAGAGAAGGCTATTAGGGAATTTTTAAATCTCAACCCCACCGTGCAGGGCAATATCATCAGGATAACCCTCCCCCCTCTAACCGAGGAGAGGAGGAAGGAGCTCGTCAGACTACTCCACCGCCTGGCGGAAGAGGCTAGGGTCGCCATAAGAAACGTCCGCCGCGAGGCTAAGGACAAGCTCGAAGACCTCGAGGGCGTTAGCGAGGACGAAATTAGGAGGCTTCTCGACCGCCTTCAAAAACTCACCGACAAATACGTTCAGATGGTTAACGAACTCGTAGAGGCTAAAGAGAAGGAAATCATGACCGTTTGAGGTTTGCTATCTTCTATCCCTTTAAAGGTTCCTTTATTCCTCAAAAACCCTTCAGAGGTTTTTAACCCTATAAAACCCTTAAAAGGAGGTTGGAAATGACAAGAGTTGCATGGGATTACACCCACCAGGAGTTTACCATTACCGACTACTACTACTTTTCTATCCTGCAGAAGGTTTGCAAGGAAAACGGCATAGAGGTCGACGAGGTTACCGATTGGTCTAAACTCCCCGAATACGACGTTATAGTCTTTAACTACCCCGAAATACCCTTTAACGAAAAAGAGGTTGAGGACGTTAAGAAACTCGTCGAAAGCGGCAAGAGGGTGATAATCCTCGGGTATTACAAAAACGAGGACAATATCGCCGACACCGTTAACACCCTCGCCACCGCCTTTGGTTTGAGGATGAACCCCGACGAGGTTACCGATGAGGTTAACAACCACAAAGGGGATGCCTACTTTGTCGTTACCTCGAAAGTTTACCAATACAACGACGGTGTGGAAAAGTTGATGCTCGCCTGCACCCCCTCCGTAAGCCTCGAGGGCGAAAACACCGAGGTGGTTATCGAAGGCGAAGAAACCGCAAAGTCCAACAAGGGTTTCAAACCCGTTTTGGGAGCGGTTTACAAGCACCCTTCCGGTGGTGAGTTCATCGTTATTGGAACCTGCGTTTTTTGGGACAACTATTCGATAGAGCTTTACAACAACAAGGAGTTTGCGGTTAATCTTCTTAAAAAGTGAGAAACCCTTTTTCCTTCCCTTTATTGGGTTTTCTTCTTCCCACACTTCTCCCAAAGGTTGACTTTCCTCATTCCCCACCCGGGGTTGTTGCAAATAATTTGCAAAATATACATGTTCGAGGTTAAAGAGGTTAAGGTCGTTCCCAACCGCGAAAAGTTTGGTATAGAACACCGCATATACCTCAAAGGGGACACCGATAGGTTAAGGGAACTCTTCGAGAGGTATGCCTCCGCCCAGGACTTCACCGCCGAGGGTAGGAGGATAGAGATAACCTTTTCCCCCCAAGAGGTGGTATCCTTTGAACTTCAAAAACCCATAGAGGACTACTACGACGAGGATATACACACCGTTTGGAAGGAACTCGTAGCCTCCGCCATGGGGATGGAGGAACCCTTTAGATACTTCTCCTTCTACGGTGAAAACGGGGAGCATATAGGAACGGTGGGCTTCAAGCAGGACTGCGAAAGCCTAATACCCGTAATACTGCTATATAGGAATTTTTAAATATTACCTTTGCCTTATTAAAATGTTAACCGAATAAGGGTGATTTAACCCATATGCCGACAAACATAGTTTTGTTTTTACAAGTGGATTAAGTTTTTAAATTGATAAAAAAACGAAGGAGGTGGTAGGAGATGGCTAGGAGAAGCCGCTTCCCCGGAAGGGCTGTTTTAGATTATCTGTATAACCAAAAACGGTATTCTATGGAACTTATTGCCAAGATTTTTGGCGTATCCCGTGAGGCTGTAAGGCTCTGGCTAAACCAGGCGGGTATCCCCACGAGGGATAGGATTTACGCGGTCAAAACCAGGGGTGCGAGGAAGAGGATAAACGTCCGCGAGATTAGGAAACAGCT
>JALWDU010000016.1 GCA_027036735.1 Aquificales bacterium | reverse complement strand
AGAGCCCTATCTTCGGGGGAGAGCTGGGGAACCTCCTCCTTGAGGACTTTCACCTTCGCCGTTATCACATCGTCGAAGAAATACTTTTCCGCCTCACCCCTTGCCAATCCTTCGACCACAATCTTTAGACGGTTATCCTCTACCGTCGCTATGCGCAGGAGGCGGGCTACCGTTCCCACTTTGGATATGTCCTCTTCCCCGACCTCCTCCTTGTCCTTGTCGTATTGGACGGGAAGAAAGAGGAGCTTGTTGCCCTCCCAAGCCCTGCGAACCGCTTCTATGGAAAAGGGTCTCCCTATCAATAGGGGGGTGGAAACGTGGGGGAAGACTACCAAATCCCTTAAGGGGACCGTATTTAGAACCAACTCCTCCGGGAGTTGGGGTTTTCCCACCTCAAAAGGGGGAACGAACGATACCACCATCAAGAGTTTTAATATAGAGCTTTTAAAAAACTTTATAGGAAGATTGTAAGGTTATGGCGGAGGGGGCGGGATTCGAACCCGCGGGACGGGCGTAAACCCGTCCAAGGGATTTCGAGTCCCCCGCCTTCGTCCGCTCGGCCACCCCTCCTGCCAAAGGATAAAAATATAACCCACCTACGGGGGGAGGGCAAGGTTAAGGTTTCCCAAAGAGGAGGGCGACAAAACTCCCCTCGCCGTAACCCTCCTTTGGGGGATATTCCCTCACATCGGTTCCAAAAATGGTCTGTCCCGCTTTAATCAACCTCAAAGAGGTGTTTTGTTCGACCGCGGATATCAGCTCTTCGGTTCCGAAAAATGTAGCCTCTCCGTAAAACTTACTGCGGTTTCTCTTTGCCTCATAAATTCTCCCCAAGGGGCTGTTTTTATCTACAAAGGCTATTAGAAAGTAACCTCCGGGGAGCAGAATCCTTTCGGCTTCGACCAGTGCGGCAATCGGGTCGTCCACAAAACATATGGTCGTAACCATCAGGGAGAAATCGACCGTCTCCGAGCCTATCGGCAGACTTTCGGCGATACCCCTAACCGCCTTTATACCCCTACGTTTGGCTATTTTTAACATTTTGGGGGAGGGGTCGACCCCGTAGGGTATTCCCAAAGGGGCAGCAAATCTCCCGCTCCCAACCCCTATTTCCAATCCCCTTTTTACGGGAACTCCCTTGAGAAGGAACTTTAACAACCGCAATTCGGAAATATAGAGAGGTTTATTTTTTTCAAACCAATCCTCGTAATGGTTTGTAAACCGTTCAAAAGGTTCTATTTTTGCCATTTTTTGGAATATTTTCGTCCCTTTACCGGTCGTTTATCGGACTTTTTGCATATGCGAATATAGCAATTAACCGATTTTTAACATTCGGATATATCATATCCTCCGAGCTTTTCAGCTTGACAACGGAGGTAATCCATGACGGCGTTTGAAATAGGCGTTGCAATTTTATTTCCGTGGATTTTCGCCCTTGCCATCTATTTGGTGAACAGACATTGGTTTTCCGTCCTACTGACGGTTTTGAACTTTTTCGTTCTCACGGCGATAGGTTTGCATTTGTGGTTTTCCCTTCACGGGGCTTTGATGTTCCAACCTCCCCACTTTGTGGATTGGCTAATCCTCGTATACGACTACGGGTTGCTCCTCTATTTCCTCAAACAGGGTTTGGATAGAAAAAATCCCCTCGTGTCCGTTTTGGCGCTGATTCAGCTTCTACTCCTAACGTGGGTGGTTTTGATTAAACCCCCTTCGGAGGTTCCCAACCTCTACGTAGACCGCCTAACGGTCTTTATGTATTTAATAGTCGGCTTTGTAGGGTCGATGATTACCGTTTTCGCCACCCGGTATATGCTCGAGGAAGACCCCAAAAGGGAAGGGGAATTCGTCGCCCTTTTGGTGTGGTTCTTGGGGGTTATGAACTTTATAGTGAGCGTAAACAATATCGAGTGGTTCTTTGCACTATTCGAAACGACCACTCTCGCCTCCTATCTACTCATCCGCTTTAGGGGGGATAAGATTTCCGTAAACAACGCCCTCTTGGCGCTGTGGATGAACCAGATAGGGGGGATTACCATACTCTTAGCCCTCCTCTTTGCAATTCACAAATACGGGATTACCCACTTCACCCAATTTTCCGACCACGCTTCCCTCGCCCTCTTTCCGCTCGCATTTTTGGGTGCGGCGGCTCTCGTAAAGGGCGCTCAAATGCCCTTCCACCGCTGGTTGCTAGGCGCTATGGTCGCACCCACCCCGGTGAGCGCCATACTCCACTCCGCCACGATGGTTAAGGTAGCCCCCTACCTCATACTGCGTTTGTCCCCTTACATCCACGGGACGTTGCTCGCAAAACTACTCATCGTCTTTACCGGCTTCGTTTTCGTTGTTACCGCGCTGTTGGCTCTGAACGAGACCCACTTTAAGCGGATACTAGCCTATTCGACCATCTCCCTCTTGGCTCTGATGATGCTGGCGGGTGCCGTCGGCACGCCCCTGGCGGTCACCGTATCCCTGATGTTAATAGCCTTCCACGCCGTTGCCAAAGCCCTCCTCTTCCTCGAGGCGGGGGTGCTGGAAAAGGTATATCACGCAAAAACCATCTACGACATTAAGCACATAATAAACAAGGCTCCCTTTACCGTTTTCTTCATCCTAGTCGGTTTTCTCAGCATGACCATGGTTCCCTTCGCCATGTTTGTCGCCAAGTGGCTCCTCATATCGGAGATGTCGGAACTCCTAAGCCGCGCGTCTTACACGATAACGGTCGCAATCTTGGCGATAGGCGGTGCAATCCTTACCGTGCTCTACCTGAAGATTTTGGGGCTGACCATTAACAGGGATGAGGAGAGCTTTAGGGTTAAGTTGGAGCGCCTCCCCCTACTCTTTGCCGCCCCCAATACCCTTTACGTGATTCTAATACTCCTGGCTACCCTTTTCGTAAATCCCCTTTTGGTGAAATTGTTCGGTCCCGTAACCGGCGCCGTGATTGGAGAGGTTCCGCCCTTCTGCGGTCAGGGCTTGGATGTGTGCATAGGCAACTTGAAACTTCCCTTCTGGGAAATACTTATCGCCTTTTTCTTCGTGGTCTTTTTCCCCGTGATAGCCAACTACATCCACTTTAAGGTGGATAGAACCGCCGAATACACCTGCGGTGAACCCCTAAGGGTTCGTATAAGCACCTACAACATGGTCTGCCTCGGGAAGGCAAGCCCCTATTTCGAAACCATAGCACTGGCTCTCTTTCTGCTCGTTCTTATAGTCGGCGGCGGAATGCTTTGAGGAGGTTGGAAGATGAAGGCTATTCTCCTGCTGGTCGCCCTGCTCTCCCCAATTTTGGGGGGTATCGTTTACGGGATTGAGAGGAAGTTAAAAGCCCGTATGCAAAACCGCATGGGTCCCCCTTTGCTGCAACCCTTTTACGACTTTTTCAAACTCGCCGATAAAAGGGCTTTGCAAATCCATTCCTTTCACAGCCTTATGGGTATAGCCTTCTTTGTGGCGGCTTGGTTTGCAGTCTTTGCCCTGTTGGTGGGACCCAATATATTGGTAGCCGTCTTTTTGCACGTGTTGGCTCTACTCTTTTTCACGGCGGGAGGTTTTAGCGTCAAGTCTCCCTACAGCGTTATGGGGGCTCTGCGGGAGCTCGCTCACATACTTGCGGCGGAACCCATATTGGTCTTTGCGGTTATAGCCCTATACCTAACCACCGGCTCGTGGGATATAGAGGGTATCCTAAGTTCGGGAAAAGTTCCGCTTTTCGAGATGCCCCTGCTGTTCGCCGCGTTGGTTTTGACTATACCCATCGTGCTAAAGCGCTCTCCCTTCGACATATCGGAGGCACACCAGGAGATAATTGGCGGGGCGGAGATAGAGTATAGCGGCATATTTTACGAAGCGGTTTACACCGCCAAATGGCTGGAGTATATCTTTATAGGAACTTTGATTTTCCTCTTTGGCGGTTCCAACTACCTCATCGGCTTTCTGTTGGTAGCCCTAACCTTCCTATTGGTCTGGTTGATAGACAACTCCACAACCCGTTTAACGGTTCACCACATGATGAAATTTGCGTGGGGTGTTCTACTCCCCTTGGCGGCGTTTAACGTCTTCTGGATAGCCATTTGGAGGTAAGGAGATGTTCGGTTTCCTCAAGAGGTTTAGGAAGAAATCCCCTTGGATATTGCACTACAACACCGGTAGCTGCAACGGGTGCGATATCGAAATCCTGGCGTGTTTGGGACCTAAATACGACCTCGAGAGGTTTGGAATAGTAAACAAAGGTAACCCGAAACAGGCGGATATCTTGTTGGTCACCGGACCGGTTACGAAAAGGGCTAGGGCGAGGCTTTTAAGACTCTACATGCAGATGCCCGAACCCAAGGTGGTCGTAGCAGTAGGAGCCTGTGCCTGTACCGGTGGGGTATTCAGATACATGTACAACGTCGAAAACGGGGTCGACAGGTATATACCGGTGGACGTTTACGTGCCCGGTTGCGCCGCCCGTCCCGAAAACATTATCGAAGGGGTCAAAAAGGCGATTGAAATCTGGGAGAGGAAGAAAAAAGAAAGGATAGAGCTCCCCAAATTGGTGGAAGGTGTTGAAGGGGAACCCCTCGATAGGAGAACCCTTATTCGACAGCTGGAGGAGAAATTTTGCAAGAGATTACCCGGTGAGGAGGAAGAGTGATGAAAAACTTTGAGGAAGTTGAAATAAAGATTTCCGAACTTCGGGAGGTTATTAAAAACTTCTACAACCCACAGGAGTGGCACTTTATAACGATAAATGGCACCGATGTGGGTGACGGTATAGAGGTCAAATACTTCTTTGCCCCCTACGGGAAGAAGGGAACGGTGAAAGCCTTTTCCCTGAAGTTGGGATATGAGGAAACCCTACCCACTATAAGGGACATTATTCCCTCCGCCTGGATTGCCGAAGAGGAGCTCAAAGACCTTTTGGGCGTAAACGTCGAAGGGGCAAAGGGGGGTATCTTCCTCGAACCCGATTCGCCCAAGGCGCCCCTTAGAAAGGAGGTTAAAAATGGGTAAGAAATTTGTAGTCCCCTTCGGGAGTCAGCACATAGCCCTCCCCGAACCCCTCCGCTTTATCTTCACCACGGAAAA
>JALWDU010000015.1 GCA_027036735.1 Aquificales bacterium | reverse complement strand
GTTCATCTCCTCGCGGACGATATTTTCAATCTTTTTCAAAACCTTTAGCCCTAACGGGAGAAATTCGTATATACCGGCGGCAACCTGCCTTATAAAGCCACCCCTAACCAAGAGCTGGTGGGAGGGTGCTATCGCCTCGGAAGGCGCTTCCTTTAGGGTCGGTATAAAGGCTCTAGACCAACGCATTAAGTGTTTTATTCTCCCCGAGGGGGTTAAGGGAGAATTAGAAACGTTCACCCTTCCTTTCGGATAGCAGGGCATCGCCGAGCATATTGAAGGCGAAAACCACCAAAAAGATAGCCACTCCGGGGGCTAGTATCCAGGGGAAGAAGGTTATAACGGTAAGACTGCGGGCGTCGGAGAGCATGTTACCCCAAGAGGGGTAGGGTTCCTGTATACCCAATCCGAGGAGCGATAAAGCCGCCTCTCCGAGGATGTAGGAGGGTATGGCGGAGGTTGCGGTGACGATGAGGTAAAAGTAGGTATTGGGAAGTATGTGTTTAAAGAGTATCCGGAGGGGTGAAGCCCCGTAGGTCTTAGCCGCGAGAACGTATTCCCTTTCCCTAAGGGATAGTACTAATCCCCTTATTACCCTCGCCAATCCAGCCCAACCTATAAAGGAGAGGATAAAGACTATGAGAAGGAATACCTCCACAGAGGACATATCGAGGGGAAAGATTGCCCGGAGGGCTAACATCAGGTAAAAGGCGGGAATAGACATCAAAACCTCGGTGAGGCGCATAATTGCGTTGTCAACCCAACCCCCGTAATACCCCGCGAGACCGCCGAAGAGTATCCCGAGAAGGAAGGTTATCGAAACCCCTATTAGTCCTATCGAGAGTGAAATCCGAGCCCCGTAAAGCAGGCGAGAAAAGATATCCCTCCCCAACCTGTCGGTTCCCAGGAGATATATCCCGCACCTTGGAGGGGTGTAGAAGAGTTTAAACCCGTAAGGGGTCTCCGTGAAAAATTTAACCTTGCAGAGTTGGGTCTTATCCTCCTCGTAGGTTTTGAATATCGGATTTACCAACCGGTAGGGGTGAACGTAGAACCCCACAAACTCCCCTTTGTGGAAGAGGTGAACCTTTGTCGGCGGATGGTAGGGAGCCTTTCTATTTTGCAAATCGTAGGGGTAGGGCGCTATAAAGTCGGCGAAAATCGCCAGCAGGTAAAAGAAAAGCAGTATTCCCAGCGAGAAATACTTCATCGGAAGAAGTAAATATTTTCCGTCAAAAGGATAACCTTCTATATTCCCCCACTTATGGGAAGGACTAAAAGGATTTACGTAGGTTGTAGCGGTTTTTCATACCCCGAATGGAGGGGAGTCTTCTACCCCCAAAACCTACCGAAGGACTTGTGGCTGGAACACTACAAGAGGTATTTTTCTGCGGTGGAACTTAACTTCAGCTTTTACAAGTTTCCGTCCCGCTCCATTACGGGTAGTTTGGTCTTAAAGGCACCCCATTTGAAGTTTTCGGTAAAAGTCCACCAAAAGTTTACCCATAGGAGGAATTACACCCCTCAAGATGTGGAGCATTTCGTAAAGGGTATAGAACCGATAGTGGAAAAGGGAAATTTAATAGCCCTCCTCTTTCAGTTTCCCGAGAGTTTCGGCATGAACGACCAAAATTGGGAGTATATAGAGAAAC
>JALWDU010000014.1 GCA_027036735.1 Aquificales bacterium | reverse complement strand
GGATAAGGTTCAACTCATCATAACCGTTCCCTCGCTCGACACCCCCGTTTGCGAAATGGAGACCAAGAAGTTCAACGAAATGCTAAAGGACTTCCAAAACGTCGACGTTACCGTCGTATCCATGGACTTGCCCTTCGCCGAAAAGAGGTTCTGCGAGAGCTTCAACGTTTCCAACATCGACGTGGCTTCCGACTTCAGGTATAGGGATATGGAAAAATACGGTGTCCTTATCGCCGAAGGCGCCCTCAAGGGACTGCTGGCAAGGGCTGTTTTCATAGTGGATAAGGATGGAAAAATCGCCTACAAACAGCTCGTTCCCGAAATTACCAGCGAGCCCAACTACGACGAGGTTCTCGAAGCCCTCAAAAAGCTCGCCTAATCTTTTCTTCCCCCTTTTGGGGGATTAAACTTTATCCAACCCCAAAGCGGAAACCAATTTATCCCACTCCCCACTGCGGAGGACAAAGGTTGTAAGACTCTCCTCCGGCGGTTCAAAAATTTCTTTTTGTTTCCTGTAAACGGATACATCGGCGTCCGATACGTCCCCCTTTCGAGATTGGAGTCTTTTTACAACGACCTCCTCCGGTTCGTTTATCCACACGAAGACCGCCGAGGGGAAATGTCTAAAGACGAGTTCCCTCTGCCACTTTCTCAAAAAGGTGGCGTCGAGAACAACCTTCCCTCCTTTGGAGACTATATCCTTTGCCCTCCTTAGGAGGGTTTGGTAAACCCTCTCCGTCATTTGGGGTGTGTAGATTCCCCCGCCGAAGGCGGCTTTTGCGCTTTCGGTAGGCTTTAGTCCGGCGAGCTCTTTGCGGATTACATCGCTGCGCAGAACCTCGTAGCCGCAACACTCGGCCAGGCGCTTTGCGAAATATGACTTCCCGCTACCGGACAGACCTATCAAAACGATAACCCTTCGTGGGTCAAAGGCTTGAACCATAACCTTATAAGGTAAGGTATTTATTTTCTCTTCCTTCCGTTGTGGTGTTTGGAAGTTCTTAAACCGTGGTTAACCTCCCCGTTTCCATTACCGTCAAATTGACTTTTAAACTTTCCCTTTAAAGGCTTATGGAGAGGTTGGATATCCGCCATTTGGAATTCCCAAAAGATTTAGCCCTCCTGTCGAGGAAGGTTAAAGGATTACCCCCCAAAGGGGTTGTGGAGGTTTTTCATGCACCCCAACAGTTGGAAAGGATAAAAAATTGGTGTTCCGAAACGGGGAACGTCTTGAAGGAATATTCCGCCGAAAGGTCTGTCGTTGAAAGGGGGAAAGGCTTCCACGGGGTTTGTTTGGGTGAAAAGATTTCCTTCTACCTAACCGGTGCCAAACTCCACCTAAAGGAATACCTGCTGAAGGTTTGGGGAAAGTATCCCCCTTACCTGTTTAACTTCATATCTGTACCCGAAGCCCAAAAGGGATTGGAGATATTGAAAACCCTCGGCGGGGACTTTACCGTTCTACCCTCCCCCAAGGAGGTTGAGGGTTATTGCGGTTTCGCCGTCGGTTTTAACGACTACCGAACCTGCGAGGGTTTTTTTAAGGAACTCCTCCTCCGCGGTGTGGGTGTGGAGGCTATTTTCCAAAAGGTGGAAGGGGGTTTCAAAATCCTCAAAGGGGCGTGGGAGTTTTGAATTTTGCCATTAATAGTTGCTTAATAACGTATAAAATTTGTTTATAATCCTCTCCCCGCGCGAAGCGCGGGCTTTTAGATTAATGGGGTATGAGTTCCTTTATAGTGGGTCACCGCGTCTTTAAAAAACCCTTCTCCGAGCTCTACATCGGATCTTCGGTGGTTGCGGGAAATCCCGACAGCGTTCGCGATAGGGATACCCGCGAAAAGGGGGAGGCTATAGAAAAGCCCACCTATAGGGTTTTAGACCACCTAACCCTAATTGAGGTTTATAAGGGTTTCGTCGCCCACAGCAACGTTGCGCCGAACGTCGTTTACGAAATTCTATACGACGCCCTCGAAGGGGAGGTTAAGGGGATACTCTGCGGCGTTAAGGAGGATGAGGGCGTTGCCTACTACTCCCTGGTTCCCAAGGGGGCGAAATCGGTTAAGAAACATATCGCCTTCTACATCGATTACGTCGATTTTGGATTGCTCCCCGCCCTGCAGAGGGAGATAGAGGAAACCCTCACCTACGACGAGGCTAAGATTAAGGAGGTTTACGGAAATCCCCCCGAAAGGCTATACGCCGGAAGCTTCATAGGTTCCACCCAGGAGGGGTTGGTGCTGATACCCTTTGCAACCTACAAGGTGAACGAGGTTATTCCCGCCTATACGGGTGAGGAGGACGAGAGAATCCACCAATTGGAGTTCGAAATAGAGGAACTCAACGCGAAAATAGCCTCCATCGAAAACCCCGAAAGCGAGGAGTATAAAACCCTGACCGAAAAGAGGAGGGAACTGGTTAGGGAACTCGCCAAACTTAGGAACAGACTCTACAACCCCGATATCCTTAAGGCGGTCAGAAGCAAAGGGGAAAGGCTTTTTATAACCCAAAAGCCGGAAATCCGATATTTGGGCGAAAACCTACTGCAGACTGCTTACACCTACAAAGACATAACCCTCGGGGAGGATAAACGGGTAAGGGGCGTTTACGCAGTCCTAACCCTGCCGGTCTACAACAACCTAAGCCAAAAGCTTCAGAGGGGCTATTTGGAGGTCTTCCTATCGCTCTATGCCGACGGGGAGCTCTATCCCGCAGAACTGCAGAAAGCCCGTCAGACCGTTTCGGTAATGGACGAAGCCCTGCGGGAGCTGATAAAATCCCTCGAGAGTGGAACAAAACCCAACCTAACCCACCTCAAGGAGCGTATTAAGGATAACCTCTCGCTCCGAAAGAGGGTCGAGGATATAGAGAAGTTTGTCCTCTCGAAGGTCGGCGGTTCTCCCGAAGAGGTGGAGGAAACCTTAAACTTTTTGAGGGAGATAAAGGCGGAACTCGAAAGGGATAGGAGGTTGCTCTACTCACCCTTTACGGTTTCCAAATTAATAACACCCTACGAGCTTTTGACCCTGCTCCAAGAGGCGGGAGTCGATATTTCAAACCTCACCAAGGAGGATTGGGGAGAGCTTTACGACACCCTCGATGTGGTAAACGAAACCCTCGAAAACACCTTTAAGGGCGAATTCGAAAACGAACTTAAAGGGTTGGTTAAATTCTTTCTCCGCAAGTTGGAGACGGGCAAACCGATACACTACAGGATTGTCGTAAAGGGACAGGTCGAGGAGGGTTACTACCCCGCACCCGACAGGGGACTGACAATAGAAGACCTCTACCCCAACAGGGTGCTCGTAAATCTGATAAAGGGTGCCCTCAAAAGGGTGAACGCACTCGAGAAGCTACGCCGCCTGGAGGAGGTCGAGATATTCTTCGGAGACCGCACCCTTAGGTTGGGTCAATACGCCCTGACCGCCTTTGTGAGAAAGGTCTTCTCCTCGGTGGCAAAGACCTACCTCGCCGCTATCGATTTCGACCGCGAGGAGGAGATTAAAGCCTTTCGGGATTACCTCGTTCAAAACTGGCTTGGGGAGTTCAAAAAACCGACCGAAACCGCCAAAACCGAAGGGGAAGGCGAGGCTATAGAGTTGGACGACGAAGACTTCGACGAGAGCCTCTTCGAGGGCTAAACCTCAAGGGCTACCGGGTAGGAACCCAGAACTCTAACCATCTTCGCCCTCTCCCTTAACTCCTCCAAAGCCTTTTTCACCCTCTCGTCCTCCGCATGCCCCTCCAAATCGACGAAGAAGACGTAATCCCACGACTTTTCCTTGGAGGGTCGGCTCTCTATCTTCGTCAGATTGACGTTGTATTTGTAAAAGGGTTCGAGGGCTTTGTAAAGCGCCCCCGCCTCGTCCTTTACCGCAAAAAGGATAGAGGTTTTATCGCTTCCCGTTCGGCGGAGTGCCTTTTTCCCAATTATTAAAAACCTCGTGTAGTTGTTGAGGTTTTCCTGTATATTCCGGGCGAGGATATTGAGGCTGTAAACCCTTGCGGCGGCTTCGCTCGCTATGGCGGCGGCTTGCTCGTCCTCGAGAGCCAGTTCGGCGGCTTTGGCGGTGCTATCGACCTCTATCCTCTGAGCGTGGGGCAGGTGTTTGTCGAGCCACGCCCTAGCCTGCGCCAAGGCGTGGGGGTGGGAGTAGACCCTCTTAATCTGCGACAGGTCATCCGCTAGGGAAAGCAGGTGTTGGGATACGGGAATGATAATTTCGCCCACGATTTTGACGTTGGGCATCTCCAGGAACATATCGAGCGTGTAGTTAACCACCCCTTCGATGGTGTTTTCCACCGGCACAACGCCGTAGTCGATGTTTCCCCTCTCCACCTCTTCGAAGACATCCCTTATGGTGCCGAGGGGTATGTATTTGGCGGATACGCCGAAATGCTCCAAAGCCGCCTGATGGGTAAAGGTCGCCTTGGGACCCAGATAGCCTATTTTCAGAGGCTCCTCGAGGGAGAGGCAAGCCGATATTATCTCCCGAAAAATCCTAACGAGCGCCTGTTCGGGAAAACGCCCCCTATTTTTCTCCAAGAGGCGTTCCAAAATCTCCCTTTCCCTTTCGGGGACGTGGATTTGAAGACCCTTTTCCTTTTTAACCTCGCCTATCTTCTTCGCGAGGTTAGCCCTCTCTATTAGAAGTTCCAAAATGGTTTCGTCTATTCGGTCAATCCTCTCCCTGTATCGGGAGAGGGGATTTTTATTCCCTTCGGAGGACATAGAGGAAATAAGATAACCCCAAAGGGGAGTGTCAAATTTTATCGACCCCTCCGATTTTCTCCTCTATCGAGCGAACCTTTTGCTCTATGCGGTTGGATTTCCCCTTGCGGTAGTCAACCGTCATAACGGTATATATGCGGTTGCACCCCTCCTCTTGGAGTATCTTGTAAGCCTTCTCCATAAGGCGGAAAACCTCGTTTATATCCTCCGCCTCCACAATCGTAGCCATGGGCGTAAGCTTGTAGGGCAGACCGCTCTCCTTTATCAGCTTCACCACCTTCGAAACGTATTTCGATACGCTTTCCCCCTTATCGGTGGGAAATATCGACAGACTCACCAAGTAGCTCATACTTTACCCCCTTAAAGCTTTTATAAGGGTAAAGACCAATCCCACTATAAAGGTGGCTTGACCTATAAATAGGACTATAAGCCACTTTAGTAGGTCGTTCTTCACTTTTTGGATTTCACCCTTTACCTGTTCTATCTCGGCTTTCAATTCTCCTTTCACCTGTTCCATTTCCGCTTTTAGTTCTCCCTTTACGCGCTCAATTTCCGCTTTTAGTTCACCCCTCACCTCTTCAAGTTCTTTATACAATTCTCCCCTGCACTGTTCTATCAACGCGCGGAGGGATTGTTCTGAAATCTTTAGGTCGTATTTGGTGGCGAGTTCTTTTGTCAGTTCCTCTTTAAGTTCATTTCTTAAAACCTCCTTTCTTTCCTCAACGAGTTTTTCTATAGCTTCCGCCACCTTTATGGCTTTTTCCTTACCTAAAACCCCCTCAAAGGCTTCAAAAATTTTCAACACTTCTCCCATAGTCCCTTATTTTTTAATACTCGCTTTTGGGGGAACGGTTTAAGAGGTATTCGACCGCCTCCGACAGCGGGAGGTTTTCGTATAAAACCCTATAAACGGTTTCGGTTATGGGGAGTTCCAACGAGAGTTTTTTCGCCAATCCGAAAACGGCGCGAACGGTGTGGTAACCTTCGACCGTTCCAATCTCCCGAAGGGCTTCCTCTATCGCCTTTCCCCTCCCTATCGCCAGACCGAAGCGGCGGTTTCTCGAGAGGTCGCCGGTGGCGGTAAGGACGAGGTCTCCCAGACCGCTAAGCCCGTAGAAGGTATCCCTCCGAGCGCCCAGACGTTCGCCGAGGAAAGCCATTTCGTTCAGACCGCGCGTTATTAGAGCCGAGCGGGCGTTTAAACCCATCTCCATGCCGTCGCATATACCGACCGCTATAGCAATAACGTTTTTCAGTGCCCCGCCGAGCTCCACCCCCTTGGTGTCGGAATTCCAATAAATCCTAAACCTCGAGAGGTTTAAAGCATTTTGAAGTTCCCTTCCGAGGTTTTCATCTTTTCCGGATAGAACCACCGCGGTGGGTTTCCCCAAAACCACCTCCCTCGCAAAGGAGGGTCCCGATAAAACGAAATATTCACTCTCGGGGTGTAGTTCCTCCACTATCTCCCCAACCGTTTTGAAAGTCTCAATCTCCACACCTTTGGCGGTGTTTATTAAAGGCTTTTCCCACCGCGGGATAACCTTTAAAATCTCTCTGACCGCTTGGGTGGGAACGGAAAGTATTACAATTTCGGAAAACTCTAAAAGGTCTTTTAAATCGTTTGTAGCCCTTACGCGGGGGGATATCTTTAGGGATACGTCGGCGGGATAGATACCCCTATTTATCAAATCCACCTTTTGGGGATTCCTGTCATAGACCAAAACCTCGTGCCGTTGGGAAAAGGTGTGCGCAAGGGCGCTACCCCACGCCCCGCCCCCCACAACTCCCAATCTCATGAAGACCTATTTTTCACATATTCCTCGAGGTGATATTCCCTTATCTTTCGGTAGATGTTCGATATGTCGAGATTTATAAGCTTGGCGACCTCCTTTATATTCCCTCCCGTTTCTATCAGCTTCCTCTTTAAAAATTCCTTTTCAAAGCTACGCTTAGCCTCCCGCCAGTTTTGTATGGAAAATAGGGGGTCTCGGTCTTCCCTTTTAGGCGCCAGTTGGAGGTCTTCAACGTTAACAATCTTCCCGCGGTGCAGTAAAACCAACCTCTCGGCGAGGTTTTTCAACTCCCTCACATTCGCCGGGAATTCGTAGTTCTTCAAAAATTCCTTAACCTCCTCCGAAAGTATCGGCTTTTGTGCCCCGCTCTCCCTCGCGAACTCCTCGATAAAGTGCTCCAAAAGGGGAATAATGTCTTCCCTCCTCTCCCTAAGGGGGGGAATTTCCAACTCTATTTCGTTTAACTTAACGAGCAGGTTCTCGTCAAACTTACCGCTTTTTGCCATCTCGTAGAGGTTTTTCGAGGTGGTGGAGATAAAGCGGACGTTGAGGTATTTCCGGACATTTCCCCCAACGGGCGTGTAGGAACGGCTTTCTATCGCCTTAGCCAGCTTCTCCTGAAGCTCCAATGGGAGGTGTTCCACGCCGGCGAGTATAACCGTTCCACCCTCCGCCCTCTCGAGAGCCCCTATTTTCTCCCTACCGGGTAGCGCCGACCCGAAGAGCTCCTTTTCCAGCTCCAGCCTTCCCTTCCCCGCGATGGATACCTTTACCAGGGGAAAATCCCTTCGAGGGGAAAGTTTGTGAATGAGTTCCCCCACAAAGGTTTTGCCGACACCCTCCTCACCCCTTATGAGGACGTTTTTATTCTCGACCGCTATTTGGGGTAACTTCCGTTTCAACTCCTTAATAGGTGTGGAGGTTCCTATAAGCTCCTTTAAGGGGTCGGTGCTACCTTCCCCACCACCTTTGGAGAGTTCCTGCATAGCCCTCTCGCAGAGTTGTTTGAGTTTTCTAAACACTATGGGTTTTTGAAGGAAGTCGAAAGCTCCCCTCTTTACGGCTTCGACGGCGGTTTCTATAGTCCCGTGTGCGGTTAGAACTATAACCTTTGTCCTCTCGGGGTTTATATACCCCAAGAGCTCCATCCCGTTGCCGTCGGGCAGAAAGAGGTCTAAAACTACCAGAGGGTAGCGGTGTTTTTGAACCTTCTCGATGGCGGTCTTCAAATCGGGGGCGGTGTCCGCTATATACCCTTCCAACTCAAAAAGGGCTTTTAAATTCTCGGCGGTGGGCGCCTCATCCTCAACGATGAGAACCTTTTTAAGACTCACAGTAAGTATTAATATTGCAAAAATGGATTGCCCCGCGAAGCGGGGGAGAGAATTAAACGCCAAAAATTAGATATTTGAGCCAAAGCAAAAAGAGGGCTACAACTACCGTAACGACCGCAACCGGCGTTCCCATCTTTAGAAAATCCATGAAGGTTATTTTGTAACCCTCCCTTTCGACCAACCCCGCGGCTACGACGTTAGCCGAAGCTCCTATTATTGTCAAGTTTCCCCCCAAGCATGCCCCCAACGCCAAAGCCCACCAGAGGGGTTCCACGTTGAAGTGCACCGATTGAGCCAAATCGAGTAGCACATAGGACATCGCCATTGTAAATGGAATGTTGTCAACGATACCCGAAATAATAGCCGACAGTCCTCCAATAATCCAGATACCGCTAAGTGCGTCCTTTACTATACCGGCTACAAAGTGGGCTAAATCCTCAAAAACGCCGGTCACCTCGAGGGTGCCTATAACCATAAACAAACCTACAAAGAACATTAAAGTTCCCCATTCGACCCGTTCAAAAACCTTTTCGGGGTTGAGTTTAGTCCAGAGGAGTAGAACCGCCGCCATGGTGAGCGCTACCGTTCCCGGCTCCAAACCTATCAAATGGTGAAAGAAAAAGAGGAGCAGGGTTATACCGAATACTATTAACCCCTTCCTCATAAGGGGAATGTCATATTCCGCCCTTTGGGAGTTAATTATCCTATCCAACTCCTCTTGGTCGGTTATTTTTCTCTCCAGATAACCCCTCCACTTCATGTAAAGGACGAAGGTTATAGTCCCAAAAATGTGGGTAATTATTACTATGGGGGCTATATTAACGAGAAAGTCGTTAAAGGTAAAATGTCCCAGCGACCCTATGATAATGTTCGGTGGGTCACCTATTAATGTTGCCGTTCCACCTATATTGGAAGCCAAAACGGTGGCAATAACATAGGGAATAGGATTTATCCGCAGTTTAACCAGCATTTGGAGGAGTATAGGAACCATAAAGAGGACTGTTGTCACGTTATCGAGAAAAGCCGAGAGAAAAGCGGTTAAAAAGGTAAAGACTAAAAGTATCTTTAAAGGGTCTCCTTTGGTTAACTTTAAAGCCCAATTCGAGAGAATAGAAAAAAATCCACTCTCAATTAGGACGGAAACTATAACCATCATTCCCACGAGGAGGAACATCGTGTTGTGGTCTATCGACTCCCAAGCCTCTTTTGGGGTAACCAATCCGATAAATATCGCAAGCGCACCACCGAGCAGAGCCGCCGGCACCCTGTGGAAATAGCGTTCCAAAATTATCATCGCGTAGGTGCCGAGAAATAAACCTATCGAAATCCAATATTTCGCTTTCGGCGAATTCAAACCTAAAAGTTCCAAGAGGGTATGGTGTTCGCCCATCGTAAAACCTCCATCAATTTTTGAAAACGGCGACCGAAGTCTCGGAGTTCTCTATAAGCTCGTTTTTGTCCTCGTAGGCATGGGAGATTACTA
The DNA here is from genome assembly GCA_027036735.1 of Aquificales bacterium. Taxonomy (GTDB): domain Bacteria; phylum Aquificota; class Aquificia; order Aquificales; family QOAS01; genus QOAS01. The sequence goes on along the minus strand of JALWDU010000014.1, from coordinate 6,893 downwards.
CCAAATCATAGCCGTGCATCTTGGCAAAGTAAGGTAGAGTTTTCCTAACCTCCCCCTTTAGGGGAAGTATTTCTACCCTTTTCAATCCGAGGGCTTTTTTTATCTTTTCCCTTACCGCGGAAATGTAATCTTCAAACATCTTTCCGAGTAATTCCTTAGCCTCCTGTTCGGGGTGTTCCTTTTTAATGAGAAGTTCGAAAGACCTTTCGTCGAAAACGGTTGTAAACTCAAATTCCACACCCCACCTTTGGAGGAATTCGTAAGTAGTCCTTATGTAGGTATCGGAAGCCTTATCCCTATCCACGTAGAGGAGCGCCTTTTTTATTTTCCCCATTCCCTGTTCCACCAAAAGGAAGTTCCACCGGTCGGTCGATTCGACCAATTTCTCCGACCAAGGCTTTTTAAAGGCGTGAACTATAGGGGAAACCTTCGGGCGGGGTAAAAGTGTTAAAAAGGGATTTTCCTTTTCGAGGATTTCTTCAAAATTTCCCCCTCCGCGGATAACTTCAAACCTCCCCCCCGAAGGGAGTTTGCTTTCCAGCTCCTGCGGAGGGATATCGGAGGCAAAAACCTTCACCCCCAATTGGAGTTTGGTCGCTATATCGGAAGCCACCGATAGGACTTCCGGAAAGATTTCGTCCCTAAATAGGACTAAAAGAGTCTTTTCCATTAAAAGTAAGAGATTAAAGATTTTCCGATAGAGGCGGTATTTAGTCCACCAAAACCACCTTTGGGATCGGGAAACCGTTGAAGTGGGATGCGTAAACGGTCGTATAGGCGCCGGCGGTGAGGATGTAGATTCTATCGCCCACATCTATATCGGCGGGGAGGGCTACCTTTTCCGCAACCACGTCCATCCCGTCGCAGGATATACCGCCAATGGTGTAGAACTTTAGATTGGATTTATCCCCCTTCGGGGTGTAGAAGGAGTAGCGTATGCCCCCGAGCGCCTCCGCCAGCCCGTGGAAAACGCCGCTGTCGATGTAGAGCCAATTTTCTCCAAATCTCTCCGCCTTACCTATCACCGAGACAACCAAAATACCGGCTTCGGCCACCAGTCCCCGACCCGGCTCCAATTGAAGTTCGAGGGTTCTAATACCGAAATATTTGTTCAGCAGACCGCTAACGTAGGATGCAATCTCCCCGACCGAAAGGCTCTCGCGGGTGTAACGGGCGGGAATACCCCCGCCTATGTTTAACATTTGAAGCCTTATTCCCCTTAAGTGGAGTTTTTCCCAAACATCTTTTGCCCTCTTTATGGCGACAAACCAGTTTTGGAGGTTGTTGCACTGCGACCCCACGTGGAAGGTAATCCCGTAGGGGATAAGCCCCCGCCGGTTTGCGTATTCCATTATTTCGACGGCGGTATCCGTATCCACGCCGAACTTTCTCGACAGAGGCCAATCGCTCCCCACGTTGGGAACGGCTAGCCTCACATAGACCCTCGCCCTCTTCCTAAAGCGGGCGATTTTATCGACCTCGGTAAAGCTATCTACCGCGAAGCGGTCAACCCCCTTTTCCAAACAGAAGTCTATAAACTCCAAGGGTTTGACCGGATTGCTCGATATAACCTTCTCGGGTGAAACCCCGAATTTAAAAACCCTCTTCAGTTCCTCAACCGAAGCGACCTCGAAACCCGCCCCGAGTTTGGCGAAGGTCTCTATTACCCCCTCGCAGTCGTTGGCTTTTACCGCGTAATAGACCCTAAAGCGGTCGAAGTGTTTCCTCACCTCCCCATAGCGTTTTTCCATTAGGGATTTTCTCATCACCAGAGAAGGGGTTTCCACACCTTCCAAAACCCCTTTGAGGTCTTCCCTATTTTCGGTCCACTCGGTGTAGAGCTTTTCCGCAAACTTCCACTGAACGTCGAGGGGGTTGGCGAAGGGCATAACTATTAGAGTTTAGGTTCTAAACCCCCCCGTAGATGTGTAAATTATTAAATGCTGATGAAGGCTATCATCCCCGTCGCCGGTTGGGGAACCCGCTTCCTCCCCGCCACCAAGGCGATGCCCAAAGAGATGCTCCCAATAGTCGACAAACCGGTTATCCAATACATCGTCGAAGAGCTCCTCGATGCCGATATATACGATATCGTCTTCGTCACCGGGAGACACAAACGGGCGATAGAAGACCACTTCGATATCAACCCCGACCTCGAACTCCACCTCGAAAAGGCTGGGAAAAAGGCTCTCCTCGAAGTGGTTAGGAAGATAAGCTACTTAGCTCACCCCATATTCATCCGGCAGAAGGAACAAAAGGGGTTGGGACACGCCGTTTTGACCGCCAAGCCCGCCTTGGGTGCGGAGGAGCCCTTTATCGTCTCCCTCGGCGATATAGTGATAAAGGGGTTAAACAGCGTTAGGGAACTCGTAAAAATATACAACCGCTACGGGAAGAGCGTAATAGCCCTATTTAGAGTCCCCGAGGAGGAGGTATCCAAATACGGTATAGCCAAGGTTAGGAGAATAGACGAAAGGACCCTTTTGGTGGAGGATATAGTCGAAAAACCTTCGCCGGAAGAGGCTCCATCAAACTACGCCGTTGTGGGGAGATATCTCTTCACACCCTCCCTTTGGGGGAAACTGGAAAAGACCAAACCGGGCAAGGGTGGGGAAATTCAGCTCACCGACGCCATAAGGGAACTTTTGCAAGAGGAGGCGGTTTACGCCTTTGAGGTACCCTATGATTCGGTATTCGATACCGGTAATAAGTTGGACTACCTAAAAACCGTTATAACCTTTGCCCTCGAAAGGGAGGATTTAAGGGAGGAACTGAAAGAGTTTTTAAGGGAAAAGGTGGAAAACCTTTAACGGAGCATACCCTGAACCACAACTTCGGTGGCTTCGTCTTCCGTTAACCCTTTCGCCATTAGGGTTTCGAGCTGTTTTTTATCTATCTTTCCAATCGACGCCTCGTGGGTGAGCTTGGCGGTCTCGTTGGTGGAGACCAGTACCGGGATATTTTTGAGAACCACATTCTCGCCCTTTACAACCTCGGCGCAGTCGATGTGACAGCGGGAGTTGGGCGCCTCTCCGTAAGCCTCCCCGATGAATTCCGCCTTCGCACCGTCGAGGGCGATAATCCTCGATTTGGAAAGCCCCCTAGCCTCCTCGCCGACCAGTTTCATAATATCTTCGACCACAACGTCGTCGCCTTCGGTCGCCTTCATCTTAGCCTCTACCACCGCAACGGCGCGGGGGCCCACCTCGCCGTAGAATTTAGTCCTAAATTTCCCGCTCTTTTGGTCGGTGACCTTTAGGAGGTTGTAGAAGTATGCCCCCTCGTCGAGGTAGGCGTTCAGTTCGGCGTAGAAGTTTATATCGGCGCTCCTGTCGTGGTAGTGGATATCGTAGAGTTCGACCTTTGCGTTCTTGCCTATGCGGACGGTAACCAAATCCTTCCGGTGGAGCGTTTGACCGGGACCTATCAGGGCAAAGGTGTAAATCTTCACCTCCGCACCTTCGCCGACGATGAGCTCCTGCTCGTTTATGTGTTCCCCGCCGTGGCTTATATTCCCGAAGCAGAGGGCTACGGGGTAGTCTATCTTTACCCCCGGTTCGATAACGGTTCTCATCTTTATACCGAACTCGGTGGGGATTACCTCCGATTTGATACCCTGCACCGGTTTCTTGTGGAGTATCTCGTTTTTGTCCACAAAGAAAGCCAAATCTTGGGGTTGTATATTTACACCCACCTTGTGTAGGAAATCGATACCTTGCAATATCCTGCTATCCAAATTGAGTTTCATAACTTACACCTCCTTCAGTTGTTTTGAACCTTTACCTCCTTAACGAGGGAGGGATTTTGAACCTCGCAGACGAGGCATTCCTTTTCGAACTTCTTAATAATTTTTCGGGGGTCTCCCGTTTCCACAATCTGACCGTCGCACAGGAGTGAAGCCCTATCGGCTATGTTCGCTATGTTCTCGCGGTGGGTTATAACCAAAAGGGTCGTTCCCTCGTCCCTCATCGTCTTGAAGAGGTTTCCTATCTCGTCTATGGAAACGAAATCTATCCCGCTGTCTATCTCGTCGAGTACGGCGAGTTTCGGTTTCATACACATTATGGATGCGAGCTCTATCCTCTTCCTCTCCCCGCCCGAGAGGCTGTCGTCTACAAAGCGGTACAGGTAGTGGCAGGGGTCTAGCCCGACCTTCCTAAGGCATGACTCTATGTCGGCGTCGGGGTTGTTCCTAGCCGAGAGTTTGAGGTATTCCTCCACCGTTATACCTTCGAAGCGGGCGGGTTCTTGAAACGCAATAGTCAAACCCATTTTCGCCCGCTCGTAGAGCGGCTTGCCGTTTATAACCTTACCGTCGAAAATAATCTCACCTTCGGTGGGTTCCTCGTAACCGCCCGCACCCGCTATCAGGTTTGCCAAGGTAGACTTTCCCGCACCGTTGGGACCCAGCAAAACGTGTATCTCTCCCTCTTTTACATCGAGGTTTACCCCTTTTAATATCTCCTTTCCCTCTTCGGTGCGGTATTTTAGGTTTCTCACCTCCAAAAGTGCGCCCATATATCGAACCTCCAAAAGTCGTTGTCTAAAACAAAAATACCCCTTTAGGGGACAACCGTTAATTTTGAACTTACCCCCTCGCGGGAAAATGCGTTATGAGTTTGACCCCTTTGGGGGAAAGCCTACACAAACCCACTTTTGGAGGAATATCAAACTTTTTAACCCACCGCGGGTGTTTTGTTAGCCCCATCGGTAACCGCAAAAGGTTATAAAGAAACCTCTATGACCCGTTTGAGGACTGTATTTTTCGGGACATCTCCCTTCGCGGTTCCCACACTTGAAAAACTCTTTGAGGACACAGATATAGAACTCGTTGCGGTGATAACCCAACCCGACCGCCCCGCGGGTAGGGGAAAGAAATTGACACCCCCTCCGGTGAAGAAAAGAGCTTTGGAACTGGGTTTGGACGGCAAGATCTTCCAACCGGAGAGGATTAGAAATGAGGAGTTCTACAACTTCTTTAGGTCTTTAAATCCCGATGTAGCCGTTGTGGTCGCCTACGGGAAGCTTATACCCAAGGAGGTTTTCGACTTTCCCAAATACAAAACCCTAAACCTCCACGCGTCGCTTCTTCCCAAATACCGCGGCGCGGCGCCCATTCACAGGGCGATAATGGCGGGGGAGAGGGAGACGGGAAATTCGGTTATGCTAATCGATGAGGGTCTCGACAGCGGACCCGTTTTGGCTTTCGAAAGGGAACCCATCCTCGAAGAGGACAACGTAATTACCCTCTCGGAAAGGCTCGCGACCAAAGGTGCCGACCTCCTTTTGAAGACCTTAAAAAGGTGGGTAAGTGGGGAAATTGAGCCCATCCCCCAAAGGGATGAGGAGGCTACATACGCCCCTCCCATTTTGAAGGGTGAATACCGGATATGCTGGAAGGCGGAAGCCGAAAGCGTGAGAGACCGCATAAGGGCTCTCTACCCCAACGCCTACACCACCTTTAACGGGAAGAGGATAAAGATACTCTCCGCAAAGGTGACCGATATAAAGAGCGACCTCCCGCCGGGGTCGGTTTATCCCTTTAACAGGGACGGGTTATACGTGGTTTGCGGAGACCAAAAGGTGTTAAAGGTTGAGGAACTCATAAACCCCAAAGGTAAAAAGGTTAAAGGGGAAGACTTCGTTAGGGGATACAGGGTTGAAAGGTTCACTTGAGGTCTTTCGACTTTAGCCAGGGCATCATTTCCCTCAGTTTCTTTCCAACCTCCTCTATGGGGTGGTTGGCGTCGCGCTCGAGCAGTGCGTTGTAAACGGGACGGTTTGCCACATTTTCCAGTATCCATTCGCGGGCAAACTCACCCCTCTGAATCTCCTCGAGAATCTTCTTGTGAACCGGTTTAACAACCTCATAAATCCTGTCGCCGCGGGTTACGTCGCCGTATTTTGCGGTGTCGGAAATCGAATACCTCATGCCGGCTATGCCGTGGGCGTAAATCAGGTCGACGATGAGTTTCAGCTCGTGGAGGCACTCGAAATACGCCACCTCGGGTTGATAGCCGGCTTCGACGAGGGTTTCAAAGCCCGCCTTTATGAGGGCGGTAACGCCACCGCAGAGAACCGCCTGTTCGCCGAAGAGGTCGGTTTCGGTCTCCTCCTTAAAGGTGGTCTCTATAACCCCCGCCCTGGTGGAGCCTATTCCCTTGGCGTAGGCGAGAGCCACGTTTAGGGCGTTGCCGGTGTAGTCCTGATAGACCGCAACAAGTGCGGGAACGCCTTTGCCCTCTTCGTACATCCAGCGAACCAGGTGCCCGGGACCTTTAGGAGCCACCATAAAGACGTCCACATATTCGGGGGGAACAATCTGTTTGAAGTGGATGTTAAACCCGTGGGCAAATGCGAGAGCCTGACCCTCCCTTAGATGCGGTTCGACTTCCTCCTTGTAAATCTTGGGCTGAACGGTGTCGGGTGCGAGGAACATAATAACGTCGGCTTTTTGGGCGGCTTCGGCGGGGGTGACGACCTCGAAACCATCAGCCTTAGCCTTTTCGGCGGAGCGGGAGTTCGGTCTTAGGGCAATTATTACGTTTACCCCGCTGTCGCGGAGGTTTAGCGCGTGGGCGTGACCCTGGGAGCCGTATCCGATAATGGCAACCGTTTTATCCTTCAAATACTCCAAAGATGCGTCGCTATCGTAGTAAATCTTTGCCATAAAGTGTTGATTTTAAAACTCCCTTTGGCGGAAAGGGGTGCAAAACCCAAAGGGGATTAGGAGAGTAACGTTTCCACTTCGGGGAACATCTTTTTGAGCTGTTTCCTAATCTCGCGGACGTTTATCCTCTTCCTCGCACCCCTGGTTTTGACCGCGTAAATCCTATCCCTCGTGGGGATACCCGCCTGGTTTAGCCAGAGCCTTACAGCCTCACGGGATACGC
>JALWDU010000013.1 GCA_027036735.1 Aquificales bacterium | reverse complement strand
GCGAAAACCTTTATTCTTCCCTCCCTTACCTCAAAGGTAGCCCTCGGGATATAGGTTACCCACTCGAGGTGGTAGTTTCGGTCCACCTTAAAGAGGCGACCGTCGAAAGCCTTTTCCGAAGATAGGTGGACGAGTGAAAAGTAGAGGAATTCCCCCTCCCGGGATTTGTACCAGAAGTCTTCCACTATACCCTTGCGGAGGGGTTTATTCTTCGCCTTCAAATAGTCGAGGTGTTGGATATAACCCGCACGGGGGTAGATTAACTCGAAGTGAAAAGCCAATAGTAGGGTCGGAATGAGGGAGAGCACCGCAAAGGGTTTTAGGAAATTCCGGGGGGCAATACCCGCGGAGAAGACTATCCAATTGAGGCGTTTTTCGATGAAGGGGTAGAGGGTTAATCCGACCGCCACGAGTTCGAGCACGGGCAGAAGAAGGGGGGTGTAAACGGCGGCTGAGGTGGTCGAGTATTCCAACAGGAGTTTGGGCGACAGCTCCTTCGCGAAGTTTAAAAAGACCATCGAGGAAACGAAAACCGCCAGGAGGAGGGAGGTGAGCAACACCAAAAGGAGGTTTTTTAAAAATTCCTTACCCAAATAGCGGTATAGGATTGGAATTCCCCCAAAGAGGGAGCCAAAAATTCCCATAGGCGATGATAGTTAATTATGCAACGTGTTTTTATCCCTTTCCTCCTTTCGCTCACGTTGGTGGGATGCGGAAAGAAGGCACCCCCACAGCCGCCACCTCCTCCGCCGAAGGCGGGTTCCCTTTCCCCCAACGGAACCGGAGAGCAAAAACCCCTACCGGGCAGGGGGGGATATTTTGTAGGGGACGATGGTTATGTGGTGCTTTATTGGACTTTCCCCGTAAAGGTCGATTATTCGGTTATACTCCTTGAGGGAAAGGAAATTGCAACCACCCGAGGTTGGAACTACCTCTACCCCAAACCTTTGGAGAGGGGAAAAACCTACACCTTTGAGGTTGTAGGAATAAAGGGAGATAAACCGGTGGTGGAAACAATCATAAAGGTTTCCCCTTAGAGGTTTTCTATATCTATCCTTCCCTCGTATATCGCCCTTCCGACGACAACGCCCTCAACCACGCCGACCAACCTTTTAACGTCCTCGAGGGAGGCTACGCCCCCACTTGCGAGAACCGGTTTTTTTACCACCCTTTTAATGGATTTGTAAGGCTCTATATCGACCCCTTCGAGGGTTCCATCTTTTTCAACCACCGTGTAGAGGTAACCCCATATAGGCATGTTTTCAAATCTCTTTGCAAACTCTTCGGGTGTTTGGGAAGCCTTTTCCAACCAGCCGGAGACCGCAACTTTTCCACCTTTGGAGTCTATGGATAGGACGACCCTGTTGGGGTATTCCCCCACTATTTCGGCAAACAGTTCCGGCTTTCTCACCGCCAGCGTTCCCACGACGATGTAGTCAACTCCTATATCTTCGAGAAGTTTTTTAGCCGCTTCGCGGGTTCTAATACCTCCCCCGACCTCCACCTCGCAGGATACAGCCTCCCTTATACGCGCTATCGTTTCGAGATTTGAGGGCAAACCCTCCTTAGCCCCGTCGAGGTCCACAACGTGAATTCTTTTAAACCCCAAACTGTCAAAGCGCTTTGCGAGTTCAATCGGGTTTTCGTAATAAACCCGTTCTTTATCGAAATCGCCCTTGTATAGACGGACTACCCTTCCCCCCCTTATGTCGATTGCGGGAATTATAAAGCCTTTGAGGTCTGCCATATCCACCCACATTTTATCTGTAGCGGTCTCTGATATCTTTGGGTGAAACCTCTATAACGAAGTGAGCCCCCTCTCCCTTTCTCGGGGGTAGAAGTTTCAAAGTCCAACCGTGTTCTTCAATTATCTTCTTCGCTATAAAGAGCCCAAGACCCCTGCCCTTACCTTTGGAAGAGGTAAACGGTAGAAAAATGGTTTCCGCCTTTTCGGGGGGAATTCCGGGACCGTTGTCGATAATATGGATTAAGTTTCCCTCCCTGCGGAGGCGCACTATTCCCGGAGAGATACCCGCCTTTTCTATTGCCTCGTAGGCGTTTCGGACGAGATTTTCTAAAACCCTCTTTAAGGCGCGCCTGTCGGCGACTATATAGGCAGCTTCGCCTTCTACCAAAACTTTAAATTTATCTCCGTCAAATTCCCTCTTTATCTCGTATAGGAGTTCTTTGAGGGGAAAGCGCTCTTTCTTGAGCTCCTCCTCTTCCGATGCAAGGTTGTTGAAGGACTCTATAAGGTCGGAAACGTATTCTATCTGCTTCCTTATTTGGCGGGCGTTTCTCTGAAATTGTTCTTTAAATCTTTCGAAGGCATCGGGATTTTTCAATATCCCATTTTCGGTCTCTATCCTCTCGAGAAGAGCCTCCAAGAGGTCGAGCGATAGGTTTATCCCGTGAAGGGGATTTTTCACATCGTGCGCCAATCGGGACGCTATCTCCTTCCAAGCCCTATAACGCTTGTTCACCACAAAGGGGGTTAGGTCTTCTATGAAAACGAGGGAGAGATAACCGACCCTTTTCTCCTCGTAGCGGAGGTTGTCATTTCCCTTTACCCAATTGCGGAGTTTTTGAAGGTTATCGAACTTAAAGTGTTTTTTATAACTTTCATTTGCGTCTATCAGTTGCCCATCGCGACGGTCGAAGAGGGCAACGCCGGTCGAGACATTTTGAAAGACCTCTCCGAACAGATACTTCTCCCTCTCCAATCTTTTGTAGAGGAAGCGGAGGCGCTCCGCCATTTTGTTAAAGTTCTCCGCAAGCCGCTGAAGTTCATTTATCTTTTCCCGCGGAAATTCCTTTGGGTTTATACGGACATCAAAATTACCCTTCGCAAGGCTTTCCATATTTTGGGACAGCAATTCCACCTCTTTTGAAATGATGCGGGAAAGCCACGAGGCGACCGCCACCCCGCCCAAAAATACCGCCAGTGCCACGAGGAAAAAGAAGGAGAGGAAATTGATAACCAAAACCTTTTGCTGTCTAACCAAATCCCTCAAATTGGAAGTGGTTTCCTCCAAACTCCTCAACTCGGAGGTAAATTTTTCCTTTTCCTCCGGTGGGATATTTATCTCCTCCATTTCCTTTTGGAGGTTTTCTATGGAATAAAGCAAACTTTTTAAGGTCTCATCGGTAAAAACCCTTAAATAGGAACTCTGTCCGGCAACGGCAACAGCGGTAGTAATAACCACGGGAAATCCAAACAAAACCAGTAGAGATATAAAGAGCTTTCTCCTCAAAGGGGAACTTTTACTTTGAACTATTTCCCTGTAAAGTTTCCTCGCCAATAGATAAACCAACCCGAGGATAAGGAGAAGGTTAAGGTTTACCCACGCGAGGAGGGGGAAAAGTTTAATCCCCTCCATATTCTTAAGGTGGTCGAGTAAGGCTACATTTATCCCTACCACCACCAAAATAGCGAGAAAGATTGAAAAAGCGTAGAGGTAGAGCGACATCGGAAATTACCTATTTTGCCCGCAAACCCTCTTTAGCTCCCAATCGCCCGGGGTTGCGGAAACGTATATAACCCTATTCAGCTTTTGGAGGAATTCTTCGAATTTCAGGGGACGGTTGTCGAGCGCCGCCGGTAGGCGCCACCCGTATTCGACAAGCTTTAACTTTCTACTCCTATCCCCCTCATACATAGCCCTTATTTGGGGTATCGTTTGGTGGCTCTCGTCGATTATCAGCAGAAAGTCGTCGAGGAAGTAGTCGAGTAAGGTAAAGGGCGGTTCCCCCGGTTTTCTCCCGTCGAAGTATCTCGAATAGTTTTCGATACCCTTACAGGTGCCCGTTTCCCTAATCATCTCTATGTCGTGGGAAGTCCTCTGAAAGAGACGTTGGGCTTCCACCTCCCTGCCTTGCTTCCTAAACCAGGCTACCCGCTCGACAAGGTCTTTTTCTATCTCCCTTAACGCCTCCTCGACGGTGGGGCGGGGTGCCAGGTAATGGGTTGCCGGCCATATCACTATGTGCTCTATATCGTCCTCTATAACCTCGCGGTTTAGAAGGCTTAGCCTCCTGATGCGGTCTATCTCGTCGTCCCAAAACTCTATGCGGATAACCTCCTCATCGGAGTAGGAGGGAACTATCTCTATCGCATCGCCCTTCACCGAGAAGGTCGCCCTCTTTATGGCGTAGTCGTTCCGCTGATAACCCATTTCGACCAAACGTTTTAAAAGCTCGCGGTAACCTATAACCATACCTCTGTGCAGTTGAAGGCGGAGCTTTATGTAGTTTTCCGGCGCACCTAAGCCGTAAATAGCCGAAACGGAGGCTACAACTATAACGTCCCTTCTCTCCAAAACGCTCCGCGTCGCGCTGTGGCGGTATTTTTCGAGAATGTCGTTAATGGCGGCGTCCTTCTCTATATACAAATCCTTTTCGGGAATGTAGGCTTCCGGACGGTAGTAGTCGTAATAGGAAACGAAATATTCGACCGCATTGTCGGGGAAGAGTTCCTTAAACTCCCTGTAAAGTTGGGCGGCTAATATTTTGTTGTGAACCATTACGAGGGTAGGTTTCCCCCATTTTGCTATTACGTTTGCCAAAGTAAAAGTGTTATGGACAAAAATTCCACCAAAACCCGCCAAGAAAGTTTCATTTTCTTCCACCGATAAATCGTAAACAAATCCTTTATAAGGAATTTCCTTTATTTCCTTTATTTTTACCCACCTCAATTTGGTATATTTTTTAAGCCCTTCCGCTTCAAGGTTTGAAATTATTTCCTCAAAGGTTTCAACAGAAGGAAAACGTATTCCCAATTCCACAGAACTAATAGTTTCCCTACATAACTTTCCTTTAATTTCTTTTTGAGTTTTTCCCTTTAAAAGTCTTAAAGCTCTTATTGTTTTCCCCATATAAGGAATTACATCGACATTTGTATTTCTTTTCCTCTTCGCCAATAGTAGAGCTCTCTCCAACTTATAAAACTCATTGAAGCCGATAGCGGTTACAAATCTTTCAACATTCTCACCATAAATTCGCAGTTGATAGTAATAATCCCCTTTATGTTTGCTATTGGTAGCCCTTTTGAAAATTTCGGAAAACCTTGCGTGAATACCAAAAAGCAGTAACGCGTAAAGTAAATTTTCTATCAATTTTTTACTCTTGGAGACTATATTTATCGAAACCTTATCTACAGTCCCATCTCCATCAAAAAGAGCTCTCAACAACCAACCCAATTGTTCCTTTGACAAACTCAACCAAAATTCGGGTAAATGTTTCTCACCGGAATTTTTACCGCATAGTCTTCCGATAAAATTGGCAAAAGTTTTTCCGTAAATTACGATATCCTTATCGTTCCTATAGGAAATCTTAAGATTAAACCTTTCGGCAATTCGCTTTAAAAGATTTTGGTAATATTTCGATTTCGTTGATATTAGTAAATAACGGTCGGTAGTAAGACCCTCGGCTAAATAAAGACCTAAAAATTCCAAGAAATCCTTATCTAATTTGATACCATTTGGGATAGGCTTGGCTTTCGGATAGGATACAAAACCATTTTTGGAAGTTAAAGATAAAAAGTCGGACACATAGATATGGCTTAAATATTGCTCCGCGAGGGGCAAATTGCGGGGAATTGGAACAAAATCACCATTCCTTAATTCTGTCGTTTTTTTCAATACAAATCCTTTGTCCGTTAGAACATAAAAATTGTGGTCTGCGCTGGTTCTTATCTTTCTTCCATCCTCGAGAGTTATTTCAAAAATACGACTTTCCTCAAAGTGAAAGGAAACGGCATATAGTGGTTTAGGTTGAATTTCCATCGTTTGTGGCGAGAAAGATACACTCCAATAGCGTTCCGGTGGAAGTAAAACAACCCCGTTATTTCCTTCAAACACTATGGGATAGCGTTGGCTCAAGACCCTTACAAATTCACCAATAGGAAGCAATTTCCAAATTAATTTGCCTTTAATCTTCTCTCCAACCAAAACTGTTTCATCGGGGTGAAGGCTTTTTCCCGTTCCCGTCGCTCCCAAAAGTATCTGCTCTTTGACACCCCTCTTTAGGTTTTCGAGAAGTTTCTTTATAGCCTTCGGTTGGTCTCCCGCCGGTTTAAAGGGCGCCTTTAGGCGAAAGGGAGATTTTTCCTTTCCCATTTAAAGGTTAAAAACTTTCCAAATTTCACCCAAACGGGTAGGAAGTCCTTTTGCAAAAAACCCCCAAGGAGGATTTAGAATTAACAACTCCATAGGTTCGTCTTTTCGAAACCTTCCCCTTTAGGTGGAAAAATGAAGCTGAAATTTTATAGGGATTACGTTATAGGGAAATTTAAGGAGAGCTTATTCGCAACCTTTATAGGTGTGGTGTCGGGACTTGCCGCCTCCCTGTTGGATTTTTTCATTAACTTTTTCCACAACCTGTCGTTTGGGTTAAAGCTTCAATTCTTCCATTTAATGGTTGTAGCCGCCTATATGTCGGTTGTCGCCTCTATGGAAAGCCGTTTAACCATTCCCGGTTTGGTGTTGAGTTTGAGGATATTGCGCGAAAACGTGATTATTCCGCTCTTCATGTGGCTGACCAAATTTATCGGTGTCGCCCTATCGCTATCGGTTCTACCCCTCGGTAGGGAAGGACCCGCCATGTTTCTCGGAACGGGTTTGGGTCAGTATATCGCCGAGTTGTTTAGAGTGCCCCGGGGGCAGATAAACTACTGGGGAACGATAGGCGCCGCCGCCTTTGTAGGCGCATTTCTAAAAACCCCCTTGGGGGGAACCTTTTACGTTCTGGAAAACCGCTTTGGAAAAATCCTCAACGTGGACTTCCTAATAAACGGTTTGACCGCATCAACGGTCGCCTTTACGATTTACGTTTACCTAAGGGGTTTTCACCCACTAATCCACGTCGAGGGACACTTTCATTGGAGTATATGGGATTTAATTCCCTCTGCGATTTTGGGCGTTATGGCTTCGCTGTCAACCATTTTTCTGCTCGCGGTCTACGAATTTTTCAAATGGTTGGCTCGGTTAGTTCCTCCGAATTACCGCCCCGTAGCGATATTTCCCGCCGTGCTACTGCTATTCGCCATAGCCAACAGCCACGAGCATATCCACCTCTTGGAGTTGGCGGTCAACTACCTACCCATTAATGAGGTTAGCAGTCGGCTTTTCCCCGTAGAGGCGGTTATCGGGGCTGTGGTGCTGGAGACGGTATTTATAACGCTTCTCCTATCCTTCGGTTATCCCGGCGGTATCATTTTGCCCCTCATATTCATAGGGGTATCTTTGGGGAATATAGTCGCCCACATAGAGCCGGATAAACTCTCCATCTTCGCCCTGACGGGTGCGGCGGCAATGATAAGCGCCGCTATGAATATCCCCATTACCGCCGTGATAATGATTTCGGAGATGAGCCACCAGACGCTGATAATTCCCGAAATAGTGGGGGTTCTGACCGCCTACTTCCTTGCGAGGTCGTTCAAACTGCTGAAGGTCTAACCTCTCTTAAACTTAAACCCTTTAATGGTTAGGCAGTTTTTTCTCCTCCTATCGGTCTTTTTGATAACCGCCTTACCCCTTATGGGAGGGGAGGGAAAAATTCAAACCCAAAGCGGTTGGCAATTGGTGGACGAAACCGTTGCAGTGGTAAACGGGGAACCCATCCTCCTTTCGGACATAAAGCTCTACATGCTCCTCTTTGGGGAAAGGGATTTCACCAAAGCCCTCAATAAGTTAATAAACATTTATCTAGTAGCCCAATACGCGGAGAGCAAAGGACTTCAAATTCCACCCCAAGAGGTGAACCGCATCGTGGAAAATTTCGCCAAAAGTCAGGGTATCACGGTCGCAAAACTCTACGGGGAACTTCAAAGGGTTGGATTGGGAGGTTCCGTTTTCAACAACTTTATAGAGAAATACAACCTCTACGTAAACGGTATAAGGCTTTTCGTTTTAAAACCTCTACTCTCCAACAAGGGGGAGTTGGAACTCCTTATAGCCGCAAAAGCCCCCAAGGCTAAACCCGTTTACACGGTCGAAATACTTCCCATCCCCAAAAAGGTGGCGGAGAAAAACGAAGACCTGCTCCTATCGATGGATATAGAAAAAATTTCCAAAAAGTTGGGTATAACCCCGATAAGGATTACCGCAACCCCCGAGGAGCTAAAGCCTTCCATCGCAAAGGTTGTCAAAAGGTTATCGGAGGGGCAGACCGATTTTGCGGAGGATAAGAACAACATCTACCTGGTAAAGGTGTTAAAGGTTGAATACAAAACCCCCAAAGGGTCTAGGGAAAAAATCCTCAAACGGATAGAGGAGGAAAAAATCGAGGAATTTATCAAAACCCTTAGGGAGAATTCGGTCGTTAAGATTCTCCCCGAGGCGTTAAAAGCCCTTCAAACCTCCCCTTAAGGGTTTCGTCCAAAATCCTCATCTTCTCCCTTTCGATAGCCTTTCCCAATTCCTTACCCTTTAAGCCCTCCCGCTTTAGTCTCTCAACGTCCACCTTTGCCTTGAAGGGTTTCACCTCTTTCAGGTAGAACTTAACGAGGTTTTCAATCCTTCTGTCCCCCTTGGAGGCTACCAAAAGGAGCGTCTCGGGGTGGTATTTTTTCAGACCCACCGCGAGGTCGGAGGGTTTTTTCGCACCTTTTAGGGTCTTTAAAATTTCCCAAGCCTCGTCCTTTGCCTGGAGGTATATCTCCCTAACCTTCGCGGGTGCGGAGAGTTCCTTAAGCACCCCGAGGGCTTTCTCCTTTTCCAACCCCAAGAGGAGTGAGATAAAGAGAACCCAGCCGGGAATTGATATCTCGGGAAACTCCTCCAAAAGGGATTTCAGTTTTTTGAGTTCCTCCTCGCGGATTTTAGACCACTGAAATCCCTCGGGGAGTATCTGTTCCAAAACTTTGTATTCCTTGTAGAGTTTGAGAATCTCGAGAAACCTATCCTCCCTTAAGGCGAGACGCAGTTCGTTCGCCACCCTACCGCGGGGTGCGTTCTTCAAAACCCCCAAATCCACCGCCCTGCGGAGGAGGGTTTTCGTTCCCTTCGATAGGTCAAAGCCAAAGCGCCCGGCAAAGCGGAGCGCCCTCAGTATCCTAATCGGGTCTTCGACAAAGGAGAGCGAGTGCAACACCCTAACGATACCCCTACGGAGGTCTTCCAAACCGCCCAAATAGTCGATGAGCTGACCGAAATCCTCCGGGTTTAACGCCACGGCGAGGGTGTTGATGGTGAAATCCCTCCTAAAGATATCCTCCTTGAGGGAGGCGGGCTCCACCTTGGGATAGGCGCCGCTACGCTCGTAGCTTTCGCGCCTTGCGGTTGCGAATTCGACCTTTAAATTCCCCACCTTTAGGTGGGCTGTTCCAAACTCCTCAAAGGGGTGAACCTTTACCCCGTAAAGCTCCCCGACCGCCTTTGCCAGCTCGGTCGCATCGCCACCCTCGACCACAATATCCAAATCCCAAACCGGTCTGCCGAGGATAATGTCGCGGACAACCCCTCCAACTATGTAAGCCCTTAGACCGAGCCTTTGGGCGAGCTTTCCGACCTCTTCGGCGAAATCCCTTATATTCCCCGGCAGCTCTATCTTTCTCTGTCTGACCCTTTCGGGGGTTTCGGAAAGGATATTTTTGAAGATATCGAGGCGGGTCAAAACCCCGACAACCCTCCCCGCGTCGTTTACCACCGGAATTAACTTCTGACCGAATTTGGAGAGGATATTTTCCGCCTCCCAAATGGTGTCCCTCAAATGCAAAACCCTAACGTCGGGATTTAGAACATCCGACACCTTAAGGGGTTTGTCCCCCAAATGTTTCAAAGCCCTTAGAAGGTCTTTTTTAAAGACCACCCCGAGGGGTCTCCCCTCTTCGTCCACCACCGGCGCACCGGCAAAGCCGAAATCGACCAACCTCTGGAGCGCCTCCCTCACCCCCTCGTCCGCCATCACCACCAGGGGCGGGTAGGAGATGAAGTTCTCCAGATAGATATTGGGAAGATTGCCCGTTAGGACGTCAACGAGACGCTTTTTTACCCGCTCCGCGGGGATACCCTCGACCTTTAGGGAAGCCGCCGCCCCGTGTCCCCCTCCGCCGAGCCTACGGAGAACCGCCGAGGCGTCGAAGTTGGGATTTACCGCCCTACCGAACAGGTAGGTTTTATTCCCCGCCTCGTAGACGATGAAAAAGCCGTCCACCCTTTCGGTGAACTCCTTCATCCGGTAGACCAACTCTTGGAACTCGGGAAAATACTCCTCCCCCTTAAAGGTCGCTATGGCAACCCTAAACCCCTCGGGGGTCTCTATATATTCGATACTCCTTAGGAGTTTGTAAACTACCTCAAGCTCCTCCGCCGTGAGTTTCTCGTTTACGAACCTGTCAACCTCTTTGAGGTCTGCACCCTTTGAGAGCAGAAAAGCCGCCGCCATTAGGTCGCGGGGGGTAGTCCCCAAATGGGTAAAATTCCCCGTATCCTCGTATATTCCCATTAGGAGCAAGGTAGCCCCTTCGGGGGAGAGTTCCACTTTTTGGTCTCTAATCTCCTCGACCACCAAGGTGGTAGCCGCCCCAACCCTATCCACCTTTAGGGTAGCCCTTTCAAATCTTTTTTCTCCACACCTCGGGTGGTGGTCGTATATCAAAAGCTTCCCGTAATGGGGAACCGACGGAATTCTCTCAAACCCGCAGGTGTCGACCAAAATAAGGGTTTCCACCTCTTGGGGAACTTCCTCTATCAGTCTCCCCTCAAAGAGGTGTTTGTATTTCTTGAAAACCGCCGCGGCGCTCTTTGAGAGCTGGAGGGGTCTAACCATCTTCGCGTCGGGATAGAGGAGCAAAACCCCGTATGCGGAAGAGAGCGCGTCCAAATCTGCACCTATCGGGAGAACAACCAACTTCATTTGGATTGGAAATATTTTGACCCCGCGGACGGGGGGTTTCAAAAGTTCCCCCCTAAAGGTCGGTGCGCTTTAAAAACCTTTTGGGAAATTGTTTTTGGAAATCCGCCAGAAGTTTAATGATTTTTTTTGAAAATACCCGATTGTGGGAAGGCAAAGCTTTAAAAACACCTTCGGTGAAGGGAATTTTTTTGTCCTTTGGGTGGAGAGATGGAGGTTTAAGTCCTTGTAGTGACATACAAAACATACGCCTTTCCACCTTTAGTGGCTATTGCGGAAGATTTTCAATCCCTTCTAGGGACATAAAAACAAGATATTTACAAGGTGTGTAGAGAAAAAAAACATATTTTTCAATCCCTTCTAGGGACATAAAAACAAGGGTGAGCCCACCATTATTAAGTTACCAAGGAACCCAACCTCTACTTGGGTTTAAAAGATACCAAAACCACCTAATGGAGTCAAGCGAAAATTGAACTTTTTGGTCAACCTTAGGTTGATATTAATTTCCCGGAGTGTGCTATCTTGTTGAAATTCAAAAACAAAACTCAATCCTGCAAAAAGTTTTTGGCAAGTTTCAACCCATAACTTGCCATTAAATCTTGAGTCTGACCTTATAAAGGTTAGGGAGATTTGAAAGACCTTTTGGTGGGTAATTCGGAAACAAGCCAACCCTTCCAAGGGATAGGTTTTCCGTTTCAATTCCACTAAGTGGAGATAAAACACCGAAAAAAGGATGGGTAAACGTTCCAATCCCCTGCGGGGGAGAGATGCAAGCTTGATTTCTCCGGGTTGAGGTAAGGGAACGTCGTTTCAATTCCACTAAGAGGAACCAAAGAAAAAATCAAACCCGCGCGCGGAGTAGGAAGAGTTTCAATCCCTCCTAAGGAGAAAAAAACACCGAAAGGAATTATTCCCCCCTTTTGTCCTGCGAGGCTCTACATCATTCTTAGTGACAACTTCAAAAGGAGGTGAAAAGATGAGACTACACTTTGAGTGGAAAGGGAAAAACGGCAACCTCAAATTGGAAATTTCAATTCCCTTACTCCTGTTGGTGTGGTTAATATTCCATTCCTTCCACTAAAGGGAAAAATTTCTCCATCACAATTTGAGTTTGCCCTTAAACTGCCTTTCCAATTCTCTCTTGAGGGCTTTTTCTTTGAGTTCCCTCCTAACGTCGGCTTTTTTCTTACCCTTGGCGACGGCTATTTCGACCTTAACCTTACCGTTTTTGAAGTAGAGCGAGAGCGGAATAATCGTATATCCCTTTTGTTCCACCTTACCGGCTAAACGTTGAATTTCCCTTTTGTGGAGCAGGAGTTTTCTCGTCCTCAAGGGGTCTATTTTCATCAAGGTATTGTGCCTATAAGGGGGTATGTAGAGGTTGTATAACCAAGCCTCGCCGTTGACTATCTTTACGAAGCTATCCCTAAAGGAGACGTTGGGGTGTTCCCGCAGGGATTTTACCTCGGGACCCAGTAGGACTATACCCGCCTCGTATTTTTCGAGTATCTCGTAATCGCGCGGAGCTGTTTTGTTCTTCGCTATTATCTTTATACCGCTCTGCTTTGCCATGGTCTCTATTAAATTTAAAACCGATGCCCGCGCTTCGCGCGGGGATACGACTTAACCTTAAAAATTGATGACTCAAAAAGTGGTCAAAGAAGTCCTCCCCAACGGGGTAACCCTACTGATAAAACCTACGAAAGGTTTCGGAATAGTTTCGGTTCACGCCTTTATAAGGGGTGGAATCTTGGACGAACCGGTTGCGGGTAGCACACATCTAACAACCTACCTCCTAATAAAGGGTTCGAAAAATTACTCCAAGGAGAGGATTGCGGAAACCTTCGAGAACTACGGGGGAGGGATAGGGACGTCCACCGCCGACGAGTATTCCCAAATAGAGTTCCTCACAAAGGTGGAGGGTCTAAAGGAGGGTCTTACCGTTTTGAGGGATATACTTCTAAACCCGACCTTTCCCGAAGAAGACCTCGAGAGGGAGAAGAAAAACACGATTACCGCAATAAGGTCTAAAAAGGAACACCCCTTCCGCTATGCGTATTCGGAATTAAAAAAACTCACCTTTGCGGGAACACCCTACGAGAGAGACACCTTAGGGGATGAGGAGAGCGTTAAAAAGATAACCCGCGGGGTGGTTCAAAATAGGTGGCAACAACTTTTGGAGGGCGGTAGGTTTGTCGTCTCCCTCGTCGGGGATATAGAGAATGTCGGGGAAACGTTAAACCTCCTAAAGGAGACCTTTAAAGATATTCCCGCAAAGGGTTTCCAATACCCCAAATACGAAAAAAGGGTGGAAAGGGACGAACTTAAAACCCTAAAGAGGGAGGGAAGTCAGGCGACCATCATCTGCTCCTTCAACGCCCCCGATATATTTACCTCCGAATACTACGCCGGAAAGGTCTTCAACGCCGTCCTGGGCGACGGCTTCACCTCACTGCTGTTTAGGGAGCTTAGGGAAAAAAGGGGCTACGCCTACGCCACAACCTCTTTCTACCCCACGAAGATAAACATACCCCGACTCTTTACCTACATAGGCACTTCGCCCGAAAAGGCGGATAGCGCCCTCACCGATATGCTGAAGGTGACCACCGAATTCCCCTTCGGGAGGGAGGAGATAGAGGTCGCGAAGAAGAAGATTGTCGGCGATTGGCTTATGGACCACCAAACCCGCGCCCGTCAGGGTTGGTATCTCGGGTGGTTCGAAACGATAGGATTGGGATACGAGACCGATTTCGTTTACACCGCCCGCATTAGGGAGGTCAAAGATGAAGACGTTTTCCGCATAAGGGAGAAATACCTAAAACACCACCACTGCGTGGTCGTAAGACCTTAAAGTGCTCCCCTTTGAGGTTTTCCCCTTTAAACCAAACCTTTAGGGGAAGGAGAAAAAAATTTCCCCTCAACGTGCCATATCCAGACCCAAACTACCTATGGTGGAAAATGCCGCCACAAACAGAACCACCTTGAGGTAGTCGGTAAAGCTATCTACAAAAGTGGGATACACACCCAAGAGGAGAACCACTATTGCGGAGACTATAAGGGATAGCCCCGCACTCGTTAAAAGGCGCAGTTGAAGAAAACCCAAAACGGTCTGTTTTGCCCACTGCCTTTGATTTCCGTAGCGGATGAAAAAGTTGGCAACCGCCAGAACGAAGAGGTATATAAACAGAATGTGGATAAAGGAGAGCTTGGTCGCCAGCTCCCAAATTTCTTCACTCAAAGCCATCGTCAGCGCCACCACAACCGCACCCGCCAGTTCCTGAAATAGGTCGTCTATGTGGAGGGTATCGGGTTCGTTCCGCTTGTGGAGTTCTTCTATTTCCTTTTCCAGCACCTCCAATTGGTGGTTTAGGGTTTCCAGTTCCTTATCCAGTTTTTCCAACCTGTCTTCCTCCCCCATTAGGGTTTTTCAATTTTCGCCACTCCCTTCTAGGTTTTCGCAATCTTTCTCAACCACTTTGAGGATTTTTTCAAAGAGGGGAATTACCTCCGAAAGGATAAAACGGTAGATATCCTCCGCAAGGAGGAAGTCGCAAATGTGAACTATTTCGTTGCGCTTTCTAACAACCTTCAGAATGAGCTTTCCCTCTTCCTCTCCCAAGACACCCAATTGGTAGAAGGTTTTAAAGCAGTCCATCGGCGAATTGCATTCGAGCCCCTTTAACTCCAAAAGGTAGAGTCTCAAAAGTTTCCACAAACTTTCGAAGGTGTATTCAAATCTCTTCGCCGCCACCTCGTAAAGTATTTCCCTTTCCAAATACCCTTCGTAGTTTTTTATCTCCTTCAAACGGTTGAACGCGCGAAGGGTCTGACGGAGTTTTCTTATCAACCTTTGGGAGCATTCCATTTTCTAAGCCACCCCCTTAGGTAGTTCCTTCCGACATGCCATATAACCGCCCCTTGGAGGGCGAAGCTTAAGAAATCCTCCGAAAGGGTTCCCATTTCTACGAGGTTGACCTTTCGGGGTGTATCCACAAACAAATTCAGTTCCTCTTGGAGTTCCAGAAAAACCCAGTCCTCCAGAGGTCGGAGGCAATCGATTAACAAATCCACATCGGAGGTTTTAGTTTCCTCCCCCAAAGCGATTGAGCCGTAGAGTATAACGATGCAATCCTCCAAAGGAACTTTTTTGCTTAAAACCTCCAGAATTTGGTTTCGCAAACCTTCCAATTCACCCATAGGTTATGAGGATTTATCCATTCCTCCCGCGGTGCACTTTTCCAATTTGGGGTCGAACGACAGGAGGTCGTAATATTTCGAATAGGCGCACAGTAGGCATTCGGAGAAATCCATATCGGTCGCGTCGTAGAGTTCCAAGGTTCTAAGCAAAAGCTGTTTGTTTTCGGTGAGAACATTCCTAAATCTCATCAATTCCAACAGGGTGCCGGCTATCAGCTTCCTGTTTACCCCGTAAAGCTTTTCGAGGGTGTAGACTACCTCGGCGACGGCTAATGTGGGTATAAAAACCTTCAATTCCCCTGTGGCGACGGCGTCGAAAAGCTCCTCCGCCCTTTGGTAAAGTTTCTCGTCGTCCCCGAGTAGGTATCTCAATATCACCGATGCGTCAATCAATACGGTCTTTTTCCCTTCGAACGAACCCATTTACGGCAGCCTCCCTTTCCGCTTTTAAGATATCCCCTAGGGGGCGGTCGGTAAAGGCAAATTTTTTAAAGGTCGCACCCAAACGTTCGACCGGTTTTAAAACCAGCCTTCCCCCTTCGATACCGATTTCTAAGAGGTCGCTCCCGAGCAGTTTTATATACTTCTCTGGAATTTGCAAACACCCGTCGCGGGAGATTTTTACCACCACCATTTGATTTAAAGACTAACAGTTTTTGGTGAACTTGGGAATAAAGTCTCCTATCGATGGAGTGCAAAAGAGTGGAAAAGTTCCTCGAGGGGTTTATCTCCTATCCCCATCCACTTTTGGAGGAGTTATACAGGTTAGCCCTTGAGGAGAAATTTCCCGTTGTAGAACCGTCGGTGGGAAAACTCGTCTACTTTTTCGTAAAACTCTTGCGGGCTAAGGTAATCGTCGAATTCGGTAGCGGCTTCGGCTATTCGGCGCTCTGGGCGGCTCTCGCTTGCGACTGGGATTGCA
The DNA here is from genome assembly GCA_027036735.1 of Aquificales bacterium. GTDB lineage: Bacteria > Aquificota > Aquificia > Aquificales > QOAS01 > QOAS01. The sequence continues at coordinate 270 of JALWDU010000013.1, read as the reverse complement.
CCGTCCACTGCATCGACTACCAGGAGAAAAACCGCAAGAGGGCTTTAAAAATCTTCGAACAACTCGGGGTGTCGGAAAAAATCCGCTACCACGTAGGGGAGGCGGAAACAATTTTCTCCCAATTGGGGTTTGAGGACGAGAGCATAGACCTCGTTCTGTTCGACCACGAAAAGCAAAACTACAGCGGGAGCTTGGACTTAGTCCTCCCCAAACTCAAAAGGGGAGGGGTAATAATAGCGGACGACGTCCTTTGGAGGGGAGAGGTCGCAG
>JALWDU010000012.1 GCA_027036735.1 Aquificales bacterium | reverse complement strand
CCCAAATGGCGATGATTAAGGTCGAGACCAAAAAGTGGAACACCTTACCGGCGTAGCCGCCCACAAAAAATAGGGGCATCAATACCGCCGTTATGGCGAGCGAACCGCCGGCAACGGCGAACATAACTTCGGCGGTTCCCTTAATAACCGCTTCGCGGACATTTTCCTTCAGCTCCGTTATATGCCTTTCAATATTCTCGAGAACGACAACCGCGTCGTCGGCGAGCATGGCGAGGGCGAGGATAAGACCGGTTTCGGAAACGATGTTGAACTCTATGCCGAAGAGTTTCATTACCCCTATCGAACCGATATAGACGAAGGGTATGGAGAAGATAACACCCAGGGTGAGCCTGATGTTAGCCAGGAATAGGAACATCACGAGCAAGGTGTAAACGACGGCATCCCGAAGAACTTCCAACATATTGTAGAAAGAGGTTTCAGTTATCTCTTTCATGGAGTCGGCTACGGTTATCGATATTTCGGGGTATTCCTTTTGCAGTTTGGGTATTAACCTTTCTACTTCGTTAATAGTTTTCAAATAGTCCCCGTTTTCCAGCCTCTGAACGGCGAGGGCAACCGCCTCGTGTCCGTTGGCGAAGAAAAAGCTCCTCGGGTCGGCGTGCCCCATCTTAACGGTTGCTATATCCCCTAAAGTGAGCGTGGGGGTTATATGGAGTTTCCTTACCTGCTCTACGTGAACAGCCTGACCGAGCAACTTAACCGTCAGCTGATTATTCGGATTTACGACAATACCTATCGGTATATTTCTGTTGGAGGCGGAAACTACCCTAAGCACATCGGCGGGAGATATACCGTATTCTTTCAACTTCTTGAGGTCTAATTCGATTCTGACCTCCTTTTGGTATCCGCCGAAAACATCGACGTTCCTAACGTGGGGAAGTCTCAAAAGTTCGTCCTTTATTTGGTTTTCCGCTATCTCCCTAACGTCGGCGAGGGATAGGTGGGAACCCTTCTTGGGTGCTAAGGCGAGAACTATTACCGGAGGGGTGGAACTGTCCTTTTTAAAAATAATCGGTGACATAGCCCCCGGAGGGAGCTCTACCTTTTTCAGTTCGTTGATAACATCGACCGCCGCAACGTTTATATCCTTTCCGTAATTGAACTCTACATCTATTGAGGAAACGCCGTCAGCGGATGTGGAGGTAATCCGCCTAACGAGGGAAATAGTTTGAAGTCTCCTTTCGATGGGAAGGGTTACGTAGGTTGCCACATTTTCGGCATCGGCGCCCGGATAGCGGGTGACGACTACAATGTGCGGTCTCTCTATGTCGGGAAAGAGCTTTCGGGGTAGGGTGAAGTAACCGATAACGCCTAAAACCGCAAGTATTGCAAAAATTGCAAAAATCAAATACTTGCGGCGGAATACGAATTCAACAAAGGGCATAAACGGGGTATTTTAAGCCCGCAGTTTCCACCTATTGGAAGGGATTTAGAGGGAAAAACTTAGGAAGGTTTGTTTTCCTTATTCTCCCCTTTGGATTGGTTTTCCCCTTCTTTTACCAGAGCGAGGTCGAAAACCTGCTCGACGTTGTCCACAAAGTGGAACTTCATTTTTTCCCTGACGAATTCGGGAAGGTCTTCCATAACCTCCTTTTCGTTCTCTTTGGGGAGTATCACCTCGTATATCCCCGCCCTCTTTGCGGCGAGAATTTTCT
>JALWDU010000011.1 GCA_027036735.1 Aquificales bacterium | reverse complement strand
GACGTTAGGGTGTTCGTGACCACCTCCTGCGGATACTGCCCCCAAGCGGCTATTACCGCATACCAGTTCGCCGTTCTGTCGCCCAACGTGGTAGCCAACGTTTACGACGCTCAGGAGAACCCCGACCTCTCCCAAAAGTATCAGGTTGTCGGCGTTCCCAAGATTGTTATAACCAAACAGGGTAGCGACGAGCCGGTGGTCGAGTTTGTCGGCGCCCAACCGCCCGAATACTTCTTGAGCTACCTAATCCAGGCTTCCCAAAAGCTCGAAAAGGGCGGCTTGGAAGGGGCAGGCGGAAGCGGTCTAATCATTACCCCTTAAGCGGATTAACACCTCTTCCCTTTTTAGTTCCTTTCCACTTACCAAGACCTCGTAGGGGACTTTTATTTCCTTCAAATCCCCCGCGGAGGTTATCGCATAGCTACCCTTTGGCGCCTCCGAGAGGTCTTTTATCTGCGGAATGCACCTGTTTAGGTAGAAGACTATCGCCGAATCCTCAACACCGTAAAAGTAGAGGTGTTTGGGATTTTCCCCCTTTAGGTAGGAAACCGCTTTTGGGACAAACCTCTCGGTGTTGTAGTAATAGGCAAACCCCAAGAGGAGGCTGAGGAGCAAAAACCCCGCTATGTAGGCGTTTCTTATATACCTAATTGAGAGGATGTTCGAAAGCACCCCCGCCAGCGCGGGGTAGGCGAAGAGCATATAGTGGTGGAGCTTTCCCTTCGAAGCGGAGTAAAAGAGAAATACGAAGAGAAACCATCCCCCGAAGGGGGCTATTCTTTTTGAAAAGAGCTTCTTGAAATTTAGGAGAACAGCCGGCAGGAAGAGGAGCGAGGCGACCAAAACCACCGGTATGTAATACCAAAAGGGGTATAGGTGTCGGTGGAGCTTTCCCGTAAAGCGGGCGATGTTTTCGAGGATAAAAAACTTGTAGAAGAATTCCCAACCGACCTTGTAGAGGACGAGGAGGTACCAAAATCCCCCCACGAGGGTAAAGAGCAAAACCCCCAAGGGGTTAAAAAGTTTCAGAAACCACCTTAGGGTCTGAATGAAACCCTCCCCCTTGAGGAGGCGGAAGATAAAGACCACCGCCAAGGGGAGTATTACACCTACGGGACCCTTTGCGAGGAACGCCAAAGCCAGAGAGAGCCACCCCCACAGGGGCTTTTCCTTTAAAAAGAGATAGACTCCGAGGGTGGAGAAGAAGACCAAGACCATTTCGGGAACCGCCGCCCTACTCTCGACCCAGGTGTGGAGCAAGAGGAGGAATACGGACGCACCCACAAAGGCTTTTTCTCTACTTAAAAAGTCCCTCACGAGGAAATAGGTTGTTATCGATGTCCCGAGAGCCGCCAAGCCGGAGGGGAGGCGGGCGGCGAATTCATTTATGCCGAAAATCTTGAAAGAGAGAGCCATAAGCCAGTAGAGGAGGGGGGGTTTTTCAAACCTGTAATGGCAGTTGTAATAGGGGATTATCCAGTCGCCGGTGGTGAGCATGTGGAGGGCGGCGTAAGAATTTTTCCCCTCGTCGGGGGAGGTTATTGCCAGAAACCAGTTTCCGAATACGAAGAAGTAAAACCCCAAAAGGGTTAAGAGAATCAATTCCCCGTAAGGTGATTTCTTTCCAAAGAGACCCATCGGTGGTTCTATCTTAAGACCCGCTCCCTTGACGGGGAAATGTCAAGTTCTAATTTTCCCATCTATGGTTAGAAAAGGTTTGTTGGCTCTCGGACTGATGACGGGTGTGGTGTTGGCTAATCCAAACGCCCCCGCCCAAAATTCGCAGGCGGTCGCGGTTAAGGAAAACGGACAGAGCGCCCTAAACGAGGCTATAGCGAAACTTAAGAGGGAGGAAACCGCCAAGGTTATCCAAGAGGCGGTCGAGGTGTTTAGGGAGACCAATCAGGCGTTGGTATTGCTCCAAAACGGTAAAAGTGAGGAGGCTTTAAAACTCCTCCAAAAGGTGGACGAAAAGCTCCAAAAGTTGATAGACCAATACGGGTTGGTCAAACTTCCCATAAACGTCCAATTTGTGGAGTTCAACGGTATAACCGACCTAAAGGTGGCGCAGGAATACAACAAACGGGTCAAGGAACTAATTAATAAGAACGACTTTGTGGATGGAAGGTTTATTCTCGCCCTACTTAGGGACGAAATAGATGTGATAACCACCTATATGCCCCTCGATGTCTATAAACAGGCTATAGACCTGGCGGTGAAACTCCTCGAGGAGGGTAAAACGGATTCCGCCCTGCTGGCTATTCAGAGCGCCTTGGGAACCCTCGAGGTGGAAACCGTTATAGTTCCCAAACCGGTGTTGGAAGCCCAAATGTTAATCCAAAAGGCGGAAAAGGTCTATAAAGTTAACCCCAAACTGGCGGAGGATATGCTCGACCGCGCCGAATACGACCTGAAGCTGGCGGTTGCGCTCGGTTATATCCCCTCCGAGGAAGCGGTTAAACCGCTACTCCAAAAGCTTGAAAACCTCAAAAAGGCTATAGCGGAACACTCTTCTACCGTCGGCGAGCAGTTCAAGGGTGCGAAGGCGGGCGTAAAGGCGGTAAGGGAGCAGTCCACCGTCCACCACTAACCGAATTCGACCTCAAAGCGGTCGGGGGGAATGGAGCAGTCGAACTCCACTTGGAGGGGGAGGTTAAACCTCTCCTCCAGGAGTTTCCTTATTCCCTCCCTCAAGGGGTGGAGTTTTACCCTTGGGGTTTCCCCTTTCGGGTCTGCGATTTTCTCCAATACCTCCAAAAGGAGAAAGTCGTCCCTTTTCCACCTACCGCAGTAGGGGGTTCTTTCCGTCAGAACCTCGGAGAGGGGTCTAACCCTTCGGGGGCATAGTATCTCGTAAAGACCGCCGTTGGTAAAGCCCAAACCTTTGCAGGGGGTTTTCAGGAGAAGCTCCTTAAACCATTTTTTAAAGGATTCCCGCTCCGCGGGGGTTTTGAAGTTTACGAAATCCACCGCTATAAGCCCGCCCCATCTTCGGAGGTTGAAAAGCCTAACGATTTCCCCGGCGGCTCGGCGGTTCAGCTCGGCGGGTCTTAGGTTTCCGTTCACATCGATAAAGATGAGACCCTCGGTCTCCCTTACGAGCAAAAAGCCCCCGTCGAAGAGTATCCGCTCCGATAGAACCAAACTTTCAAGCCCCGAAGGGGGAAAGACCTTCACCAGTTCCCTAAAGGGTAGGGTTTTGAATTCGACCTTTCGGCGGAAAACCTTTTCAAACACCTCCAAGTGGGGTCTCAAAGCCCCGTCCTCCGAGAGGATTCGCTTTCCACCCCTCAAAAGTTGGGTGTATATGTGAAACCACTTAAAGGGTAGGTTTTCAAAAATCCCCTTTAGGGTCTCTTCGAGCCTTTCGACCTCTCGGAGGCATAGAAAACAGTCGAACACCTTTAGGCGGAGATTTTTCTCTTTCGCCCTTTGGAGGAGCATTTTCGCCACATCTCCACCGCAGGGTTGGGCGAAAATAACCCCTCTGCGGTTTAGGGTTACCTCGCAACCCGCAAGGGGAAGGGTGAAAAACTCGCCCACCCTCGGCGGTTTGTCCTCGAGCGCCTCGCGGATTACCTGCACGGTGGCGGTGTCGCCCACCTTTCTGCCTTCGGAAGCCTCGGAGAAGGGCAGGAAAGCCTCCCCCCAAGGGGTATCGACGAAAAATCCGCCGAGGTTTTCAACCTTTCTTACAACCCTTGCGGAGGTAAAGGAAAAGAGGGAAGCCCCCCGCAGGGGTGTGAAACCTATATCTACCGCCTCCCCGTTTTGGAGTAAAACCGACAGATACCCCTCCGAAAGGGGATAGACGACAACCTCTCCCATTAAGGGGGAAAGGTTAACCGCCCAAAAGCTGGAGTATCTTTTTAACCCCTTCCTCCGAGGGGGTCATGTAGTGGGTTCTCCCCTCGTTGTCGGTAACCACCAGGGTGGGGACGCGGTAGTATTGGATAAACCGCGGAAAGGTGAAGTCGGTAATAGCCTCGAAAAACCTCCTGGCGTCTTGGGGGTTGCCCTCCAGAATGCGGATAAGCCCGAGCATATACTTACTCTCGTCGAATTTGTTGTAGGTGTGGGCGAAAGCCTTTTTAGCCTCGTGGAGGTAGTATTCGTCCCCCTCCGACAGGAGGTAATCGACGAAGTAGTTGAAGCCCTCCACAAAGAGTTTTTCGCTGGGGTCCATTCCGTAGGTCAGGTAGTCGAAGGAGGTTTCTATATAGGTTTCGATATTTTCGTGGGGAACGTAGGGCGCCTCCTTGGTCTCGAAAAAGGCGGGGTGTCCCTTGTATATGTGAACCTCGTAACGCATAGGGGAAAGTTTATAGAAACCCCGCGGTGGAAAACCTACGATATATCAAACACAAGGGGAACATAATTATTCGATGCCCAAAAAGAGGCTATACCTGTTTGACGGCTCTTCCTACGTGTATAGGGCTTATTACGCCCTCCCGCCTCTGAAGACCAAGGGCGGTTTCCCCACGGGCGCGATATTCGGCTTTTTGAGGATGCTCCTCGCCTTTTTAAAGGAAAAAAAACCCGCTTACGCGGGGGTTGTCTTCGATTTGCCGAAAAAGACCTTTAGAAGCGAGCTATACGCCCGGTACAAAGCCCAGCGCAAACCAGCCCCCGACGACCTGAAGAGGCAGATACCGGTTATAAAGGAGCTTGTGAAACTTTTGGGTATCCCGGTGCTGGAAAAGGAGGGCTACGAGGCGGACGACATCATCGCCACCCTCGCAAAGAGATTTTCCCAAAAGGGGTGGGAGGTGGTTGTTTACACACCCGACAAGGATATGGCTCAACTGCTATCCCTCGAGGGGGTAAAAATTGTAAACCCCCTAACGGAGGAGGAGATTACACCCCAAAAAGTGGCGGAGAAGTTCGGCGTCCTACCGGAGCAAATTCCCTCCTACTTAGCCCTCGTGGGGGATAAGGTGGACAACATCCCCGGTGTGGAGGGAATAGGTCCCAAACGGGCGAGGGAAATACTGAAAAAATACCGCTCGGTGGAGGAAATCTTAGAAAATTGGGAAAAATTACCACCGAGCGTGAAGAGATATCTCTCCAAAACCTCGTCCGAGGAGTTAAAGAAGTGGCTCGAACTGGTTAAACTCGACTACGACGTCCCCCTGGAGGTTTCGGAAAAAGACCTAAAACTCCAAAAGCCGAACTACGAGGAACTTAAGAAACGCCTCGAGGAATTGGAGATGAAAAGCCTCCTTAGGGAACTCGAAAAAACTAGAAAAAACCACCTATTGGGACAGAAGAGTCTTTTTTAAACTACTTTAGGAGTTTCAACAAACCGACCAATTGGGGGAGCGAAGCGAGTCCGGTAAGGACGAGAACTACCCATAGGAGGATTTTTACCGTTAGCAATTCTTGCTTCAATTGTTGGAAGTCCCCCTTTAGTTCTTCCCTAACTTGGTATAGTTCGCTTTTCATCCGAGCGATTTCCTCTTTGAGTTCCTCTCTTACCTTGTAGAGGTCTTCTTTTGTAGCCAGCCTCTTCGAGAGTTTCTCCTCCAAATAGGGAATTTCCTTATCGAGGGTATCTTTTGCTATTTCCCTTGACAGCTCCTCTATAACCCTCTTTGCCTCCCGCGCCCTTTCCTCGGGGAGGGACTCCTTTAATATATCCTCCAAACGGTCGAGGAGTTCTACCACCGTTCCCATCTGAGTTTCCCCTAAATTAAATTTATTCCCTCAATCGGTTTCCTTATTCCCCCATCCACCCCCACCGGGGGTTTCTATCCTTATGACGCTTCCCTTCGGTAGGAAGGAGTGGAATTTCCCCCCCACCGGTTTGCCGTTTACAAAATTTCTCCCCACCTCTCCCGGTTTACCCCCGAAAAGCCCGTAAGGTGGGAGCTTTCTCCTCTCGCTCAAAATGGTGACCTCCGCATCGGCGAGGAGTTCTATCTCCCTCACCATTCCGTCGCCTCCCCTAAATAAACCCTCCCCGCCGCTACCGCGCCTTATCGAATACTCCCTAACCATTAGGGGATAGGCGAACTCCAGAGCCTCCACCGGTGTGTTTAGGGTATTGGTCATATGGGAGTGTATCGCGCTCTCGCCGTCGCCCCCGCTCCACGCGCCCATACCGCCGCCAATGGTTTCGTAATAGGTAAAGGTATCCCCCGTTTCGGGGTTTACCCCTCCTACGGTTAGGTTGTTCATAGTTCCCTGCGACGCCGCCGGCACTATCTCGGGCAAGAGCTTGGAAAAGGCGCCCAAGACCACATCGACTATCCGTTGGGAGGTCTCCACGTTTCCGCCCGCCACCGCCGCGGGAAAGCGGGCGTTTACCACCTTCCCCGAAGGGGCTACCAATTTTACCCTTCTCAAAATACCGCCGTTGGTCGGTATCGGGGTGCCGAGGCGGTGCTCCGCCAACGCCCGAATGGCGTATAGAACAGCCGAGAGGGTTATCGCCTCCACGGCGTTGAAGGGACCTACAACCTGCGGGTCGCTCCCGGAGAAGTCGAAGACCAAACTCTCCCCCTCGCGGTAAACTTCGACGGCGATTTTCACATTTTCGGTGCCAAAGCCGTCGTCTTCAAGGAAATCCTCGAAGTATACCCTCTCTTTGGGAAGGGTTTTGATAAACTCCCCGGTGAGTTTCTCGGCGTAATCCATTAGGGCGGAGGTGTATTTCAAAACCTCTCGGGGGGAGTGTTTATCCAATAGCTCCTTTAGGCGTTTTATTCCGACATTTATAGCCGACATTTGGGCTGAAAAATCCCCTTCCCTCTCGGAGGGATTTCGGACGTTGTTTAGGAAAAACTCCAAGAGGTCTTTATTCAACTTTCCTTCCTCCACCAGTTTGACGGGAGGAATTACGATACCCTCCTCGAAGAGGCTCCTCGAGAGGGGCATCGAGCCGGCGGAGGAACCGCCCACGTCGGCGTGGTGGGCGCGGTTGGCGACGAAAAAGAGGAGCTCCCCCCCGTAGAAGACGGGGGCTACCATCGTTATGTCGGGCAGGTGCGTTCCGCCCTTGTAGGGGTCGTTCAGCACGACGATATCCCCCTCGGCGAAGCCTCGGGGGGAGTATTTGTCTATGGCAGCTTTGACCGAGAGGGGCATCGAACCCAGATGCACCGGGATGTGCGCCGCCTGTGCGACCAGATTTCCCTCCCGGTCGAAAATGGCGCAGGAGAAGTCGCGCCGCTCCTTTATATTTGGGGAGAAAGCCGTCCTCTGGAGAACGGCGCCCATCTCCTCCGCAATATGGGAAAAGCGGTTGCTGTAAACCTCCAAAAGGATGGGGGATACTTCCCTTTCCATTTGAGGGTTAATGATAAGAGGGGTTTCCGCAAATGGGATTGCTCCGAGGTCTGTCAACCCCCTTCCTTGTAAAATTGTTAAAAACGCATTTCGGAGGTTGCGTTATGACCGTTTCTTTGGATAAAGGCACCGTTGAAATAAGGTGGCACGGCAGGGGCGGACAGGGAACCGTCACCGCCGCAAAGATGTTTGCATCGGTTGCCGTTAAAAGGGGTTACTACGGGCAATCCATTCCCATGTTCGGTTTGGAGCGTTCGGGAACGCCGGTTGCGGTCTATTCGAGGGTTTCCAAAGACCCCATTCAGAGGAACGACCCGGTCAGAAACCCCGACATAGTCGTGATAACCGACCCCTCCGTTATGGTGTTCCTCGCCGCAAGCCCCGACGGAAAGCTCCCCGAGAGCATTCCCGACCCCCGCGCCGGTATTACCGACGAAACCATCTTTATCATCAACTCCCCCATGTCCCCCGAAGAGGCTAAAAAGATTCTCGGTCTCGAGGGTAAACCCAACAAGGTTTGCACCGTTGACGCCACCAAAATAGCCCTGGAAGAGATAGGTAGAAACGTTCCCAATACCGCTATTTTGGGCGCCATGGCGAGAATTCTCCCCGAAGTGGTCGATATGGAAACCGTAAAGGAGGAGCTCGAAGAGAGCTTCGGAGCATCCTCCAAGCTTAGGGCTCTAATTCCCGCCAACCTGAAGGCTATGGAGAGGGGATACAACGAAGTTAAATGCGCCTAAAAGGGGGTTTTTTCTTCTCCCTCCCCCACCGGTGGGCGCATATATGGTTTGCCGCATAGGGGAAAGGGTTTTAAAAATGCTTTCCTTTTAATGGAGGGTAAAACCTCCCCAACACCTTTAGGAGGTTTTAAAAATGAAATTGAAAGGATGGAAGGAACTTCCCATAGGTGGGATTGTTACCGAACCCGGTAACTCCCGCGAGGTGGAAACCGGAACCTGGAGAATCGCCAGACCTATAGTTGACCCCGAAAAGTGCACCGACTGCCTCATCTGCTGGGTATTCTGCCCCGACGATTCGATACCCTCCAACGGAAAAATAAGGTTTGAAACCGAACTCTACCACTGCAAGGGTTGCGGTATCTGCGCGGTCGAGTGCCCCTACAAGGCTATCGAAATGGTTCAAGAGGCGGATGTTATTCTCGAGGAGCTCAAACTGATAAACAAATAACGGAGGTTGAAATATGGCTGTCGAGCTTATAAAGGAGAGAAAGGCTGTCGCCATGACCGGTAACCAGGCGATAGCCGAGGCTATGAGGCAGATAAACTACGACGTCGTTGCGGCTTATCCCATATCCCCCCAAACCGAGCTTATGGGATTCTTCGCCGAGTATCTCGCCAACGGTTTGGTCGATACCGAATTCGTCACCGTTGAGTCGGAACACTCCGCTATGTCCGCCGTTATAGGCGCCGCCGCCGCCGGTGCAAGGGCTATGACCGCAACCGCCGCCCAGGGTCTCCTATACATGTACGAGAACCTGCCGATAGCCTCCAACTGGAGACTTCCTATAACCATGGTTCTCGTCAACAGGGCGCTCTCCGCACCACTAAACATCCACTGCGACCACGGCGACGCCATGACCGCCCGCGACAGCGGTTGGATACAGCTATTTACCGAAAACTCCCAAGAGGCTTATCACTCCCTCATAGCGGCGGTTAAAATAGCTGAAAAGGCACTTCTACCCGCCATCGTGAATATGGAGGGTTACATCGTCTCCCACACCATAGGTAACGTCAACCTCCTCACCGATGCCGAGGTCAGGGAATTTATCGGCGAGAGCGATTGGAGAACCAACGTTCCCCATCCGCTTTTGGACACCGATAACCCGGTAACCTACGGTGCGACCGCTCTGCCCGACTACTACACCGAGCTAAAATACGCCCAGCATGTTGCCACCTTCGAAGCCAAAAAGTATGTGAAAGAGGTTCTGGAAGAGTTCAACCAACTGGCGGGAACCGACTACAAAATCATCGAACCCTACAAACTCGAAGATGCGGACTTCGCCATAGTCGTTATGGGTTCCTCCGCCGGGGTTGCCAGAACCGCCGCAGACCAACTACGCGAGCAAGGTATAAAAGCCGGTGTGTTGAAGATAAGGCTCTTTAGACCCTTCCCCTACGAGGAGGTTGCCGAAGCGCTCAAACACCTCAAAGCGGTTGCCGTTCTCGACAGGCACGACTCGGCGAACGGATTGGCATCCCCCCTATTCCAAGATATAGCGACCACCCTCTACCACCTACCCGAAAGACCGATGCTCCACGACTTTATTTACGGTCTCGGCGGAAGGGAGGTTACCGTCGAGGATATGCTGAGGGCATTTAACAGACTTATAAACCTCTACACCGGCAGGGAGACCAGAGACCGCTACGTCGAATACCTCCAGGTGAGGGAGTAAGCGTTTTAAAACCTTTGGGAGGTTTACAAGATGGCTAAAAGAAAAAAGTTCGTTAACATACCCGTTTTGACCCACTTGGCGGAGGAGAGCCACGAGTGGCCTTACGAAAACCCCCTCGCACCCGGGCATAGGATGTGCCCCGGCTGTTCCATTCCGCCCATCGTAAATATGGCTCTCCTCGAATACGGCAAGGACGTCGTAACCGGTTCCAACACCGGTTGTCTCGAGGTTACCACCGGTGTATTCCCCTACACCGCCTGGACCGTTCCCTGGATACACGTCGCCTTCGAAAACAACGCCGCGGTTCTATCCGGCGCCGAGGCGGCTTACAGGGCTTTCAAAAAGAAGGGTAAGATAGACAAGGAAATACATTTCGTTTCCATAAGCGGTGACGGCGGAACTTACGATATCGGTTTTCAGGCTCTATCCGGAGCGGCGGAAAGAAACCACAACATGCTCTATATCTGCTACAACAACGAGGGTTATCAGAACACCGGTTATCAGAGGTCTTCCGCTACCCCCATAGGTGCGTTTACCAAAACCACCCCCGTAGGTTCCAAAATAGTCGGTAAAGAGGAAAAGAGGAAAGACCTCACCCTTATTATGGCGGCGCACGAGATACCCTACACCGCGCAGGCAAACCCCTTCAATTACAAGGACTTCACCCGTAAGATTAGAAAATCCAAGGATGTTAAAGGTTTCAAATTCATAAACGTTCTGCAATCCTGCACCCTCTCCTGGAGAACCAAGCCCGAGGATGCCTTTAGGGTTCTCAAACTGGCGACCGAAAGCCTCTACTGGCCTCTTTACGAGGTTATAGAGGGCAAATTCTGGAGGATAAACGTAAAACCCTCCAAGCCCAAACCTATAGAGGACTATATCGCGATGCAACCCAGGTGGAGGCACGTCCTCAAAATGCCCGAAATCCTCGACAAGATTAAAGAGGAGATTTACACCAAGTGGGATTTCCTCCTCAGAATGGAAAAGCTCTCCAAGGAGCTCGCCGAAGACCTCGGCTTTACCCTCGACGAGATTTTCGAAATGTCCTGGGACGAGTATCAGGAGAAGGTCAAACCCAAACTAAAGGAGAAAACCTATCTCTCCTAACCCCTTTCCGTTTTCCTTTTTATCCAACACCCGCAAAGGGTTTGTTTAGAAATCTCCACGTTGAGGGGAAAGGAGAAAAACCCCCTACAAGGGGAAATGTTTTCAATCGACCTCCAACAGCTTTTGGGGAATTTCAAACTTTTCCACATATTGGGGATGTTTCCTTAGAAACTCCACCACCTTTTTGATGTAGTCGAGGCGTTCCTTACTTGCGGGGTGGTCGGAAAGCCATTCGGGCGGTTCCTGTCCCGAGAAACGGCTTACCATCCTCTCCCACAGCTTTATAGCCCCTTCGGGGTTGTAACCCGCCCTCGTTGTTATCAAAAGCCCCACGATGTCGGCTTCCTTCTCCTGCTTTCGGGAATAGGGTAGCAGAAATGCGACGTTTACACCCAAATCGTAAAGCTCCGCCGCCAAAGAGCGGTTTACCGGCGAAACTTGGGAGAGCAAAAGATTTTCCCCCAACTGCGCCAGCATAGCCCACGAAATCTTTTCCGCACCGTGGCGGAGTATCACGTGAGCCATCTCGTGACCCAACACAGCCGCAAGCTCGTCGTCATCCTTGACGAAGTCCAACAAACCCTTGTAGACGAAGATGTTCCCGTTGGGAAGGGCAAAGGCGTTAACCTGGGGGTTGTTGAGCACGTAGACCTTCCACTCGTAAAGTTTGCGGAATTTAGGCGGGAGAGCCTTGAGCAGCCGTTTGAAAACCCTTTCAACCCTTTTCACATACCTGGGGTCTTTTACGAGTTTCTCCTTTTTCAGAATCTCAGCCGCCGCCCGATTTCCTATAGCCAATTCCTGGGAGTGGGGAATCAGAATAAACGCCTGCTCGTGAACCACCGGCTTGGTAGCGCAGGATAGGATAAAGGAAGAAACCAAACCCAACAAAAGGCTTAGTAGCGCTCTCTTTCCCATTTAATGGGAAACTTTAAACTATCGCCCTCCTTTGGAGAACTTGCCCAAAATCCACCCTTTGTAGGTTTCTATAACCTCGTATTTTTCCCCTTTGGGGAGGGAACCCTTTTCGGTTACGAAGTAGTCGCCTTCGGAGCGCAAAACTATACCCCCCGTAAAGAGGTCTAGGTAGGCGCAAAGCTCCATATTCACCCTTTTGGGGAGGTAGCGGATTTTTTCTCCTCGGGGGATGTATCGGGAAAAGTGCTTAGCAATATCCCTTTCTGGGTGGTGGTGTTCCCTCCAGGGGGCAAAGTAGTTTATATAACCGAATTTAACCGTTCCCAGGAGAAGGAGGGTCAGAACCAACCAAATTTTGGGAAGCCTTAAGGATAAGACCCAGAGGAGGGTAAATATCCCGCCGAAAACCGCGAGGGGAAGAAAACCGTAAGTTTCAAAAAAGGGGAGGTTTCGAAAAGCCGCAAAGAACCCAAAGAGGAAGAGCGGGAACAAAACGCCGTAAAGGGGTTTCCAATAACCGATTTCCCTCTTGAGGAAATCCCTCAACAGATACCCCAACAGGGTGGCTATAAAGGGAAACAGGATAAGGATATATCTTCCCCTCGCACCCGGAGAGAGGAGGTAGGGGAGGTAGTTTAGACCTATCAGGGTGATGAGAAGGAGAAGTTCCCTCCTAAAGGTCGGCAGGAAATCCCGAAACCTGCGGAGGTTAAATAGGGTGTAAAGGCTGTGGGGGAGCATCTGCCGGAGGTTCAAAAGGGGATAGGACACCAGGTGGAGGGCTATAGCCTTTACCCGGTCTTGGGCTATCGGGGTTCGGTTAAAGCTCTCGAACCAAAGCTGTAGCAGATAAGCCTTGGGGTGTTTCAGGTTCAAAAACCAAACCCCCAAGGGGAGACTTAGGGAGACGATACCCGATAGGAGTTTTGGGGAAAAGATGGAGCGCCACCTTTTGGTATAGACGAGAAATATGAGGAACGTCAGGGGGAGGTGGTAAAATGCGGGCAATCCCTTTGTGAGGAAGGTTAAAGCCGTCAACAATCCCCCAAAGGTGTAGGCTAAAAATTCCCTACCCCGTGAGAGTAAAAGGAAACTTCCGACCGCCCCGAGGGTGTAAATAAAGGTGTGAAAGGCGTCTATCTCCGCCAAAAAGCCGTAAAAGAGCGCCAGATCTCCAAAGGTTAGAAATATCGCGGATGAGAGAAGGGCTACGGAGGAACTCCCAAAGAGGCGTTTGGCGAAGAGGTAAACCAATAGGGCGGTCAGAAAGGAGGAGATAACGCTTATAAGTCTGGCGGTTTCCTGCGACCACCCGAAAAGGGTGGAAAACAGGGCAACGAGCCACATAAAGAGGGGTGGTTTCGAATAATAGGGTTCCCCCAGATGGGTTAGGTTAAACCAGTCGTGAAAGTAGACCATCTCGTAGGCGGTTAAAATTCTGTTTGCCTCCTCCCCGCGAAGGGGCAGGTAGTGAACCCCGTAGAGGTAAACCGGCACGAGGAACACCAATAGGAGTAGCAAAAAAGTTTTCCCCTTCAAAGGTTGCATAATCTTTTATTGAACCCGATGGAGGAAATCGGCGAATTCCAACGGTGGGGTATTTTCTTCATAGGGATAGTTTGGGGGGTTTTGGCTATACTGATATCGGCGAGTTTTTTCATCTGCGAATACCGACCCACTTGGTGTGAAAAGGCGGTTGAAAAATTTTCCTCCCTCTTCAAGGTTTTCGAAAAGAGATAAAACCCCTTAGAGGTCTAAAAATTCCAAAATAGACCCCTATGGGGAAATTTTTGATAATTGCGGGACCCTGTGCGTTGGAAAACGAAGAGATACCCCTCGAGGTAGCGGAAAAAATATCGGAACTCCAAAAGGAGTATCCCCAATTTGAATTTATCTTTAAGGGGTCTTTCGATAAGGCAAACCGCACATCGGTTCACTCCTTTAGGGGTGTCGGACTCGAAAGGGGTTTGGAAATTTTGGAGACCATTAAGGAGAAATACAACCTGAAAACCACAACCGACGTTCACGAAACCTGGCAGGTCGAACCGGTCGCCGAGGTGGTCGATATAGTCCAAATCCCCGCCTTCCTCTGCCGTCAAACCGACCTGCTTCTGGCGGCGGCAAAAAGCGGTAGGGCGGTAAACGTCAAAAAGGGTCAGTTCCTCGCACCTTGGGATACCAAATACATCGTCGAAAAGCTCACCTACGGGGGTGCAAAAGAGATTTATCTAACCGAAAGGGGAACGACCTTCGGATACAACAACCTCGTGGTGGATTTTAGAAGCCTACCCATAATGGGTGAGTATGCAAAGGTGATATACGACGCCACCCACTCGGTGCAGATGCCCGGCGGTGCGGGTGGTCGCTCGGGTGGAATGAGGGAGTTTATCTTTCCATTACTAAGAGCCGCTATCGGCGTGGGTGTCGATGGGGTATTTATGGAAGTCCACCCCAACCCACCTAAAGCCAAAAGCGACAGCGCTACCCAAATCTATCTAAAGGATTTCCCCTTTTTGGTCGAATTCATAGCCGAAACCCTGCCGGTTATGAAAAAGTATTGGAATACCACCATAGATTGAAGTTCTCTTTTCCCCTTTTGGTTCCTCGAAAATGCTTAACCATTAGAGGGATTTATAAATTTCCCCACCTATGGAGGTAAAGGCGAAACCAGACATAACCGTCGAGCGTTGGGAAAAAATGGAAGATTTTGAGAGCTTTTTCCCGATGCTAAGGGGTATGCTCGAAGCCATTTACGGCGATGCCGAAAGGGGGCTAAAGATTTACGAGGAGCGCTACGACGCAATCAACTACTACAAGCACTACAGAGCCCGCCCCAACTCCTACCTGCTGGTCGCCAAGAACGAAAAGGGCGAGCCGATAGGCTTCCTCTACGCCCGCAGGAAGAGAAACCACACCTACCTTTACGACATCTACGTGAAACCGGAATACCGCCGAAGGGGTGTCGCCAGGAGGCTAATAGAGGAGCTCGAAAGGCTCGCCGGCAAGCCGATACGGGCTGACACCCACGAGGGCGCACTCAAAGCCTTCGAGAGGCTCGGCTTTAAGGTGTTAAAGGACTACTGGGAGGATGGCGTCCACTGGTTCCTAATAGAGAAGGATTAACCCAAAATAACCCTTAAATGGACTTTATCCCCTCCCAAAACCTCTTTGAGGAGCTTAGAAAAGCCTTTTCCTCCGCGCGGAAAGGGATAAAAATCGTCTCCCCTTGGGTGGGGGGAAGCCTCTTTGCGGAGCTTTTGAAATCGATTCCCCAAGGGGTGGAAATTTCCCTAATCCTCCGCGCGGGGGAGGTTGAAGACCTAAAAATCACACCACCCGAGGCGTTTAAGGAGGTCGAGACCCGCAAGGGGGAAATTTTTCTTCACCCCACCCTCCACGCGAAGTTTGTCATCGTAGACCGAAGGTTGGCTTTCGTCGGTTCGGCAAACCTCACCGATAGGGGTCTCAACCGCTTTGGCGAGGGAAACAGCGAGGCGGTGGTGAAAACAACCGACAGAAACCTAATAGGGGAGCTGGAAGAATATTTCGAAACCCTAAAGGGTGGGGCTGTAAGGGTAGATAACACCCTCGTGGGGTCTATTTTGGGGGAACTGTCACCCATCGGGGGAGAGGCTCTCATTTTGGAACCCGTCGAAGTGGGCGAATTTCTCCTCCTACCCTCGGAAGGGGGAAGCGTTATCCTCCGCGTGGAGGGATTGAAGAGGGTTTCCAAAACCTTGGGAGGTTCTACTTCCGAGCTCCCAAAGGGGTTATTCGTCGAAAGCTCCCAAGGTTGGAAAAAGGCTTTTCTCCACGCCCTCCTACTCGAAGGCGGCGCCCTATGGAAGGCGGAGCTGTCGGTCGCGGGGGTCTGGGACGGGAAGACTTTAAAGAGATTGGAAACCCCGCCGCTTCGCGGCGGGCTACTCTTTAAGGTGGAAAAGGAACTCCTCGATAGGCTTGCCCAAACGACACCCTTCGGCGCGCCTATGGTTTGCCCCATCTACGTGGGGAAGGGGAAAGGGTTTGACGCCTTTCTCGAGCTGGCGCAGGTTTGGAGCAGGCACGCGGCGGTCTTCGGCATTACGGGGAGCGGAAAGAGCTACCTAACCCAACGGGTGGTCTCGAGGGGTGCAACCTCCGACTGCGGGGTTAGGTTCTTCATTCTCGACCCCCAAGGGGAGTATGAAAGGGCTTTAAAAGACCTTTTGGGGGATAGGTTTAAAGGTCTGGTTTCCGTCAGGAGGTTTCCTAAAACCCTCTTTCCCCTTTCGTTGGAGGATTTCGTCGAACTTTTGGAGGCTTTGGGCTTTTCCCACCTCCTAAAGGGAAATTCGTCGGAAGTCCGCCTCTTGAGGGATAGAATTGCCTCCTTTTTGAAACCCCTGTTGGGGGGATTGGGCTTTTCCAACCTCTCTTTGGGGGGATTTCTCGAGGAACTCCAAAGGGAATTTCCCGACCTATCGAACGAACTGGGTGCGTTGGTCGAAGAGATAAGACTCCTCTTCGGGAAGGAGGTTCTCAAAAACCAGAAAGAGGTTTCCAAGCTAATCTTCAAACCCTTTGGGGGTAGGGTTGAGATTTTCGACCTCTCGGAGGTGTCCGATACCCGAAGCCGTCTAAACATAGCGGGTTTGCTCCTCAAAAGGCTCTTCTTCGGCGGGG
>JALWDU010000010.1 GCA_027036735.1 Aquificales bacterium | reverse complement strand
CCTGCCTTAAGTGAAGCCTCCACTCGGCGCGGGAGGTAAAGAGCCTGTAAGGTTCGGTTACACCTTTGGTGGTTAGGTCGTCGACCATAACACCTATGTAGCTCTCGTCCCGCCTCAACACTATCGGCTCCTTTCCGAAAGCCCTAAGCGCGGCGTTTATACCCGCCAGTATTCCCTGCCCCGCCGCCTCCTCGTAGCCGGTCGTTCCGTTGAAGTTTCCGGCGTGAAAGAGTCCTCTAACCCTCTTGGTTTCCAAAGTGGGATAGAGCTCCCTCGGGTCGACTATGTCGTATTCAATAGCGTATGCGGGTCTTATGAGCCTGACATTCTCCAAACCGGGAATGGAGCGGTACATCTCCCATTGAACCTCTTCGGGGAGGGAGGTCGAAAGCCCGTTGGGGTATATCTCAATCGTGTCCCACCCTTCGGGTTCCAAAAAGACTTGGTGTCTCTCCTTGTCGGGGAATTTGACGATTTTGTCCTCTATGGAGGGGCAATATCGGGGTCCCACACCTTGGATTAGACCGCCGTATAGAGCCGTTCGGTGGAGGTTTTTCCTAATAATCTCGTGGGTTTTGGGTGTCGTGTAGGTTATCCAGCAGGGCATCTGCTTTTTACCTTTGGGAAACCAATAGCTCCCCTTGGGTTCGGTCCAAAAGCTAAACTTCGGAGGGGGGTCGTCACCCGGTGCTATTTCCAAAAAGGAGAAGTCTATCGTCCTCTTGTCGAGCCTTGCGGGGGTTCCCGTTTTGAACCTAACGAGGGGAAAGCCCATTCTCTTGTAAAACTCCTCTAACCCATTGGCGGGAGGCTCCCACATACGCCCCGCCGGCATAACCTTGTCGCCTATGTAGATTTTCCCGTTTAGGAAGGTTCCCGTTGCGACCACCACGGTTTTGGTGGGAATTTCCAAACCCAAACGGGTCTTTACCGCAACAACCTCGTTTTTGTCGTTGATAACTATATCGACAACCTCGTCCTGGTGTATCCAAAGGTTGTCCTGGTATTCCAAAACCCTTTTCATATAGGAGCGGTAGAGCTTTTTATCCGCCTGGGCTCTGGGAGACCATACCGCCTTACCCTTTTTGGTGTTTAGCATTTTGAACTGTATCCCGGTTGTGTCTATAGCCTTTGCCATCTCCCCGCCGAGGGCGTCTATCTCCCTGACCACTATTCCCTTTGCCACCCCGCCTATGGAGGGATTGCAGGGCATCTGACCGATAAAGTCGGCGTTTATCGTAAAGACGACAACCTTCGCACCCATTCGGGCGGCTATAAGCGCCGCCTCTATACCGGCGTGCCCCGCACCTATAACCGCCACATCGAAGGTTTCGGGATATCTCGATAGTCCTCCTCCCAATGCGAATTCAACCTCTTTATTTACCGACATAGTCAAAGGTAGAAAATTAAAAGCCCGCCGCAAGGCGGGAGATGGTTTAAATTAGCCCCTTTAAATGGTTCGGGTTCTCCTCACCCGTCCCGAGGAGGAGGCGGAGAGGGATAAAAAACTCTTCCACCAAAAGGGGTTTGAGGTCGAAACTTTGCCCCTTATAGGTTTCGAGGAAATACCTTTCGACCCTCCGCGGCTAAACGATTACGACTACCTCTACTTTGGGAGCAAAAGGGGGGTTAGGTATTTCCTCCAAAAGGTCGGAAAAATTCCCCCCCACCTCAAGGTGATAGCGGTTGGCGGCAAAACCGCCGAAAGTTTGAGGGACTTCGGTGTTGAACCCCATTTGGTTTTAAACGGTTCCTCCAAACACCTTTTGGAGTTGGCAAAAAATGGGAAACTCCCAAAGGGGAAAATCCTCGTTCCAACCGCGGAGGTTCACACGAAAACTATTTACCACCTTAGGGATTATGGTTTTGAGGTCGATATCCTACCCGTATATAGGACGGTTTTCCGAAAATACCCAATAGGGGTTGTGGAAGAAAAGGTTGGGAGAAGCGACATTTTAATATTTGCCAGTCCTTCGGCGTTTAAAGCCCTTTTGGAAAATTTGCAAAATCGGGCGGAGATTTTGAAAAAAAAGATAATAGTCCCGATAGGCGAAACGACCGCCGTGGCGGTAAGGGAAAGGGGATTTGAGGTTTCCTTTATACCCTCCAAGCCCGATATGGCGGTATTGGTGGAGGAATTGGCGGAGGCTCTAAATGAAGTTCTTGAGGGGAAGAACCTTAAAGGATAGCGTCACCCTTAAAGGTGTCGGCATACACACCGGAGAGGTTTCCCGCATAACGATACATCCCTCCGCGAAGCGGGGTATCTACTTTTACAAAAATGGGGTAAAGATACCAGCCCTCCACCAATATGTGGTCAACACCGTCGCCTCCACCGACCTCTGCAGCGACGGAAAATGCGTCAGAACCGTGGAACACCTGATGGCGGCTTTCTACCTGCTCGGTATAGACAGCGCCGTTGTCGAGGTTGAAGGACTGGAAATACCTATAGCCGACGGGAGTGCGAAGGTATTCTTCGACCTAATAAGGGATGTCGGTATAGAGGAGCTCGACCACCCGCAGAGGTATTTCAAAATAGTTAGACCCGAAGAGGTGAGACCCAACGGAATATTTGCCCGTTTGAAGGTTTACGACGGCGAGCGCCTCGTTTACGAGGACGTTTTCGACCACCTCGGAAGGAGAAAGGCGGTTTACAAGGGGGAGGCTTGGGAAGCCCTGGTGGGGGCTAGAACTTTCTGCTACATAGAGGATGTGCCCCTGCTGTGGCTTTTGAACCTCGGAAGGGGTGGGAATCCGATTAACACCCTCCCGTTGGACGAAAATCTCTGCTACCTCGTTTACGGCGACGAACCGGTCAACCACAAGCTGTTAGACCTAATAGGCGACATAGCCCTTGTGGGGGGAAGGATTTGGGGAGAGATTTACTCCTCCGGAGGGAACCACACCCTAAACCATATGGTTAGAGAGGTTATACTGAAGGGAGGGGTTGCAAAGGAGTTTTACCCCCCTTTGGAAGTTAGGGTTTCTTAACCAATTTCGGTTTGGTGCAAAGTCTCTTATACGCCCTTTGGACTTCCTCAACCCACCTTTCCACCGGTAGGAGACCGTAATAGTAGGCAACCTTTCGGAGGGTGCAGTTTACCCTTCCCTTACAGGTTCGGCAATACATGTTCCTATCGGCGAAAAATTTTTCCATTTCGGGACAACTCTCTATTAGTTCCCAAACGCGGGTCTTTTCGTTAATTTCCATAAATGGGTTATTATTCGGGGAAAGAAAACCGAGGACAATAGTTTGGTATGAAAGAGGGCGGTATCGTTGTCCTAAACTTCGGCTCCCAATATGTCCAACTCATAGCCCGCCGGGTGCGGGAGCTAAACGTTTACAGCGAAATTCTCCCGTGGGATATACCGGTTGAGGAGATTTTAAAGAGGAAACCCAAGGGGATAATATTCTCCGGGGGACCCGCGTCGGTTTACGCCGAGGACGCACCCCTTCCCGACCCCAAAATCTACGAAACGGGGCTTCCCATTTTGGGGATATGCTACGGGTTGCAGGTCTTGGCTCACCAGCTGGGTGGTGAGGTCGCACCCGCCGAAAAGCACGAATACGGGAGGGCGACCTTAAGAGTCCTAAAGGAGGATAAACTCTTCAAGGGTCTCCCTAAGGAGTTTCAGGTTTGGATGTCCCACGCCGATAAGGTGACAAAGCTTCCCGAAGGGTTTGAGGTGCTCGCCGTCTCCGACAACGCGCCTTACGCCGCCGTTGCCGACCTCGGCAGGGATTACTACGGCGTCCAATTCCACCCCGAGGTGACCCACACCCAACACGGCACCGATATCATCGCCAACTTCGTTTTCGAAATAGCGCAAGCCCAAAAAAACTGGTTTATGGAAAACTTCATCGAGGAGCAAGTCAGGAAAATTCGCGAAACCGTTGGGGATAAAAAGGTTATAGCCGCCCTATCGGGCGGGGTGGATTCGACCGTCGCCGCCGTTTTGACCTACAGGGCTATAGGCGACCAGCTTATTCCGATATTTATCGACCACGGACTTCTGCGCGAGGGAGAGAGGGAGGAGGTCGAGAGGGCTCTAAAAGGTTTGGGTCTCCCCCTTAGGGTAATTGACGCTTCGGAAATCTTCCTAAAAAGGTTGGAAGGTGTCGAAGACCCCGAGGAGAAGAGGAAGATTATCGGACACACCTTTATAGAGGTTTTCGAGAGGGAGGCTAAGAAATACCCCGATGTGGAATTTCTCCTTCAGGGAACGCTCTATCCCGATGTGATAGAGAGTGCGGGGGTAAAGGGGGCGGCTAAGATAAAGAGCCACCACAACGTGGGGGGACTTCCCGAGAGGATGAACCTAAAGCTTCTGGAACCCCTAAGGGATTTGTTTAAAGACGAAGTCCGCCGATTGGGTAGACTTTTGGGAATCCCTCAAGAGATATTGGGAAGACATCCCTTCCCCGGTCCCGGTTTGGCTATAAGGATATTGGGACCCGTTACGAGGGAGGATTTAGACCTCCTCCGAAAGGCGGACAAGATATTTATAGAGGAACTCAAAAAGTGGGGTCTTTACGACAAGGTATGGCAGGCTTTCGCCGTGTTGCTCCCGGTCAAAACGGTCGGCGTTATGGGGGACGTTAGGACTTACGAGAGGGTGGTCGCCCTCAGGGCTGTCGACAGCGCCGACGGAATGACCGCCGACTGGAGCAGGCTCCCCTACGACTTCCTCGACCACGTGATGCGCCGAATAATCAACGAGGTCAGGGGAATAAACAGGGTGGTTTACGACATAACCTCCAAACCGCCCGGAACGATTGAATGGGAGTAATTTCTTACTTTTCCCCTTTGGGTTTCCAAAAGAATATCTCCCCAAAGGGGGTTTCCTGTTCCATTTCCAGTTTCCCCTCGTGGGTCAGGTTCAAAAGACCCCAAAGTTTGGCGACGTAGTCGTTTTTCGTTGCAAAACCGCTGAAGGGAAACCTCTTTTCCTCCTCCAGTTCCTCCAAGAGGTTTAGGAGGTATTCGAGAACCTCTTCGAGTTTTGCCTTATGTAGAGGCGGTTCCAAGGGAGGGGTTTCCTTTTTTATCTTCCTCTTGGAGGTGGTTTTTCTCTTCGATACCCTCCTTTTGGCGGTTTCGACAATCTCCTCCACCGCGGTTTCCTCGAATTCCCTCTCTATCTCTTGGAGGGTTATCCTTTTCCTCACCCTCGGGCGGGGGGGTTTGGGGA
>JALWDU010000009.1 GCA_027036735.1 Aquificales bacterium | reverse complement strand
GTTGTTATGTCCCTAGAAGGGATTGAAACTCTCGTATATGGGGGTATTGCCTGTATACCCGAACAGTTGTTATGTTCCTATAAGGGATTGAAACTACAAAAGGTTTATCTGTATATCCCCACCCAAACAAGTTGTTATGTCCCTAGAAGGGATTGAAACAATCAGAATGGAAAACCTTTCCACTAATAAAATCTCGTTGTTATGTCCCTAGAAGGGATTGAAACGCCCACCGCGGAGTATTCTCAAGTTTTAAGAAAAATGTTGTTATGTCCCTAGAAGGGATTGAAACTCCCCTCCCCCCTCATTTACTATCTCCTCTGCTAGTGTTGTTATGTCCCTAGAAGGGATTGAAACGGTTCGCTAATTGAGGGTTTAAAAATTTATTGTGTGGTTGTTATGTCCCTAGAAGGGATTGAAGCTGTCCTTCATAGGGATTATGCTTTCCGCACAGTTGTAGTTTTTATGTTCCTATAAGGGATTGAAACGGCATAAAAGTAGCGGAATAGAAGTCAGGAATGCACTGTTGTTATGTCCTTATAAGGGATTGAAACAGAAGCAGTCGGAGGGAGCCTTTTTCCTCTTTTCCAGGTTTTTATGTCCCTAAAAGGGATTAAACTTCATCTTTTTCCGCAAAGCGAATTTTCAAGGTGGTTATTATCTCTAAAAGGATTAGACAGCTTTTAACCTCCTCTTAACGGAATTTCTCGTTGTTTTTACACCCCTGCAAAGGTTTATCAACAATTTTTTACTTCCACTTGGAGAAATTAAAGCGGTTTTTCCACCCTACAAAGGCTAAATTTCTAAAAACAATCCCTTATAAGGGAACTACCTTAGAAAAATTACCTTCGAAGTGCCTAAGAAACGCTTCTATATCGGTTTGGGAATATTCAATAAAAGTCCCACAAAGTGGCTTAAAATATCTTAAAGATTTCAATCCCCCAAAAGGTCTTTTTGAAGATTTGACCCTCTAAAGGTTGGAATTTTTTTCGACCCCCCAAAGGGTGGGTTGAAAGGGGAAAAACCAAAAGGGGGAAAGGTTTTAGTCCTCCAACGTCGAGAGGTCTCCCACTTCCAGACCCAATTCCTTCGCCCTTAGGAGGCGTCTCATTATCTTTCCGCTTCGGGTTTTGGGGAGTTTTTCGACGAACTCTATCTCCTCCGGCACGGCTATGGCGCCGAGTATTTCCCTCACCTTTTGTCGTATCGATTTTTTCAGTTCCTCCGAAGGTTCCACCCCCAATTTCAGAACCACAAAGGCTTTTATTCTCTGTCCCTTTATCTCGTCCGGTTTGCCGATGACCGCCGCCTCGGCGACCGCGGGGTGCTCCACGAGGGCGCTTTCGACCTCCGCCGTTCCAATCCTGTGTCCGGCAACGTTGAGAACGTCGTCGGCACGCCCCAAAATCATGATGTAGCCCTCTTCGTCCTTGGTGGCGAGGTCTTCGGGGCAGTAGTAGCCGGGGACTATGTTCCAATACTTTTCGTAACGCTCGGGGTTTTTCCAGACGGTGCGGAGCATGGCAGGCCAGGGAGTCTTTATAACCAGCAAGCCTACGTGGTTGGGCGGTAGGGGCTTACCGTCTTTATCCACCACGTCGACCTCTACGGTGAAAAAGGGTTTCCCGGCGTAGCCGGGCTTTGCCTTCATATGGGGGAAGGTCAGTATCATGTGCATACCGGTTTCGGTCTGCCACCAGGTGTCGACGACGGGGCATTTCTC
>JALWDU010000008.1 GCA_027036735.1 Aquificales bacterium | reverse complement strand
TGGTCGAAAAGGCTAAAGAGGCGCTCGCAGCCTAAAAATTTTTGACATTTGTCAGAACAAAGCCCCTTCGGGGGTTTAATTTTTTCTATTGAAATCGGAAGGTTCCTTGAAGCCCGGTAGGGGGCGACATGGTTTCGACGGGGACAGGTCGGACCCCGAGGAGCAGGCCGGGTGGCACCCGTAACAGCCGAGAGCAACAGCTCCCGAAGCTGAACTCGCAATGGCTGCCTAATTAACGGCAGCCCGTCCTTAGGAAGCTTGCGCCCGGCTTCCTAAGGGCGTCAAACCTGGGCGCTGGGGCTTCGCCCCTCGCCCGCCGGGGGTGAAGCCGACAACGCAGGCGGGACCCCTTGCGGGAGTTTGCCGGTGGACGCCCGCAAGGCGGTACAAAACACCGGCTAAGCCTGTAGAGCCTCGGAGGTCCGGCGTCTCCGGACGCGGGTTCGATTCCCGCCGCCTCCACTGGGCTAATCGAGTTTTAAATTTCCTCAGCTAATCGATTTTTAAATTTCCCTCAAAGAAAAGGTTCTGCCTTACGAGTCCATTTAAGGTGTTAAACCTAATGAAAACCCCTTAAAGGTCTCTATCAGCATTTTCTTCCGTGGAGTGGAAAATCTAAACCCCAAAATGCTTTAAAGGGCAATTTGAAAAAAGAAGAAGTTTTTATTCAAACATCGCATCGACAAATTTGTCCGGGTCAAAGGGTTCGAGGTCATCTATTCCCTCACCTACCCCGATGAACTTTACCGGTATACCGAGCTGTTTGCAAATGGCTATTACCGCACCACCTTTTGCGGTTCCGTCCAACTTCGTCAAAACTATACCGGTGACATCTATTGCGGAGGCGAATAACTTAGCCTGATTTATCGAGTTCTGTCCTATCGTGGCGTCGAGAACCAAAAGGACTTCCTCCGGCTGGTCGGGGTCGAACTTCTTAACCACCTTTACCAGTTTTTGCATTTCTCTGAGGAGGTGTTCCTTCGTGTGGAGGCGTCCGGCGGTATCGACCAAAACGACGTCGTAATTTTCACCGAAGGCTTTCTGC
This sequence comes from Aquificales bacterium, assembly GCA_027036735.1. Classification (GTDB taxonomy): domain Bacteria; phylum Aquificota; class Aquificia; order Aquificales; family QOAS01; genus QOAS01. Next base: position 4,290 of record JALWDU010000008.1, on the reverse strand, counting down.
AGTCCCCTGTAGAGAACGGCTCCGGGGTCTGCCCCCTCTTTATCCCCGACGAAGTCGGCACCCGACCTTTCAGCCCAAGTTTTGAGCTGTTCGGTAGCCGCCGCACGGAAGGTATCCGCCGCCACGATTAAAACCCTTTTTCCCTCCCTTACAAGCTTGTAAGCCAGCTTTCCGACGGTGGTGGTCTTACCGCTCCCGTTCACACCGACAAAGAGAACCACCGAAGGTTTTTTGGTGAGTTTAAATTCACCCCTACACTTGGAAAGGATTTCCTTAAAGCGCCTCTTTAGGTATTCTTTAACTTCATTTATATCCTTAAATTGGTTTCTCTTTTCCCTTATCTCCTCGACCAGTTCGACGGCTGTATCTATACCCACGTCGAGTTTTATTAAAAGCTCCTCCAATTCCTCGAAGAATTCTTCGTCCAACCTCTTGTGGGTCGAAAAGAAATTACTCAACCCTATAAGTTCGCGGGTCTTTTTCAACCCCCTTTTGAACTTTTGAAAGAGACTTTCCTTTTTGGGGACTTCCTCCATCAACTTTAAAACCGACGAAGGTGGGAGGTTTTCCCTTCCCACCTCTTCGAGGAGCCTTTTTGCCTCTTCTCTCCTTCCGAGGTTTACGAGGGCTTCGAAGTATATCTGCGTAAGTTCGTTGTTTTCCCTATACCTATCCTTCAGTAGGTCTGCAACTTCCTTGTATTTACCCTCCTTTAGTAGTTTTCTAAGTTCTCCCGCCTTTAGTTCCCCGGTTTTTTTATCCTTATCCTTTTTACGCCGAAAGAAGCCGAAAACCATAGAGTATTAAGGTTAATGGCTAAGTTCCGCTTTTCCCTAAAGTTTGTCTCCCGCGAAGGTTCCGCCTTTATGGTTGGAACCCACATAGTGGGTGGGATTATTGCGGGACTCCTTTTGGGGTATCTATTCGACCTCTTTTTCAAAACCGAACCGTGGGGTTTGATAGTGGGGTTTTTACTTGGAGTGGTAGCCGGTTTTAAAAACGCCTATCAGGAGATGAATAGGGCTGTTAAGAAACTCGAAGAGGACAATCAGGAGGGAAAGGATTGAAAGGCATTTTCACCCTTTACGGTTCGGTAAATCATGTTTAAAAGCCCGTTTATGTTCCACTTCTTTTCCGCCGAAACGTAGATGTTGGGTATATCGGAAACCAACATTGAGTGGTCTAAATATTGAACCTCCTCGGGTGAGGATACCAATCTGTCCACCTTGTTGAAGACCAAAATCTGCTTTACCCCTTCGAGGTTTAGCTTTTTGAGTATCCCGTTAACGGTCTCTATCTTCTCGAGCCATTTGGGGTCGGAGGCATCGACCACGTGGAGGATTATGTCCGCCTCCTCTATCTCCTCGAGGGTAGCCTTAAAAGCCTCTATAAGTTCGGTCGGGAGTTTGTTTATAAATCCCACGGTGTCGGTAAAGAGCACCTTCAGATCGGGATATACATACCTCGAAGAGGTGGTGGTGTCGAGCGTCGCAAAGAGCATATCCTTTTTAAACACATCCCTACCCGTTAGGGCTTTCATCAAAGTCGATTTCCCGACGTTGGTATATCCGACTATTGCAACCCTTACGAAGTCACCCTCTTTGGAGACCTCCTTTATCCGTCTCTTCCTCTGCTCCCTGCGGCGCTTTTTGACTTCCTCCAGCTCCTGTTTTATCTTGTGAATCCGCTTTTTCAGAATTCGCCTCCTTATCTCCGCCTCCTGTTCACCGGGACCCCTTCCGCCGATACCCCCCGCCTGCCTCGACAGAGCCTTACCCTTTCCGTAGAGGCGAGGAAGCTCGTGCTGAAGTTTTGCCAGTTCAACCTGAAGTTTTGCCTCTTTAGTCCTAGCCCTTCGGGTAAAAATCTCCAAAACGAGGTCTGTCCTGTCCAAAACCTTTGCGCGGAGTCTCTTTTCCAATTCTTTAACCTGGGATGGGGTAAGGGGGTCGTCGAACACAACGGCGTCGGCTTTGGTTCCCTGCACGAGGAGGTTCAAATCCTCAACCCTTCCCTTCCCTATATAGGTGGAGGGGTCGGGTATCTCCCTCTTTTGGACGAGTTTTCCCAACACCTTACCGCCGACGGCTTCGACAAGACCGCCGAGCTCGTTAATCGACTGATAGACCTCTCCCTTGGTTTCCCCTTTCTTCCAAACACCTACGAGTATCGCCCTCATACGCTTTTACGTCTTTTAAATTATGTCCCCCCTTCGGGGGAAATCTGTCCTTTTATCGGGAAAAACTCAATACCTCCAATAGGTCTGGGTAGTTTCGCAGACCCCTAAGAGGGTTTCCAAACCGAAAATAGAATTCCCCTTAATGGAGAGAAAAAAGTGGAGAACCGCCATAAGTTTCCACAAGGGACACGAACCCTACGTTAGGGGTTACAGATTGGAGGAACTGGTCGGAAACCTGACCTTTACCGAGGCGATATACCTCGTCCTGAAGGGGGAACTCCCCACGGAAAAAGAGGCTAAAATGCTCGACGCTATATTTGTATCGGTTGTCGAACACTCGATAGCCCCACCCTCGGTCATAGCGGCGAGGGCGGTAATAAGCGGCGGAAACCCAATGAATGTCGGAGTCGGCGCGGGTGTGCTGGCGTTCGGAGAGGCTCACGGCGGCGCCCTCGAAGGGGCTATGAAATTCCTCCAGGAGAATGTGGAAAAAGACCCCCTAAAGGTGGTTGAGGAATACCTTTCCGCCGGAAGGAGAATTCCCGGTTACGGGCATAGGTTTTACAAAGATTTCGACCCCCGAACCAAAAAGCTTTTCGAAATAGCCAAGGAGCTCGGATTTTTCGGTAAATACTGCGAATTTGCCCTCGAGGTCGAAAAGGCTATAGAGAAGGTCAAGGGCAAAAGGCTCGTTTTAAATGTCGATGGCGCAATAGCGGCTATAACCTCGGAGATGGGTTTCGATTGGAGACTCGGAAAGGGGTTCTTTATTATCGGTCGAATTCCCGGTTTGGTGGCTCACGTTTACGAGGAACTCACGATGGAAAAACCCTTTTCCAAGCGCCTCGACGAGGAAAAGGAGGTCGAATATCTGGGTCCCGAACCGAGGGAATTGCCGGAAAGCTACAAAAGGAGGAAATAGGAAGGAATTTAAACCCCTACGGGTTCCTCTTTTCCTACCACCTCTTCGGGGTGGGCTATTCTACCCAACACCGCGGAGGCGGCGGCTACGGCGGGAGATGCGAGGTAGACCTCTGCGGTAACGTGACCCATCCTTCCCGGGAAGTTCCTGTTAGAGGTGGAAACCGCCCTCTCACCGGGTCCCAGAATACCCATGTGTCCGCCGAGGCAGGGACCGCAGGTGCAGGGACCTATTACGCAACCCGCGTCTAGCAGGGTTTCTATTATTCCGTCCTCAAGGGCGCGCTTGTATACGCCGGGGGTTGCGGGGATAACTATACACCTCACGTAGGGGTGAACCTTTTTACCCTTGAGGATTTCCGCCGCTATCTTTAGGTCTTCATACTTTCCGTTGGTGCAGGAGCCTATAAAGACCTGGTCTATCGTTATGTTGGTGCTCTCCCAAACGCTCTTTACGTTATCGGGCGAGAAGGGATGCGCCACCACGGGGTCGAGGTCGCTCACATCCCACTCGTAAACGGAGTGATACTCGGCATCGGGGTCGGAGTGGTACAGTTCGAAGGGAGCGTCGGTTCTCTCCTTAACGTATTGGACGGTTTTCTCGTCGGGGGCGATAATACCCGCCTTACCGCCCGCCTCAATTGCCATATTTGCCATAGTCAGACGGGACTCGACCGATAGGTTTCTTATAACCTCCCCGTCGAACTCCATAACTCTGTAGAGCGCACCGTCGACGCCGATTTGTCCGATGGTGTATAGGATTAGGTCTTTGGAGGTTACCCACTTTTTGAGTTTACCCCTGTAAATGAATTTCATGGTCTCGGGAACCTTGAGCCAAACCTCACCGGTAGCCATCGCAAAGGCTATATCGGTCGAACCCATACCGGTGGAGAATGCGCCCAAAGCGCCGTAGGTGCAGGTGTGGGAGTCGGCGCCTACAACCAACATTCCGGGTCTGACGAGACCCTTTTCGGGCAATAGGGTGTGCTCTATGCCAACTTCCCCGCCCTCGTAGTAGTGTTTTATCCCGTGCTTTCTGGCAAATTCCCTGACATACTTAACCTGGGTTGCACTCTTTATATCCTTGGGAGGGGTAAAGTGGTCCATAACGAGGGCTATCTTCTCGGGGTCGAAAACCTTGTCTATTCCGTGTTCCTCCAAGACCTTTATAGCCAGAGGTGCGGTTATAT
>JALWDU010000007.1 GCA_027036735.1 Aquificales bacterium | reverse complement strand
GAAGAAATCCCTCTGGAACACCCATAGGGGGATAACCCACCACCCGCTCCTGCTGTTGGGATTGTTTTTGATTTGGGTTTCCCTCGAGAGGTATCTACCCCAATACCACTTTTACTGGCAGTTTCTATACGGCTTTTGGGTCGGCTACCTCTCCCACCTGGTGCTCGACGCCCTAACCCCCCTTGGGATACCCGTAGGGGCTTCCTACTATCCGAGGTTGAAAATCCCCCTTATGAAAACCGGCGGTGTGGGGGAAAAGATATTTGCGTTCCTCTTAGGGGTTTCCTTTATAGGGGTCGTTTACCTCAAAAGTAGGGGTATTTTGTAAACCTAAACGGGTATTTTTTGCCTTTTTTCACATTTCCGTTAAGTTTGCGTTTATTTAGTTGACATCTCCCTATCGGGAAAGTAAACAGCGAACGCTTCCACAATAGTATCTGCAAATAACAATTTTCGAATTCTCTAAAGGGAGGCTTCTTGCAATGTCCAGAAAACGGGTTGTTGTTATCGGTGGCGGTGTCGGAGGACTGGCAACGGCTTACGCACTCCGCGACCTCATGAAGGAGTTGGATATAGTTCTCGTCTCCGATAGGGAGGATTTCGTATTTACCCCCTCCCTTCCCCACGTTGCGGTTTTGGATAAAAATCCCAACTCCATAAGGGCAAACCTTTCGAAAATACTCCCCAAGAGGGATATACATTTTATACCCTCCAAGGCGGAGGAGGTTGACCCCGACGCCCAAAGGGTTAAATTGGCTAACGGCGAGGTTTTGGAATACGACTATTTGGTTTTCGCCACGGGTCCCACCCTAAATTGGGAGCCAACCATTGAGATTGAGGAAGGGGCGAAGGTCTATTCGATATGTAATCTCCCCCACGCCCTCGAAACCAGGGAGGCGGTTCACAAGCTGTTGGAAAATCCCGGTCCCGTGGTGGTCGGTTCCATACCGGGGACTTCCTGTTTCGGACCCCTATACGAGTTTGCCTTTATGCTCGACTACCGCGCCCGAAAGGAGCACATCCGCCACAAGATACCCATGACGATAGTGACCTCCGAACCCTACATCGGATACGCCGGTCTGGGTGGAATAGGACCCTCCAAGAGGTATTTGGAAGATATCACCATGGAGAAGTCCATATGGGCTTACGCCAACGCCAAGGTTAAGAAGGTGGCAAAAGACCACGTTGAATTCGCCTTATGCGACCTCGACGGGAATGAGATAAAGACTATGCAGGTCGAGAGCAAACTGACGATGCTTATGCCCTTCTTCGAGGGTCCCGACGTCATAAAATCGGCGGGCGATAAGGTCGCCAACCCCAAAGGTTTCGTTAAGACCAACAGGTGTATGTACGTTCCCGACTATCCCAACATCTACGGGGTTGGTATATGCGTTGCAATCCCTCCCGTTCAGCAGACCCCCATACCGACCGGCGCGCCCAAAACGGGTCAGATGATTGAGGGTATGGCTGTGGCTGTAGCCCACAACATCTATAACGACATAAAGAATATTCCCGAAAGGGTCGCGCCCAGGCTTCCGGCGATATGTATAGCCGACTTCGGCGATAAGGGATTTTTCGTCCTAACCGACCCCGTCCTACCCCCGCGTCAAAAGGTTATATGGAAAGAAGGGCGCTGGGCTCACTGGATGAAGGAGGCTTTTGAGAAATACTTTATGGCTAAGGTCAAATACATCAAAAACATTACCCCCTGGTTTGAAGAACTCGGTCTTAAGGTTATGTTCGATATCGAATACATAGAACCCTGCCACGAGTGTAGCGGTCCCACCGGTAGCCGCTGCTAATTCCTTCCCTTTCCCTCCCTTAAGGGGTCTAAAAAGAAACTTTCCCTTTCGGGGTAAAGAAGAGACCAAACCCCTTTGCGGAAACTAAATTCCTATCCCTATGCGGGTGAGACTCAACAAATTCCTAGCCGACGCTGGGGTATGCGCGAGGAGGAAAGCCGACAAACTCATAGAGGAGGGAAGGGTTAAGGTTAACGGACAGCCGGCAAAGGTCGGCATGCTGATAGACCCTGAGAGGGATAGGGTTGAGGTTGACGGGAAGTTGATAAAACCCCAGAGGAAGAGGTATTTCGTCTTCAACAAACCCTGTTGCGTTTTAACTCAATTGGGTAAAGACCCCCGGGGTAGGAAGACCCTCGACGAGTTCCTAAAGAGGATTCCCGAAAGGGTCTATCCCGTCGGAAGGCTCGATTACAACACGACGGGGCTTCTGATACTAACCAACGACGGGGAGTTGGCGCAGAGAATACTCCACCCGAGGTATAAGCTTCCAAAAGTTTATATAGCCCTCGTAGAGGGGAGGGTTCACCCCAAAACCCTAAAGGCTATGAAGAAGGGAACGGAGCTCGAAGACGGCTTCGCCAAACCGGACGACGTTAGGGTTATCCGCTACGAGGGGGACAACACGAGGTTGGAGATAACATTCCACGAGGGGAGGAAACATATAGTTAAGCGCTTCCTCGCGAAGTTCGGACATAAGGTCAAAGAGCTCCACCGAACCCAAATAGGACCCGTAAAACTGGGAAAACTCCCGCCGGGGAAAATTAGGGAAATGACAAAGGCGGAGGTAAATCAATTAAAACACGCCGTGGGACTGAAGGATTAGGTCAAACCGCTCGAGCCGAAACCCCTCTCCCCCCTTTCGGTGTCCGACAGCTCTTCGACCTCCTCCACCTCCACCGAGAGGTAGGGAACTATTAAAAGTTGCGCTATGCGGGTTCCCTTCTCGACTTTGAACTCCTCCCCGCCGAGGTTTATCATCACAACCTTAATCTCACCCCTGTAGTTTTCGTCGACCACGCCGGCGAGGCAGTGGAGGGCGTACTTTAGAGCCAAGCCGCTCCTATCCTTAATCAAACCGAAATGCCCTTCGGGAATTTCAACCGCTATCCCGGTGGGAACGGCTTTCCACTCCCCCGGTTTTAGGACGACATCCTCGACCGCGTAGAGGTCTAAACCGGCGTCTCCCTTTCTCTTTCTAACCGGCAGAACCGCATCGGGGCGGAGTTTTTTGACCTTCAAAACAGCCATAGGGTTAACTATTTTTCTTAACCGACTATGGAACGGTTTCCCACAAACCTGTTTCCTATAGGTGTTAATTGGAAAAATTTGCGACTCCACATCTACGGGGTTAAAGGTATCCCACCCTCCGAGGGGAGGAGGAAAACTCTAAACCGCTTGAGGTATAGACTCTCCTCCCTTTTGGGGTCTCCGACCTTCTACACCACCGAGGGGGAGGAAATCCTCTTTTACACCTTTAAGAGGAGTAAGGATGAAATCGAAATCCACCTCGGGGAGGAGGAGGTTTTTATTCTCACCTACAGAGGGGAGACGAGTCCCCCAAAACCCCGACGGGAGGTGCTCGAGTGGGTTATCGAGGACATCATTAGGTTGGGGAGGTTAAAGGAGAGATTCCAAAGGAGGCATCTCTTAAGGAAGAAATTAAAAACCCAACTGGGGGAGGTAATCCTATACCCCACGCCCCTGGTTAAGGTCTATGGCGATAGGGATTTCCTCTTGCAGGTGGACTTAAAGTTTCGCCTAACGACGGACAAGACCATCCAAGACCTCTTGGTGGAGGGAATATTAACCCCCTCCCAATTGGAGGTAAACGAGAATTTCAAGATAAAACCCTACGGGTTCGATAGAACCTCTTACGCCGTTAGGATTTTCAAAGCCTCCGATTTAGACCCAAGGGAGTTGGAGGCAAAGTTAAAAGTATCCGCCAGGGAGAGGACAAAGAAGGAGTGGAAAACCCTTTTGGAGGATAGGGAAAAGAGGACTAAAACCTATTTGGTTCAACTCGCTAACGGTTACCTCTACCCCGCAACCCTCCTAAAGCCGGTTTTGGATTTCGAGAGGCTCGGGGAAAACACCGCAGAGGTGCTAAAGGACGTAAAACTAGACCCCAATAGGAGGTTTGAACTTATATCGGACTTCTTGAGGGAACTAATACCTTCTGCAAGACCTTACGGAGTATCTATACAGAAGAAACCCCTAAAGGTGGGGGAGAAAAACTTTTTGAAATACCACAGGGAGGTAGTCGATAGCCAAAACCTCAAGATGGATATAGAAACCTCTCTCCTACCCTTTTTGGTTAAGTGCAAACCTTTTGTTAAAAAACCCATTTTGAGGACAAAGGTTGTCTTTATCACCGATGATGGAAACCCCGCATACGCAAACCGTGTTAGGGAGCTGGTTAAAAGTTTGGGAAACTTTTTGAGGGAAAAGGGTATTAAACTTGACCTCCAAAAGGAAGCCTTTAAGTTTTTCGGCGCAACGAGGGGAGAAGTTATAAAGCAACTTTCGACCAAACTCGGGGAGATATTAGGAGGAAATCCCGACCTAATATTGGTCTTTACACCCGAATACGGGGTTAAAAACCTCTTTGAGGAGATAACGATTTACGACTACCTCAAAAAGAGGTTTTTGGAAAACGGCATAGCCTCCCAATTCGTTTTGAAAAATACACTTTTGAAAAACCGAATGTTGGATTACGTCGTTTACAACGTAGCCGAACAGATAATGGGAAAGACGGGAAATGTCCCCTACAGGTTGTCAAAAAATTTGGAAGATGTCGATGTATTTGTGGGTTTGGATATTAGCCGCGTCGGTAGAAAGCAGGGCGGTTCGGTGAACGAGGGAGCCTTTACCAAAATCTTTTTCTCCAACGGCAGTTTCCTCAAATACTCCCTATCTTCCTCCACCTCCTTCGGGGAGGAGTTCACCCAAAAGGCTATATACGAGCTCTTTTTAAGGCTTAGGGAAAGCGGTATAGGGGAGGGAAAGCGGATAGTTATCCACCGGGACGGCTTCTTTAGGGGAAGGGAAACGGAGATTTTTACAAAACTCGCGAGGGATTTCGGATACAAACTCGAACTGGTAGAGGTTATTAAGAGAAACAATCCCCGCTTTTTTGGGAGAAAAATAAAGGGTTTATACCTCCCTCTATCGGAAAGGGAAGTTTTGATTGCAACCTACAACAGTCCCCCAAATTCCACCCACCAACCGATAAGGATTAGGTTGGTAAAAGGAGAACTACCTTTGGAAAAACACGCCTCCTACATTTTGAGTTTCACCCTTTTGAATTACTCCTCCTTTAAGCCGGTAAAATTGCCCGCCACAACCTACCACACCGACCGAATGGCTAAGCTATCGCTAAGGGGTTTGAAACCCTCGAAAACGGAGGGAGAGGATATGTTTTGGCTTTAACCCCTTTGTCCCTTCTCCCGATTGGGAAAAAATGTTTTCTATGCCTTTGAGAGTGGAAGGGGAGCTTAGGGTTCCCTCCGATAAATCGATTTCGCACCGCGCCATTATTATCGGTAGCCTCGCCGACGGG
>JALWDU010000006.1 GCA_027036735.1 Aquificales bacterium | reverse complement strand
ACCTATCTTCGGAAAAGGCTTTCGACGGTCGCCTCTTTAAGGTGGACCGAAACTACCACCTCGAGTGGGTAACCTATATCCCGAGGGCTACCTTTGAGGTAAGGGAGGGAAGAATAAAGGTTTTCGCTCGAGACGTCAAACGTTACACCCCCGAAGGGGTTAAAACGCTTTCCCAACTACGTTTGGAGTTCCCTTACGAGAGTAAACTCCTAAAGGTGAAAAATCCAGCCTTCTTTTCCACTTCGGAGTTGCTAAGGCTAGTCTCCTTTGCGAGGGAGGTGGGGATTAATTACTACCCCTACTTGTGGGAACTGATAAAACGGCTTCTCGTTCTGGTTATGGCTCTGTTGGTTCCCGTAGTGGGAGGGGTTTACACATTCGCCTCCATCAAGAGGGAGGAGTTTGTCGAAAAAATCTTGCAGTTCTTCCTATCCCTTTTAGCCTTTTACGTAGCCCTTCTGCTGTTCCAGACGTTGGTTTTAAAAATATCCCTAAACCCCCTCTACGGGCTACTCCTGTTGGTTCCCCACACCCTTTGGGGAATTGCATTAATTGGAAAAAGGGGAAGTTAGTCGAGTTTGGAGAGAATATCGGGACCGTTTTCGGTTATAGCCACGGTGTGTTCGAAGTGGGCGGCGGGCGTTCTGTTCCACGTTATCACCGTCCAACCGTCGGACAGCTCCAAGGTTTTGGCGGTTTTGAGCCCCGCCATCGGTTCGACCGCCAGAACCATACCTTCCTTTAGTTTCATCTTGGGACCCACTCCGGGGCAGTTGGCCACAAAGGGCTCCATGTGGAGTTTCCTACCTATTCCGTGTCCCCCGTATTTGCAAATCGGGTAGAGCCTATACCTCTTTAGGGTTTTGTATATCGTTTTGGCCACATTCTCCAGTTGGTTGCCGGGGTAAAGCTGTTTTATAGCCTCCTCGAGGGCTTTTTCTGTCCCCTCCAAGAGGCGTTTCACATTCTTGTCCACCTCGCCCACTTTGTAGGTGCGGGCGCTGTCGCCGTAGTATCCGTAATACTCGACCCCGAAATCTATACTGACGATATCGCCCTCCTTTAAGACCCTCTCCTTGCGGGGAATGCCGTGAACAACCTCCTCGTTTACCGACACGCATAGATAGGCGGGAAAACCGCGGTATCCGTAAAATGCGGCGCGGGCGTTTGGGTAGTTTTTCTTAAGCCACTCCCTTACCGCCATCTCCAAATCCCAGGCGGTCGCACCCGGTTTTACGAACTCCTTGAGGTATTCGAGGGCTTCCGCCACTATCCTATTGGCGGCTCTGACCTTTTCTATCTCATCCTTCGAAAGGATTTCCACCGTCATTTTTGCTCTCCTTCGAGGGGTTCGAATTTTACCTCCGAAAGGGGAACCCTACACCCGGCGGCGTTGTCGTGTCCGCCACCCCCGTTAGCCTGGGCTATCTCCCGAGCCTTTCCGACGTTACTCCTGATGGAGCAGTTGATATAAACGCCGTCCTCTTTGGGGGATACCGAATAGACGCAGGCAACCCCGTCGGGGGAGATTTGAGCCAGCCGGTTGCCTATATCGGATTGGAATACCGGCGAGTTTACCGCGTAAAGCTTGTGCCCGCTCGGCAGGATTATATAGTGGACGTTGTTGTTTACCAGTCTCTGGACAACGCTCTCTTTAAACTCTATCATCGATTGACCTTCCCTAGAGAGCTCCTCTTTGGGGAAGTTTTCGACCAGCTCGAGCAGTTTTTCCACAATTTCGTTGGGTTTCAAAACGTTGAA
>JALWDU010000005.1 GCA_027036735.1 Aquificales bacterium | reverse complement strand
GGTTCCCTCGTGAGGGATTGAGGGAACACTTTTCCCTTTTCGGGTTATACCTTTATAAAGCTCTTCCTGCGGGATTCCTTCAGTTCGAACCACTTCACCACGGCGAAAACGGCGCCTAGCACCAAAATAATTACGGCAAGGGCGAGTTTGAACTCTATAGGTTTGCCGTGCTCGAGGGAGGCGATAAGCGCTTCCCTAATGGTAGCCGCAAGGGCGACGCTGACAAAGGAGGATATGGCGAATTCCCCGCCCAGCATAAACTTAATTTGGCTGTTTAAGAGTTCGAGGATAGTCCAAAGTATCAGCAGGTCACCCAGCGAGGCTATTATGCCGTGGTATATGTCGTGATTGGCATAGATGTGGTAGATGTCGCTTATCAGCAGGACAATTATAAAGAGCGACAGCAGGATTAAACCAAAGAGGATGAGCGTGTCGAGGAGGAGACCGAAGCGCATAGCCACTTTGAGGATGTATTTCCCATAGCGACCCAGCGATAGGAGTCTTTTGGTTTCAACGTCCACGTAGTGGGAGATAATCACGTCCAGGTTTAAATCCAAAACCTTGTTCAAGCTTTTTAGCGCGGCGCGCAGTCTCTCTATCTCCTCCTCACTTTCGGCGCGGCGGATTAGCTCGATTATTTTCGTGTTGAAGTAGTTCCTAATGAGGTCTATCAAAACTGTTATGTGGTGGGGAGAAAAGCCTATATCCACAAATTTTTCCCCCAGCGACATGAGGTAGTGGAGATAGGCGACATCGTAACGCGCCTCGAAAAGCCTTTCGAACCACTCCTCCATGAGGTTTTTGAATTCGTTGACGAATTCCTCCGTAAGGATATCCCTCAAATCCTGGAACCTGTAAAGGGATTGGGTTATGTATTGGACGAAATCCCTTTTGTAGGGTTCCATATATTGCTTTAGAAACCTTATACGGTCGCGGTCTCTTTTCGATATCTGGTGGAGGTAGAGAAGTCTATCTATGTCGTATTCCACATGTGTAGCCATTAGTCTTTTAAATTATTCCCCCCGACGGGACTTAAAATAGAGCATCTATGAAAAAGGACTTTTTATGCCTTTCCGATATAACGCCCTCCGAGGGGTGGGAGATTATAGAAAATGCCATAAAGTTTAAAAAAGGATTAATTCAATCCCAAATTTTGGAGGGTAAAAATATAGGTTTACTTTTTTCCAAACCCTCCACGAGAACCCGCGTCTCCTTTGAGGTTGGAATAAACAAATTGGGGGGAAGGGCGGTCTACATGACTTCCTCCCAAATGCAACTCTCTCGGGGCGAGGATGTCAGGGATACCGCCAGGACTTTAAGCCGCTATCTCGACGGAATTGTGGTTAGAACTTACGCCCACGCCTGGTTGGAGGAGTTTGCCAAATACTCCCGCGTGCCGGTGATAAACGCACTGACCGACTTTTCCCATCCCTGTCAGATTTTGGCAGACGTTCAAACCGTTTACGAATACTTCGGCGAGAGTGTAAGGGAGATAAAAATCGCCTATGTGGGGGACGGCAACAACGTTGCGAACTCCTTAGTAGTGGGTGCCGGTTTGTTCGGGTTGAAGCTCCACGTCGCCACCCCTGCAGGTTACGAACCGAATGCAAAAGCCTACCAACTCGGTTTGGAATTGGCTAAGCAAACGGGCGGGGAGATAGTTTTAACGAACGACCCCGTGGAGGCTGTCGAAAACGCCTCGGTGGTCTATACCGACGTTTGGGTTTCGATGGGGGACAGCGACGGCGACACGAAGGTGCAATTTTTGAAACCCTTTCAGGTAAACGAGCGTCTTCTGAAACACGCCGAACCCAACGTCAAAGTTCTCCACTGCCTCCCCGCCAAGAAGGGGCAGGAGATAACGGAAGAAGTCTTCGAGAAGCACGCCGAGGAGATTTTCAATCAGGCGGAAAACCGCCTCTGGGCGCAGATGGCTTTGATGGAGAAACTCTTTAAAGAGTTTTTCGGAAACGAAACCCCTTAAAGGTTTGTTTTTCTCCTTTCCTCTGCGGGAGTTTCTATTTTTCCGAAACCTCTTAAGGGTATTCCTTTCTTTCGGATAACCCCGGGGGTGAAAATCCCTTTTTTCCTCCCAAAGGTGGCAATATCGATAGGTGATGAGACCTCTTATGGTCTTTTTGACCGACTTCGGAACCGCCGACGGGTTTGCCGGCGTTATGAAGGGGGTGGCTCTGAGCATTAACCCCGAATTGAAACTGGTCGACCTAACCCACGAGGTCGAACCGTTCGATATTTTAGGGGGGGCGCTCATCTTAAAGGCGCACTACCGCTATTTCCCGAAGGGGACTATTTTTGTCGCCGTTGTAGACCCGGGGGTGGGAACGGAGAGAAAGGCTGTAGCGGTGAGAACCGAAAACTACTTTTTCGTTGCCCCTATGAACGGACTCCTCGACCTGGTGTTAAATGAAGAAAAACCCCTTGAGGTTGTGGAGCTAACAAACCCCAAATACAGGTTAAAAGCCGTAAACAACACCTTTCACGGTAGGGATATCTTCACCCCCGCGGGGGCTTACATAAGCAAGGGTATCCCCCTAAAGGAGTTAGGAAAAAGGATTGGATACCGCCGTCTGTTGGAATTTCCAAAGCTGAAAAGGCTCCCCAAAAGGGTGGTCGGCGAAATAGTCTACTTCGATAGGTTTGGAAATGCCGTAACCAACATTCCCTGCCGTAGGTTCAGGTATTGCACCTTTAGAAACCTCAAAGGGAGGTATGTGAGGGCATTCCTCGAGGGGGATAGAGAGAGACCCAATTTCACCTGCGGGAGTTTTGGGTTTGTGGAGGTGTTCCTGCCGATGGGGAGTTTTAGGGATAGGTTTAACCCTAAAAAGGGGGAAAAGGTCATCTGCCACCTTTAGGGGTTTTGACCCTTTTCTTTATTTTCCCCATAAGGTAGGCGGTAAAAAACAGCGCCCCGGCGAGGAGTATTACGGAGGGTCCCGCCGGCAGGTCGGTGAAGTAGGCTAAGGCGATACCGCCGAAGGTGGCTATCAGGGAAAATACCGCCGAAAGGGTCAGAAGTTGGTCGTAGTGCCAAACCAGTTGGTAGGCGGTTGCGACGGGGAGCACCAGCATCGCGTGGGTAAGGATTATTCCAACCACCTTTGTGGTGTAGGTTATCAGTAGGGAAAGCAGGGCTACCAGCGTGTAGTAGAGTAGGGATGTGTTGATTCCGGAGGAGTAGGCGGTCTCCTCGTCGAAGCAGAGGTATAAGACCTTCCAACGGTTTTTCCAAAAGAAGAAAGCCGTAAAGAGGAGTAGGAGAAAGAGAAAGACCACATCGGTGGAGGAAATCGTCATTATCGACCCGAAGAGGTAAGACAGGAGGTTACCCTGATACCCCGAAAGATAGATTAAAACGACACCCGCCGCCATGGATATGGCGAGGACGATACCTATGGAAGCGTCTTCGGTTAGCCCCGCCTTTTTTTTCAACAGGGCTATGAGCCAACCCACGAGGACGGAAAAGAGCATAGCCGAAAGGGTTGGGTCTATACCCAAAAATACCCCTATAGCCAGACCCGCCAAAACGGAGTGGGATACCGCTATCCCCAAAAAAGCCAATCTAAAGAAATAGACTACAAAGGAGTAAAACGCCAATAGGAGGGAGAGGAGTAACCCGCCCAAAAGCAGTTTTAGGAAAAAGGTTTCCATCGGAAGGTCTAAATTATTGTTCCAAACCTATTGGAGGGCTAATAAAATGCTTTCCACCAAATGGAGACGATAAAAGAAGGGGATTACGTCCTCATAAGGTTTAGGGATAAACGTTACCTCAAGAGGGTGGAGGTGGATAAAAACTTTTCCTATAAGGGTGGGGTGCTACAATTCCGCGATATCGTGGGAAAGCCTTACGGCATAACCGTGGGGGAACTGCAGATATTTAAACCCACTTTGGAGGAAATTATTCTTTACGGCATCAGGAGGGAAACGCAAATTATCTATCCCAAGGACACCTTTTATATAGCGAAGAAATTAGACCTCTCGGAGGGGAAAAAGCTTCTCGAATTCGGCACCGGTAGCGGAGCCGCCACGATGGTGTTTTCCTCCTCCGTGGGGAGAGAGGGAAGGGTCTACACCTTTGAGAGGGAGGAGAGGATTTTCAAAACCGCTAAGAGAAACTTGGAGAGGTTTGGTTTCACCCAAAATGTGGTGATGTTTAACAAACCCTTTGACCCCTCCGAGGTTGGGGGGATAGTGTTCGACGCCGCCTTTGTGGATGTGAGGGAACCCTATCCCTATGTGGAAGCCGTTCACGGTGTGCTAAAACCTTCGGCTCCGGTGGGTTTTCTACTTCCCACCGCAAACCAGGTTGAGGAGCTGTTAAAACATTTAAAACCCCACTTCGGAGATATAGAGGTAATGGAAATCCTGGTGCGTTACTACAAACCCAATCCCGAAAGGTTCAGACCGGAGGATACGATGGTAGCCCATACCGCCTATCTCCTGTTTGCCAAGAAGCTTTCCATATAGGGTCTCAGCACCTTTGCCAACAAAAGGAGTTTCTCCCTATACCTCTTATCCTTTAAGAGGTACTTTTCCTTAGGTTTCACCATTAGTAGGATGTCACCCACCGCTATGTTTATAAAACCCTCTTTGGAGAGGATGTAGGCGGGTGAGTTTTTCCTCTTTAGGAGAACTTTTTCCGCCTTTAGGAGACCCTCCAGCAGTTGGGGGAGGTTTTCCAAGTACCTCTTGTCGGAGAGGAAATTCAGAACTTCCAAAATTTCGTGGAAGTCCTGCAGGTTTTTAGCCATGCGTGCATTCGCCGCATCAAGCATGCGGATTTTTTCCTTCAACCGCTGTAGGGTAGCCTTTCTCTCCTTCAGAATAGCGAGAATATTTACCTTTGTGGATACCCCCAATATTCCCAGCAGATAAATAAAAGATAGGAGTAGGTCTTCCATCGCTATCCCGTGGAGCAGACCTCCGTTTATCAGGAGCAGGGCGCTCGCCGTCAGAAAGAGGAGTAAAAGTTCCCTGACATATACCACCGAGTATAGACCGAAGATAAAACCGGCGGGGATTACACCGTAGAGACTTTTTGAGAGTAAAACCGCTAAGAGGGCAAATGCGTAGTCCAAAAATCGCATGAAGCGAAGGCGAAAGTAATCCACCTTTTTGGGTAAGAGATTTATTGCCAGATAGAGGGCAATAAACGCGGCAAGTATATAGCGTTGGTAACCCTCCAAACCGTATGCGTCCTTTAAAAATAACGCCAGTAGGAAATACAAAACGGTGATTAATTTGGTCCCCAAATAGTAAAGGTTGACAATGGTTCTATCCATTTGGGGAAAAGGTTAAAACAAGGCAATAGGGGAAATAAAAGTTTTATCAAAGGGAGCGCAACCAGTTATGTATTCTCTCGGCGAGCTGTTCGGGCATCAGCTCAAATTTCCGCAGAAGCTCCGCGGCGGTTCCGCTCTCGCCGTAGGTGTCGGGAATTCCTATCTTCTTAACGGGAACGGGATACCTCTCCGCCAATTCGGATATAACCGCATCTCCCAAACCGCCTATAATCGAGTGCTCCTCTATGGTAACAACCCTCCCGGTCTTTCTCGCACTCTCCGCTATAAGTTCCCCGTCAATGGGCTTTACGCTCACCGGGTCTATAACCTCCGCTTCTATACCGTATTTTTCCTTTAACAAAGTTGCCGCATCCAGCGCGTGGGAAACCATCAGTCCCACGGCTACTATGGTTACATCTTTTCCCTCTCTCAAAACAAAACCCTTACCCAATTCGAATTCCACATCTTCGGGATAGACTACGGGAAACTTTTCCCTGGTAAGCCTTATGTAAAAGGCTCCGGGGGTTTCGTAAGCTTTGTAGAGAACCTTTTTCAGTATGTGAATATCGGCGGGAACGACCACCCTCATATTGGGAATGGCGCGCATTATCGCTATATCCTCGTTCATTTGGTGGGAAGCCCCGTCGGGTCCCACGGTTATACCGGCATGGGTGGCGACCAACTTTACGGGGAGGTCGTTGTAACCTATATGCTGCCTTATGATTTCCCAAGGTCTGCCGGTTAGAAACATGGCGAAAGAGGATGCGAATACTACCCTATCCTTGTCGTAAGCCAAACCGCTGGCAACGCCTATAAGGTTTTGTTCGTCTATACCGACGTTGAAAAACCTTTCGGGAAATTCCTTTCCGAACATAGCGGTCTTGGTGGAGGTGGAGAGGTCGCCGTCCACGACGCATATTTTGGGGTCTTTTCTGCCGAGTTCCACCAAAGTTTCCCCGTAAACCTTTCTTATATCCCCTTTGGGTGCGTCTTTGGTATATAGAAACATGGTTAGCCCTCCCTACTTGTCGTATTTGTTAAGAAATGCCTCTATCTCCTCATCGGAAACCCCCAATTCGCGCATAGCCTCGATAAACTTCTCGCGGTCGGGGGCTTTGCCGTGCCAAGCGGGGGTATTCTCCATATAGGAAACACCCTTTCCCTTAACGGTTATAGCCCTTATGGCTACCGGTTTTTCCTCGGAAACCTTGACGGCTTCGTCGAGAGCCTTGAGTATCTGTTCGAAATCGTGCCCATCTATGGTAATGGTGTGCCAACCGCACGCCTGAAACTTCTCTTCTATGGGATATATACCGCTGTTTACCTTTGTAACGAAGTCGTCGAGCTGAATATTGTTGTTATCGATAACCGCTATTAAACGGTTAACCTTGAAGTGCTTAGCGGTCATGGCGGCTTCCCAGGTCATGCCTTCCTGAAGTTCCCCATCGCTCATAAGGCAGTAAACCCTGTAATCCAAATCGTCCAATCTTCTCTTTAGAGCCATTCCCAAAGATACCGACAGTCCCTGCCCGAGGGAACCGGTGGAGGCTTCTACACCGGGGGTGTGTTTTCTCGATACGTGACCCTGTAAGGGACTTCCCAATTTTCTCAAAGTGTAGAGAAGTTCCTTATCGAAAAATCCCTTAAGAGCCAATACGGCGTAAAAGGCGGGGGCGGCGTGTCCTTTGGATAGTACAACCCTATCCCTATCGGGTTTGTAGGGGTTTTGGGGGTCTACATTCGCGTATCCCCCAAAATATAGGGCTACGAGAATATCGGTTATTGAAAGGGAACCGCCGGGGTGTCCCGAACCCGCCAAGTATATCGACTTTAGGGTTTCTATTCGGACCTGTCTGGCTATCTTCCTGAGTTCCTCTACCGATTTGGTCGCGTTCATTAAAGGTTTTAAATTATCCACCTTTCCTTTCCGCGGGTGGGGGAGGCTTAAACTGTTAACTCTTGATGGAAAAGATTAAAGTAGCCCTAATTTTGAGCGGTTTGGAAGCCTTTGGGGACACCCATATTGTGGAGAGTTTAAAGGAGTATTTACCCTCTTACGGGTTTGAATTAAAAATCTTTCGTATAGATTCTCAGAATGTTGCCAAAACGGTCAAAGAGATAGAAGAGTATCGCCCCCACTTTACCGCCGACTTCAATACCAAAGGCATAATTTGGGGGGAAAGGGAAAAGGAAAAATACCCCTTGCACGCCTTAATGGGCACAGTGCACCTAACCATAGTGACCGAAGACCCCTTAATACACGCTCCCAACCTGTTGGAACTTAGAAAGAGTCCCAATATGGTCTTTTTAATAACCGATTTGAGGTATGGGGAATTTTTGGGCTCTTTGGGATTTCCCAATATCTACTACTTCACCCCCTGTGTGAATTTTAGGTTAATCCCCCCGAAAGGTGAGAAGGAACTGCCGGTGGTATTTGTGGGGAATGCGGTTGACCCCGTGGTGGTTGTCGATAGTTGGAACCAAACTATGGATGCGGCTTTTAGGGATTTCGGGGTGGAGGTTGGGGAGTTTTGCTTCCGCAACCCCGAGGTTGCCCCCCTTTACGCCGCCGAATACCTCCTTCCGCTTATGAACCCCCAATTTCAGGAAACCTTTAACAAGTTCCGTCAGGAAAAACCGGAATCCTATTTCGTTTGGTTGGCTCAAGTGGGTTATTACGCCTCCGCCAGGAGGAATTGGTACATCCTAAACTTCTTGGAAGGTGTGGATATTACGGTTGTCGGACGTGTGGAGGGCGTTCTGCCCGAAGGTTTTGAGGTGGCGGAAATCCATTCCTTTGAAGACAGGCTTTCCTATATAAACAGGGCTAAATTGGCTCTAACCGCATTTCCCGCCAGCGTCCCCAGTGGAATAGGGTTTACCCCCTTGGAGATAGCGGCTTGCGAAACCGCTCTGATGATAAACTTCCGCTACACCCTTCCCAGTTTCTTTAAACCCAACGAGGAGGTTATAGCCTACAATCCCCTCGATAGGATGGATATAGAGGAAAAACTTCTCTTCTATTTGGAAAATGAAGAGGATAGAAAACTGATAGCCGAAAGGGGTTACAAGGCTGTTAAGGAACGTTTCACCTGCAGGGATAGGGTGGAATTTGTCGCAAACCTACTAAAGGGTGTTTACGAACAGATTGAGGAGCAGAAAAAACATACCGAAGGTGGCGGGGAACTTCCTTCTTGACATACTCCGCTTTTTCCCAATTATTTCCCTCCTTATGGGAGAACAGAAGAGCGGTTTTACCAGAAGGGTGGAATTGTTTTTCGAAACCTTTTTGTGGAATACCCGCTGGTTGGTACTCATAGCGGTTATAGCCTCTCTGCTTTCCGCCTTTATAGTTTTTTTGGTCGGACTTTACGAGGTTTTCCACTTGGTGGGGGTATTTATTCTTAAAACCTCCTACGAATACCTTTATACAAAGCTCCTTTCGGTGGTTATAGCTTCCGTGGACCTGTTCTTGATAGGAACCTTCCTATTGGTGTTCTCGCTCGGTCTCTACGAACTCTTTATCTCCAAAATAGACCCCGCCGAGAACGACCCGCTCGGTCAGAGGGTTTTGGTTATCAAGAGCCTGGAAGACCTCAAGGAGAAACTGGGGCGTTTGGTGATTATGGTGCTTATCGTCTCCTTCTTCAAGCAGGTTCTACACCTGCAGTTTAAAAACCCCTTCGAAACCGTCTATATTGCCGTAGGGGTGCTTATGATAGCCTTAGCCCTCTACTTTACCCACAAAAAGGAGTAATTCTCATCTTCCCCTTTCGGTTAACCTCTCTATAACCGCCAGTAGGATGTAAAAAATCCCGTTTATCGGAACCCAAAAGAGGGTAAAGAGGTGATAAACCATATTAACCCAAACGGCGGATAGTAAAGTAACCCTTTCCAAAAAGAGGTTATCCCTGCGTTTTAAAACTTTCCATGTGAGGTAGATAAGCGCCCCGTAAAACCATAGAAGGAAGATAACATTTATTAGACCACCGTTGATAAACTCCGTTAGGAAGACAAAACTTTCGTATTCGTTTATAAACTGAAGATGGGGGGGGAGGTTGCGATACTGCTTTTGGGGTCCGTATCCCCAACCGATTAGTAACCTCGTGTAGTCGCGCTCTTCTATAGCCTTTTCCACCAATTGGAGGGCACCCTTTGCTATTAAAATTCTTCCGGAAGAAAAACCTTCTATTTTTTGTTCCACCGGGTGGTCGGCGTTTAACAAATTTATCCAAGCCTCTACTTTGGGCGATTGACTTAAAACGAAAATCCCACCTATTAGGGGGATGGCAAAAATCGGTATTAACCTCTTGGGGGAATAAAGGCGGAAAAGGGCTATTCCGAAAACCGTAAAGCCGGCTAAAAAGCCCAAAATGACCGACCTCTCAACGGGTAAAAATGCGGTGTAGAGAAAAAGCCCGCCGAAGGCGGGGAGTAGTATTTTTAAAAAAAGGTTTTTTGTCTTTAGGAAAAGATATACTGTTGCAAAAAATGGTAGGGCGAGCAGGTTCCCTATTACGAAATTCCCACCCCAAAAGCCTTTGATATCGTGGTCGAAGTAATAGGTGTATAGGACTTTTATTGATAAGGCCAGTCCCAAAAAAGGAGAGAGTTTGATAAAAAGTTCCGCTAAGCGGATAGTTTTATTTTTTTCCAACCCCAAAGTGGCGAAATATGAGAGGCTGAAAAAGTCCTGTTCGAGGAGTCTCCTAAACTGCTCCTTTACGCGGAGGAAGAGAAAACTAGAAACAGTTATAGTTATCAGGTGTCCCGCCAGCGGGATTGAAAAGAGACCCTTTAACGGATTTAACCTTTTTAGAAAAAGGAGTGCAATGCCGCTTATTACCGCAAGGGCTAAAAACCCCTCGTAAACCGATATGGAAAAGAATGAGCTTATAAAAGCCAATAAAAGTGTATAAAAGAGAAAGTTTTCCAATCCCCTCACGGGGTTGGTTTATTTTACCTCCGAAGGTTTGACGTCCACGACTATGGTGGCGCTAACCTCGGGGTGGAGTTTTACGGGAATGTTATATCTGCCCACGTTTTTAATGGGGGCTCTGAGCATTATTTTTCTCTTGTCAACCTCTACACCCGCCTGTTCCTTAATCTTTTCCGCTATTTCGGAAACGGTGATAGCACCGTAGAGTTTTCCGGTAACGCCGACGGGGCGCGCTATCTCTATAACCAGACCGTCGATTTTTTCGGCAATCTCTTGGGCTTTAGCCTTTTCCCTCTCGAGTTTTCTCTGTTTTTGTTTCAAGATGTCTTGAACGTGCTTTACGTTACCCTCGGTGGCGGGAAGAGCCAAACCACGGGGTATAAGGTAGTTGTTTGCGAAGCCGTCTTTTACGTTAACTATATCCCCAAAAGTTCCGTATCCGGGAACGTCCTTTATAAGGATTACCTTCATTCCTCTACCCCCTAAGGTGTTGAGCAAAAATTAATAGACCACGTAAGGTAGCAGGGCGAGCTGTCTAGCCTTTTTAATCGCTACAGCCAACCTTCTCTGGTGTTTTGCGCACACGCCGGTTTGCCTTGCGGGAATAATCTTACCCCTGGGGGAGAGATACTTTTTCAAAGTCTCTACATCCTTGTAATCGGGTTCCCTTTTATTTTGGCAGAATTCGCAAACCTTTTTCTTTCCTTTTTTCAACATCTCGCAACCTCCCGAGCTGTTTTATAGCAAAATATCGAAATCGTCGAGGTCGTCCTTTTTCTTTTCTCCCCCCTCTTGACCCTTTTCCTCCTCGCCGAAGAGGAGGTTTTCTAAGTCGTCAAAGCTTTCGGTGTTATCCCCCTCTTTGGCAGGGGGCTTTTCGGGGGAGAAGTCGGGCATGGGTTCCGCGGGGGCTTCGGCGATTTCGCCACCCCTCACCGACCGGCTGAGCGGCTTGATATCGAGGGCGACTATACGAACCTTACTTCTCGGTTCGCCGCTCTGTTTGTCTATCCACTTGTCTTGGTGAAGCCTACCCTCTACGAGTACTAAATCCCCTTTACCCAACTGGGGGACAACCCTTTCCGCGAGTTTTCCGAAAACTTTTATTTCGAAAAAGTGGCTCTCCTCCCTCCAAGAGCCGTCGGGCATTCTATAGTTGCGGTTGTAGGCTATTACCAAATTGGAAACCTGACTGCCCGAGGGGAGAACGACGTTTTCCGGTTCCCTAACGAGTCTACCAACCAAAATAACCTTGTTGTAATTCATAGTTGTTTAAATTACCCCTCGGCTTTAATCGCTTTCTGAGATTTAACTTCACTTTTTTTAATCTTGCTGGTGAGCCACCTGATGATGTTTTCGTTAACCCTGTAGTAGAACTCCAACTCGTTGGGAACGTTTAGATTTTCGTAAGGGGGTTCACCCTCGTTGACAGCCCTGAATTGGATGAGGTAATACCTACCGTGGTTGAACTTTTCAATCGGGTAGGCGAACTCCCTAAGACCCCAATCCTCTTCGTAGAGGATTTCGCCACCCTTACGGGTGATTTCTTCCTTTACACCCTCTACGACCTTTTTGAATTCCTCCTCGGTTAGGGTGGGTTTTACGACAAAAACGGTTTCGTAAAACCTCTCCCTCTCATAGTGTCTCTTACCCATCTTTACCCTCCGGACGGATTTTTCGGCTTTCCCCTTTACGGGGAAAGCAGGGCAAAGCAATCATTTTATCAAATGGTGTTTATTTCAGAGGTTTAAAATCCACTTAACAGTTAGGAAACTTGCAACTAAGGAGGAAATGGCCAAATCGAAAACCCCCAGGAGGGTAATCGTATTAACAAACCTTTCCGCGGTTGTATAGATATCCCTACTGCGGTAGGCGGTGTAAAGGGCTACCGCAAAGGAGAGGAAGACAACTCCATAAAAAATCCACCCGAAGGAGAGGGATAGGTATCCGTAAAAGACCAAAAATAGGTTTATAAGGGACATGGCTATACCTTAGTAGTTTCAAAGCTTTTAACAGCCTTTACGGTGTTATTCTCCCCTATATACACGATAGAAGGTTTGTAATTTTCCAGTTCCTCCTCCTCCACGAGGGCGTAGGAGACGATGATGAGTTTATCCCCCTTAGCACCCTTACGTGCCGCCGCGCCGTTGAGACGGCATATACCGCTTCCCGCCGGGGCGGGTATTATGTAGGTTGAAAACCTTTCCCCGTTGTTGATGTTGTAAACGTCTACCTTTTCGTAGGGAAGAAGGTTTGCAAGTTTCATGAATTCTTCGTCCAAGGATAGGCTTCCCTCGTAGTAGAGCTCGGAACCGGTAACCGTTATCTGGTGGATTTTCGATTTAAGCATAAACCTCCGCATGGTCGGGAAAAGAGAATTATACCCTCCGCCGGTCTTCGAAATTGATGGCGGGCATATAGAATATGCAATATTTCTAATATTCTTATTGGGTTGATTTTGGACTTCGACCGAGTCCGAAAGGTGGAAAATGCTAAATCTGTTAAAACCTTTGGGAGGCTCCGGAATGAAAAAACTCCTCTTGGCGGGATTGATGGCAACCTCTACCCTCTGGGGGGTCGAATTGACCCTCCAAAAGGCGGTGGATATAGCTATAAAGGATAACCTCCAACTAAAGGCCGAAAGGTATAAAGTCCTCGAAAAGTATTACGAATACAGGGCGGCGAAGGGTTTTCTCTTTCCCCAACTTTCGGCGAGCTATTTCTTTTCGAGAACCAACCAGCCCCCCTATTCGATTATGTTTCGGATGAACACCCACTCGTTGCAATTTCCCCAACCCTCATCTATGACGGTGGGGGGATTGGCTCAAGCCTTTATGTCTATGCAGAACTACTTCAACAATCCGGGAAGCAACCAGCTTTACGACCTCAAATTCTCCCTACAGGTTCCCATATGGATGGGCGGAAAAGTCCGCAATATGATAAGGGGTAAATATCTCGAGTGGAAAGCCCAAGACCTCTTGGCGGGGAGGAAGACCGAAGAGGTTGCCTACAACGTCGCCGATACCTTCCTAAAAACCCTCTACGCAAAGGCGGCGGTAAAGGCTACCGAAACGGCTTTAAAAGATGTGGAACACCACCTAAAGGTTGTCCAAAAGATGTACAAGGTGGGGATGGCGCTTTATTCCGACCTCCTAAGGGTGAAGGTTTATTACGAAACCGTAAAGGCGAAGTATATAGAGGCTAAAAACCACCTATACGTGGCTAAAAGGGCTTTGGCTTTTCTCCTGAACAAAAATTGGTCTCCCGAAGACATTTCCGTGAAGGGGAAGATGTTCTGTCCGTCCCCCGTAAAGGTGGAGGGACAACTTTCGGAACTCTATACGTGGGCTATAAATGCGAGAAAAGACCTTTTGGCTCTAAAGGAGGGTATTTCCGCGGTTAAGTATTACAAAAAGGCTACGTGGGGCAACTACCTGCCCGATTTTGTGGCTTTCGCGCAGTATGACCTCTACGACAACAACAGGGTGGGTAATTTCGTCGCAAACTCCTATATGGTCGGTGTGGGTTTTCAGTGGAAATTGTTCGACGGTCTAAACGCCTTTAACAAAGTCCGCATGCTGAAAGAGAAGGAGAGGGAGCTGAAGACCACCCTCGATTTCGCCCGTAAGGGTATAAAGTTCCAACTCTCCAAAGCCTTTAAGGACTACGAAACCGCCTACGCGCAGTTGGTAGAGGCGGAAACCAAGATTAAACAGGCGGAGGAGTCCCTTAAAATTGTCGAAGCCAGATATAAACAGGGGTTAGCCCGTATCGTCGACCTTTTGGACGTTCAAAGCCAGTTGGATATGGCGCGCTTTGAGAGGGTAAAAGCCCTCTACAACTGCAATAAGGCTTATTTAGACCTCTACAACACGGCGGGAAAAATTTTGGAGGTGGTTAAGTAATGAAGGAACTGCTCAAATGGGGTGGTTTTACCGGAGTAATGGCTCTAACCGTTGCGTGGTTGGGTGGGGTATTTCAACCCAAGATAGCACCCGCAGAGGTTCACGAAACCCCCAAAAAGGTTAGCGGGTTGAAGGTGGAAACCGTAAAACCCCAAAATTTGAATATCGTTGCCCGCTTCGCGGGAACTGTTATAGCCCAGGATACGGCTAGGATATCGACCCGTATAGCCGGTTTTGTCGAAAAAATATACGTCCACATAGGGGATAGGGTTAAAAAGGGTCAACTTTTGATGGTTATAGACCCCAAAGATTTAATCGCCCGTAAGGAGTCCCTTCTCCACCAAATAGAGGCTACAAAGGCGCAGGCTTGGGCGGCAAAAAGAACCTACGAAAGACTGCTAGCCTTAAAGGATGTCGGTGGGGTTACCCAACAGCAATTGGATATGGCTAAAGCCCAATACGAGGCTTTGGAAAATTCGGTCAAGGCACTCGAAGCGGCTCTAAAGGCGATAGAAAACAACTTGAGGTATGCCAAAATAAAAGCTCCCTTTGACGGAGTGGTTGCAATAAAACCGGTAAATGTGGGAGATTTTGTCGGTCCCGGCAGTTTCCTTATAGCGGTGGATAAACCCCCTTACGAGGTTGCGGTATACCTCCCCGAACGTTTCTTCGGAAAGGTTAGAAAGGGTCAGACCCTAAAGGTGGAGGTCAACGGCAAAACCGTAGAGGGACAGGTTAAGCATATAGCCGCTTCGGTTGACCCGATGAGCAGGAGTTTCCTCGTAAAGGTCTCCTTGCCCGAAAACTGCAAGGTTGTTTCCGGAAAATCGGTCTACGTTGAAGTCCCCGAGGCGAAAAAGAACAACGTCATCCTTATTCCCAAAAGTGCGGTATTCAAATGGGGAGACTTTACGGCGGTTTATGTGGTGGACAAAAACGGTATAATCCATTTGAGGTTTGTCCGACTGGGTCTAACCTTTGGCGATAAGGTGGAAGTTCTCGCCGGTTTAAAACCCGGGGAAAAAATCGTTGTGGAAGGCGTTCAAAAGGCTTGCGACGGTTGTGCCGTTTCCGGTGTTTAAAGCCAATTAGAGGAGGGAGGTAGATGGAGGCTATCGGTAAAGGTTTGGCGGGAAAATTAGCCGCTGCTTTTATAGATAACAAACTGACGGGAATACTGGTTATAGTCTCGTTCTTTCTCGGCTTTATAGCCGTTATGACCACCCCCAAACAGGAAGACCCCGATATCGTCGTTCCCATGATAGACGTTATCGTTCAATATCCGGGGGCGACGCCGCCGGTTGTTGAAAAAAAGGTTGTCGAACCCATAGAGCACCAACTCTGGCAACTGAAGGATATCGAGTATCTCTATTCCGCCGCGGGTGATGGTTGGGGAATAGTTACCGCCAGGTTTTATGTCGGAACCGACCCGGTGAAGGCTCTGGTTGAGCTCAACTCCAAACTGATGGAGGGGGTAACCCATATCCCCGACGGTGTGAAACTTCCCCCACTAATTATGTCGAAATCGATAGACGACGTTCCCATACTCACCCTCACCCTATGGGGGAAAAATTACGACTCCTACGAGCTCTACCGCATAGCGGCTGCTCTCGAGGAAGAACTCACCAAGATTAACGAAGTTTCGGACGTTTTCGTTGTCGGAGGGGAAAAGAGAAAGATAACCGTTTATCTAGACCCCCAAAAGTTGGAGGCTTATCACGTAAACCCCTTGCAGGTTATCCAAGTTTTGAAAGCCGCCAACTTCGGTGGGGATAACGGATTTTTTGTAAAAGACAACAGGGTTATAACCGTTCAAACCGGAAAATTCATAAAGGATAAAAGGGATGTCGAAAACATAGTTGTCGCCGTTTACAGGGGTAAGCCGGTCTTTTTGAAAGATATAGCTAAGGTAGTCGACGGTCCCGGAGAGGTTAAGCATTACGTCCTCTTCGGAACGGGTCCCGCCCACGAGGAAAAGGGTATAAAGGAAGACCTCAAAGGGGAACTCCCCGCCGTAACGATTGCCGTAGCAAAGAAAAAGGGAACCAACGCCGTTGACGTTGCCGAAAAGGTTCTCAAAGCCGTCGAAAGGATGAAGGGAACTATCATTCCCGACGATGTTCACGTAACCGTTACCAGAAACTACGGAAAGACCGCGGAGGAGAAATTCGACGAACTCATAAAGCACCTGTTTATAGCAACCTTCTCGGTTGTGTTGCTGATAGCCGTTGCGCTCGGCTGGAGGGAGGCTATAGTCGTAGGTATAACCGTCCCCGTTATTTTGGCTCTGACACTGTTCTTCAGCAAACTTTACGGATTTACCCTAAACAGGGTTACCCTATTCGCATTAATCTTCTCGATAGGTGTTTTGGTCGACGCCGCGATAGTCGTTATCGAAAACATCCACCGTTGGATGTCTATGGGTAAGGTTACCCCCCGAGAGGCTATCATTCTCGCAACCGACGAGGTTGGAAACCCCAATATCCTGGCAACGGCAACCATAATAGCCGCACTTATCCCCATGGCGTTCGTCGGCGGTCTTATGGGTCCCTATATGAGACCGATACCCATCAACGCCTCTACGGCAATAGCCCTTTCCGCACTCATCGCCTTTACGATAACCCCCTGGGCGGCTTATCTACTACTTAAGAACGTCCACGTTCACGAGGAATACGACGTCAGAAAAACCTTCTTCTGGAAACTCTACACCAAAATAGTGGTTCCCCTGATAACTTCTCCCGTCAAAAAGTGGGCTTTCTACCTGACCGTATTGGCGATGCTCGCCTTTTCCCTCTGGATGCTGGTCGCCAAATTGGTTGTGGTTAAACTTCTCCCCTACGACAACAAGTCGGAGTTAAACATCGTTATAGATATGCCCGAGGGCACCTCTCTGGAGGAGACCGCAAGGGTAGCAAAAACTATAGCCGATGAAATCGTAAAAAAACAAAATATCGTTACCGACTACCAAATCTACGTCGGAACTGCGGCACCCTTTGACTTTAACGGGTTGGTTAGACACTACTATTTGCGTAAATACCCCTGGCAGGCGGAGATACACATAAACCTCGTGGATAAAGAACACCGCGCCATAAGCTCCCACGAATTTGCGAAGCTGTTGAGAAAGAAGGTGCATCCCCTCGCCAAAAAGCTCGGCGTGAAAAACCTCCAGGTTGTGGAAATACCTCCGGGACCCCCGGTGCTGTCGCCTATCGTAGCGGAGGTCTACAACCACGACTATAAGGTTGCGCAAGAAGTGGCTTGGAAGGTCAGACAGATATTTGAGGAATCGCCTTCCATTACCGATGTGGCTATTTACGCCGATGTAGACCGCAAAAAGTATAGGATTGAAATCGACGAACAGAAGGCTAAAC
>JALWDU010000004.1 GCA_027036735.1 Aquificales bacterium | reverse complement strand
CGATTACTCAATTTTAAAACTCCCCTTTGGGGTGGTAATACAATCGACTTCCCATGCACGAGTTTTCTATCGTCTCCTCCCTGATGTCGATAATAGAGGATTACGCGAAACGGCACAACGCGAAGGCGGTTAGCAAGGTGGTGGTGGGAGTGGGTCGGCTTTCGGGCGTCGAACCCGACCTCCTAAAGATAGCCTTCGACACCTTTAAGGAGAAAACCATTTGCGAAAACGCCGAATTGGTTATAGAGATTGAAAACATCGCCATCAGGTGTAGGGATTGCGGAAGGGAAACCGACATGGGGGAAAGATTGAGTAGAAAATGTCCCCACTGCGGGTCTCTCAATACCGAAATAATCCGCGGGCAGGATATGTTTTTGAAATCCCTCGAGTTTGAGGTCGAAGAGTAAAACACCAACGGGGTTGGAAATAGTGTCTTCCAAAAAAAGGTTTCTAAATTTTTATCCCCGTTATGGAAGGATTGAAGGTTAGACCTCCCGCGGTGGCGGGTATGTTCTACCCCGCCGATAGGGAGGAATTGGAAGCCCTTATAAATTTCGTTTGCGGAGAACCCTATACGGGCGAAAAGATAAAGGCTAAGGCGGTTTTGGTTCCCCACGCCGGGTATATCTACAGCGGAAAGACCGCCTGCGAGGTCTATAAGAGGATAGAAATTCCCAAGCATGTGGTTATTCTCGGTCCCAACCATACCGGTATGGGAGCTCCCGTTTCGGTCTATGACGGAGACGCTTGGGAAACCCCCTTCGGAATTGTCGAGATAGATAAAGAGATAAGGGATAGGCTTCTCCAGTTTTACGGCTTCGAGCCGGACGAGGAAGCCCACAAATTCGAACACTCGTTGGAGGTTCAACTTCCCTTCCTTCAGAAATTCGCCGAAAGACCTTTCAAGATTACCCCCATAGTTTTGAGCCTGCTCCGCTACGAGGACGCCCTCTACGTAGCCCGTCAGATGGCGAAGGTGTTGAGGGACTACGCCGACAACGTTTTAATCGTAATAAGCTCCGATATGTCCCACTACATACCCGCCGAGAAGGCGGCGGAGCTCGACAGGTTGGCTATAGAGTGTATGGAAAAGCTCGACACCGCCTGCCTCTACGAGAGGGTATTCCGCTACAACATATCGATGTGCGGCGTAATACCCGCAGTGGTCGGTATAGAGGTGGCGAAGGCTCTGGGTGCCACCAAGGGTATACTGGTCGACTACACCAACAGCGGTCAGGTAACGGGGGATTACAAGAGCGTTGTTGCCTACGCGGGGATGATATTTGTTTAACCCTTTTAAGGGTCTCGTTTGTTTCCCAATCCTATTTTTTCCCTCCGATGGGGAAATTTTTACCCTCATACCTGAAGCTCTACGAGAGCGGTGAATTAAAGGAAAGGGTAAAACTTCTAAAGGAGAAGTTGAGGGGGTGCACCGTTTGTCCCCACCACTGCAAAGTCAACCGCCTCGCGGGGGAGAGGGGTTACTGCAAAACCCCCTACCGGGTGAGGGTGGCTTCCGCATTCCTCCACCGGGGGGAGGAGAGACCCATAAGGGGCTACCGCGGGAGCGGAACGATATTTTTCTCCTACTGCAACATGGGGTGTGTCTTCTGTCAAAACTACGACATATCCCAACTGGGGGAGGGAATCGATATAACCCCCAAGGAGTTGGCAAATATAATGCTCCGACTCCAAGAGGAGGGAGCCCACAATATAAACCTCGTTACGCCATCCCACGTCGTGCCCCAGATAGTGGAGGCGCTCCATTACGCCGTCCAAAGGGGGCTTAGGATACC
>JALWDU010000003.1 GCA_027036735.1 Aquificales bacterium | reverse complement strand
CTTTGTCCCTTCTCCCGATTGGGAAAAAATGTTTTCTATGCCTTTGAGAGTGGAAGGGGAGCTTAGGGTTCCCTCCGATAAATCGATTTCGCACCGCGCCATTATTATCGGTAGCCTCGCCGACGGGGAGGTGAGGGTTAAAAATTGGCTCCGCTCCGCCGATACTTTGGCAACGCTAAACATATACCGCGCCTTGGGCACCCGTATCGAGGAGCTATCCCCCACCGAGTTGGTCGTGAGGGGAGGGGGGCTATTTTCCTTTAGGGAGCCTGGCGACATACTAAACGCCGAAAATTCGGGAACGACAACCCGTTTAACCCTGGGGGTATTGTCGGCGCAACCCTTCTTTGCGGTCTTAACGGGAGACCACTCTTTGCGCCGCCGTCCTATGCTAAGGGTGGTAAAACCCCTTAGGGAGATGGGCGCCACGATAGACGGAAGGGAGGAGGGAAATCTCTTACCCATCGCCGTTAGGGGTGGAAGGCTAAAGGGTATCTCTTTCTTCAACAAGAAGGCTTCCGCCCAGGTAAAGTCGGCATTGCTGCTCGCCGGTCTCCACGCCGAAGGTATAACCGAGGTTGAAGAACCTTACCTCTCGCGCGACCACACCGAGAGGATGCTCCAGCTTTTCGAGGTCGATTTAACGGTTATCCCCGCCTTCGGCGGGGTATTGGTCAAATTGAAGGGTGGACAGCAACCCAAGGGGGATAAAGATATCTTTGTGCCCGCCGACCCGTCGAGTGCCGCCTTCTTCGCCGCCGCCGCCGTTTTACTGCCCGGCTCGAAGCTCCTTTTAAAGGACGTTTTGATAAACCCCACCAGGGATGGGTTCTTTAGGAAACTCAAAGAGATGGGTGCAAATATCGAATACACCAATGTGAGGGAACTTTCGATGGAACCTATAGCGGATATATACGTCGAATACTCGCCCAACTTGAGGGGTGTAAGGGTCTTCCCCGAAGAGGTTCCGGCGATGATAGACGAACTTCCCCTCCTGGCGGTGGTCGCAACGCAGGCGGAGGGAGAAACCCGCATAGAGGGGGCGGCGGAACTTAGGGTTAAAGAGAGCGACCGTATAAAGGCTGTGGTGGAAAACCTCCGCAAAATGGGTGCCAAGGTGGAGGAACTCCCCGACGGGATGGTTATAGAGGGAAAAACTCCCCTAAGGGGTGGGGTTGAAATAAAGACCTACGACGACCACAGGATTGCGATGGCTTTCACAATTGCGGGTCTAATAGCCGATAAACCCGTAAAGCTCGACAACCCGCAATGCGTTTCGGTCTCCTACCCCCAATTTTTCGAGGATTTGAAGAGAGTCCTCAAGGAGGGTTGAATTTTTCCCCTTCCCCTTTGGGTTTCCCGCAAAATATAGACCCTTAAAATGTCGAAACTGGTTCTCGCGCTCCCCAAGGGGAGGTTGTTCGAGGAGAGCATCCAACTCCTTTTGGAAGCGGGATTGATAGAAAAACCCCTAAAAGAGGGTAGGAAATTGGTTCTCTCCACCGAGAGGTTTGAGATACTCCTTTCGAAACCCAAAGATGTCCCGATGCTGGTCGAGAGCGGATACGCCGACTTGGGGGTTAGCGGCTTTGACACCATTTGGGAGAGCGGAAGGGAGGTTTTCGAACTCCTCGACCTGGGTATAGGCTACTGCAAGATATGTATAGCCGGTTTCCCCGAAGGGGTCGAGAGGTATAAAAATCTCTCCTCCATAAAGGTAGCCACCAAATACCCCAACATAGCGCGGGAATACTTCGAAAAGAGGGGAATTAAACCCTTTATCTACACCCTAAACGGGTCGG
>JALWDU010000002.1 GCA_027036735.1 Aquificales bacterium | reverse complement strand
TTTATGACGATGTCCTCGACGTGAACGCCGTTGAAGATTTTCACCCCCGCCTTTACCGCCTTAGATATGAGGGTGGAAGCCAGTTCGACGGCGTCGGCTATCAGGTAGTTATCCCCGTAGGGGGTGGTGTTTATGTCGAATTCCCTAAGGATATGCTCGGCGTCGCGCTGCACGACGACCTTGTTGAAGAGCATACCGCCCCCCCATATGCCGCCGCCGGGGGAGAGTTTCCTCTCGAATATGGCGACCTTTTTGCCCCCCTTGGCGAGCAGATAGGCGGCTACCAAACCGGAGGGTCCCGCCCCCACTACGGCGACGTCCACCTTTGTGTATTCCAACAGCTCTTTGGTGAAGCTCTCGATAATTCCCCGCGTAACGTGGAGTTCTTGAAGCATTTACCGACCTCCCTTTTTGGTTGGTCTATGCTAACACAACCCCTTCGGGGGTTTTTGCGATTTGCGTCCCGTAAAGGGGTTAGTCGGTATTGTCTTTCCTCTCTAAGGGTTTAGAAAGCGGATTCCCTATTAGGGGGTTTTGGGTTTAGAACCCTTTAAAGGGGTAGAAAAGGGGGAACCCTTTAGGGGTGGTATTTTTTTAACCCTCGTCGAGGATTTCTTTAAGTTCCCCTTCCTCGGTTAGGACAAAATATGGTCTCTCGTGGGATAGGTAGTAGTAAGGGGTGTAAGCCTTAAACTCGCCGGCGCAGGTATCGACCACCTTGACGGCGGGGCGGATGCCGAGTTTTTTGCGGTATTCCCTAACCTCCTCCTCGGGGACGTTTAGGAGCTTGGCTATCTCTCGGTCGCTAAAGCCCCACTCTTTGAGGAGACGGAGTTCCTCGGCGGAAAGCTCTTCCAACCTCTTGCCCTTTAGGAGCATCTCGGCGTCCACCAGCTGTTTGATATTCGCCAAAAACCAGCGGTCAATCTTCGAATATTCATAGACCTCGTCTATGTCGTAACCCCTTCGGAAGGCTTCGGCGACGTACCAGAGTCGGTATTCGGTGGGGGTAATGAGTCCCTTGACCAGTTCGTCGTCCGAAAGGTGGGACAGGTCTATATCGGTAAACCCGTAGAGGTCTTTTTCCAAGCTTCTGACCGCCTTTAGGAGGGCTTCCTTAAAGGTTCTCCCTATAGCCATAACCTCGCCGACCGACTTCATCATGGTGGTGAGGGTTTTGTCCGCCGACGGGAATTTGTCGAAGTTGAAGCGGGGAATTTTAACCACCACATAGTCTATAGAAGGCTCGAAGGAGGCGGGCGTGTCGCGGGTGATGTCGTTTTTAAGCTCGTCGAGGGTGTAGCCCACCGCCAGCTTCGCCGCCACCTTGGCTATGGGGAAACCGGTCGCCTTCGATGCCAGCGCCGAGGAGCGGGAGACCCTCGGGTTCATCTCTATAACGTAAAAGTCGCCGTTTTCCGGGTTGACCGCGAATTGGATGTTCGAACCCCCCGTGTCGACCCCTATAGCCCTTATAATCGCTATGGCGGCGTCCCTAAGAATCTGATACTCCTTGTCGGTTAGGGTTTGGGCGGGTGCCACCGTTATGGAGTCCCCCGTGTGGACGCCCATGGGGTCGAGGTTCTCTATGGAGCAGACGATTATCACGTTGTCGGCTTTATCCCTTATAACCTCGAGCTCGTATTCCTTCCAACCTATGAGCGATTTGTCGAGCTGAACCTGATGAATCGGGGACGCCTCGAGGGCTATTTTTAGCTTCTGCTCGAACTCCTCACGGTTGTAGGCTATGGAACCGCCCGTTCCCCCGAGAGTGAAGGCGGGTCTCAAGATGACGGGAAAGCCTATTTTCTCTATAGCCTTCAGCCCCTCCTCCACCGAGCTGACGACCGCACGGGGGGGAACCTTTAGCCCTATCCTCTCCATGGTTTCGGCGAA
>JALWDU010000001.1 GCA_027036735.1 Aquificales bacterium | reverse complement strand
GGAATTGGCAAAATAGGAAACCTCTCGGAGGGATAAGATATTTTCACTCGTTATGGGTGTGGGTAAGAAGATAAGGCTTAACAACGTTCTCAATCCCGAAACGGGTAAGACGATAATCGTCCCGATGGACCACGGCGTAAGCTCGGGTCCCATCGATGGGATAGTCAATATAAGGGAAGCCGTTCAAAGGGTTGCAAGGGGCGGAGCCGATGCGGTGGTAATTCACAAGGGTAATGTCCGCCTCGTTTTCGGAGATGGCAGAAAAAATATAGGTCTGATAGTTCACATATCCGCCTCCACCGACTGGTCTCCCCGCAAAAACGACAAGGTTTTGGTCGGGGCTGTTGAGGAAGCCCTAAAACTCGGCGCCGATATGGTTTCCATCCACGTAAATATGGGCGCCGAGGGTGAGAGGGAGATGCTCCGCGATTTCGGATTGGTTTCCCGCGCCTGCGAGGAGTGGCAAATTCCCCTGCTCGCTATGATTTACGGAAGGGGTCCCAAGATAGAGAACCAATACGACCCCAAGGTTGTAGCCCACTGCGCCCGTCTCGGTGCGGAGCTGGGCGCCGATATAGTTAAAGTTCCCTACACCGGAGACCCGGAAACCTTCGCCAAAGTGGTTGAGGGTGCGGGCATACCGGTCGTTATAGCCGGCGGTCCCAAGATGAAGAGCGCCGAAGACGTTTTGAGAATGGTCGAAGGTGCAATTAAAGCCGGCGGAGCCGGTCTATCGATAGGTAGAAACGTTTTTCAAGCCGAAGACCCCGCAAAAATGGTCGCCGCCATGAGGGCTATAGTCCACGAGGGTAAAGGCGTAGAGGAAGCCCTTCAAATCTTGAGGGGTTAACTTTTCCTTCTTTTAGTCTTTACCTTTTAAAGGTTGAAATTGTTATGAGACCGACAAGGGATGCAGTAAAGGAGTTGGGGAAACTCTTTTACAACATAGCTCTTTTGGTTATAGGTGCCGTAATAATTCATCCCGCCGTTGGTGGAAAACTAACTTTTGGACTCCTATTTTGGGGACTTTTGGGTTTTGTCCTCTTTGTGTTATGGGGATTAACCCTTATCTCCCTCGGTGATAAATTGGAAAATTAAAGGAGGCTATTTATGGAAACCGCACTTGCCACCGTTGTTGTCGTTGGAACCATTTTAGGATTGGCGGTAATTTTCTGGGTTCAAAGGGAACTAAAAAAACAGAAAACCAACCCTTAAAGGATACCTTCGAAATCTTCCTCCCTTTTGCGGAAAAAGGTTAAAACCGTATCCCCATAAGTGCGTTCGTCCTCTACTTCGAGACCTTTGGGGGTTAGGGGTTTTAGGTCAACCTTCTTGAAGTGTTCGACAATTAATAGACCTCCTTCGGATAGGTGTTCCACAACCTCCCTAAGGAGTTGTTTGTATTTGTCGTAATCGTAAGGTGGGTCGGCAAAAATTATGTCGTATTCTCCCAAACGGGGTAAAACCCTTAAAACATCTCCGCTGTAAACTTTCCCACTTTTGGTCTTATTCTTTATATCCTCCGCCCTCTTTTTGTGTTTTTCTACAAAGGAGACTTTGGCACCCCTCCGTTCGGCTTCCAATCCTATCTGTCCCGTTCCCGCAAATAGGTCGAGAAAGTCGAGGTCTCTGATGTTCCCCAAAATGTTGAATAGTGCGTTTTTTACCAACCCCGTTGTGGGTTTGAGGTCTTTGAAACCTCTCCTTTTTTTGGACATTTCAAAAGGTTAATTTAGCTCCAACTTTGGGAGTGAAATTTTAGGGAGGGTTTTTAATCCCGCGTTTGGCGGGCGTTGGTGCAACAATGTAGTCATTTACCCCCGCATAGACCAAATAGAAAACGAGTCATAATCCCGCGTTTAGCGGGCTTTACTGCAACGGAATTCCATCTGGTGTGTTCCCGCCAAGGGTTTGTGGAGTCGCAATCCCGCGTTTAGCGGGCATTACTGCAACACACCATTTCGGAGTTTATAATCCACAAGACATTTGTCGCAATCCCGCGTTTAGCGGGCTTTACTGCAACAGACAAACCTTTGAAAGGAAACAGGTGTTATGGTTTGTCGCAACCCCGCATTTAGCGGGCATTACTGCAACGAGGGGAGAGGTCGGCTTTCTCGAAAGTCCCCTGTATAGGGTCGCAATCCCGCATTTAGCGGGCATTACTGCAACAAAACGGCTTCTAAAGAAGTGATCGTTACTAGCGTGTGTCGCAATCCCGCATTTAGCGGGCATTACTGCAACTTGAGTGATATAGGGAGGGCTAAAGTGGACGCTAGTCGCAATCCCGCGTTTAGCGGGCATTAATGCAACCCTTGGCTTTGAGAGTCGCATTACAACTAAGTTTTAGAATTGAAAAACCCCACAAATAGGTATATACATACCTCAAACCCGTATCGCAGTAGGAGGGGAACGATAACTCTACTCCCATGCGGGTTTGATAAATCTTGACAATATTCAGTTACCAAGGAACCGAACCCAATACTCAATTTTGATAAATACCATAAAGAGGGTTGGAAGTCAAGTCCAAACTTCAAATGGTTTATAGCAAAAACCAAATACAAACCATAAAACTTGACATAACTTTGATAGGGTTTTTATTCCTAAAAACGGAAAAAAAATTTTTAACCATTCGGCGGTTAAACAATAGAAATAGTCTCTTTGTAGGGAAGAAATCATAAAAACCTCTTATAGTTGGTGAAATTAAACAAACCAATTAAGGAATTCATGCAATAGACATTCCAAAAGGAGGGTTAAATTCACACATAATTACCAAGTAATGGGTCAAGCATAATTAATAAGTTTGCTTCACCTCAAAAAGATTAAAAAATCCCTTTGACACCCTTAACGTCATATGTCATTTTTGACACTTGACATTAAATGGTGGATAATTAAAGATGCCAATCAAATGAAGTTTTGTAATAAAAGTTTTTCCCTTAAAGAGGTCGGGGTTTGGTATTCCTCCAAAAGGTGTGGGGTGGTTGTTTCGGCACCTAAAAGTGGAAGGGTGAAAATTCTTTCCCTATGAAGGCTTTGCTTTTAACCTCCTTTGGCGATAGGGGAGTTTTTCAATACGTGGAGGATTTTCCTAAACCCCAAATAGCTCCCGACGAGGTGCTGGTTAGGGTTAAGGCGTGCGCGCTCAACCATCTCGATATTTGGATAAGAAAGGGCGCCCTCGCCTATAAGCCGTCTCTACCTCACATCTTGGGTTCGGATATAGCCGGGGTGGTTGAAGAGGTCGGCGGGTTGGTGAGACACGTAAAGCCGGGCGATGAGGTGGTCGTCAACCCCAACCTATCCTGCGGTGTCTGTGAGGCTTGCCTGTCGGGACAGGACAACCACTGCAAGGAGTTTAAAATTCTCGGCTTCCAAGTAAAGGGGGGTTATGCGGAATACGTAAAGGTTCCCAAGGAAAACGTTATTCCCAAACCGAAAAACCTAACCTTTGAGGAAGCCGCATCTTTTCCCCTCACCTACATAACTATGTGGAATGCCGTAATCGACAAGGGAGAGATAAAACCGGGCGATAAAGTGGTCGTTTGGGGGGCGTCCTCCGGTGTGGGCGTCGCCGCCGTTCAGCTGGCTAAACTCTTCGGGGCTACCGTTATAGCGATAACCTCCTCCGATTGGAAGGCTCAAAAACTCAAAGACCTCGGAGCGGATTACGTGATAAACAGAAAAACCCAAAATGTGGAGGAGGCTGTTAGGGAAATCTCCCCCGAAGGGGTCGATTTGGTTATAGACCACATAGGGGAAGAAACTTTACCGACCTCTATAAAACTCCTCAAAAAGGGTGGGAGACTCTCCTTTTTGGGAACCACTACGGGGGACAAAGGCACTTTCAATATCCGCTACAACTTTGTGAACGAAATAAAGATGAACGGCGTCTATATGGGGAGAAAATCGACCCTATTCCGCATAGCGGAGCTTTTCGAAAGGGGACTCCTAAAGCCGGTTGTGGATAAAGTTTTCCCCCTAAGGGAGGGAGAAAAGGCGCACCAATACCTCGAGAGTGGAAACCATTTCGGTAAGGTAGTCCTCAAGGTGGAATAAACTATTTTTATGCCCCGCAAGGTTCTTTTGGCAATTCTCTTCCTCTTTTTGGGACTTGTCGTTTACCTCCTCCCCTTAGGGTTACCGGAAAACTCCCACAAACTTTTGGCGGTTTTGGTCGTTACCGTCCTCTTTTGGCTCTTCGAAATTATGCCACTCGGTGTGGTATCCCTTGCCGCCGCCGCCTCCACCGTGGTGCTCGGCATAGCCGACAAAAAGACAGCCTTTACCAATTTCGCCCACCCGATAATCTTCCTCTTTATCGGTAGCTTCCTCCTGGCGGAAGCCTTTTCCAAATACGGAATAGACCGCTACATAGCCGTCAAAGTTTTGAAAAATCCCGCCGTAAGGCGGAACGACCTATTCTTTATAACCGCCGTCCTCTTTATCCCTTGGTTTCTCTCGATGTGGCTAAGCAACACCGCCACGACCGCCATGCTCTTACCCATAGTAGCCGGACTGCTGGCACTCCTTTATCCCAACGGCGAGTGGGCTACCAATAGGGCGAAATTCCTGCTCCTCGGAATAGCCTACGCCGCATCGGTTGGCGGAATTACAACCCCCGTCGGGACGCCCCCAAACCTCATAGCCCTCGGCTTCCTCGAAAAGGAGGGTATCCACATATCCTTCGGCGAGTGGATTGCCAAGGTTCTCCCCATATCGGTTTTGACATTCGCCTTCCTCGTATTGGTGGTTAAAAAATTGGTCGGACGTTTGGAGGTCTCGAAGATTTCCGCCGACCGCTTGGAGGAAAAACCCCTAACCCCTACCCAAAAGGTGGTTTTAACCGTTTTCCTCCTCGTGGTGTTCCTCTGGCTCCTTCCCTCCCTTTTGGGGTTGTTTAAAGGTGTCTCCCCCACTTTGGGAGAGGTAGCCCACTGGTTTAAAACCCACCTCCACTATTCGGTGGTCGCCGTCTTGGGAGCGTCGGTTCTCTTTCTCCTGCCCGATAGGGAAACCCCTTCGGGGTATAAACCGATACTCTCCGCCGATGATATCAAGCGGATAGATTGGGACACCATTTTGCTCTTCGGTGGAGGTCTCACCCTCGGAAGCCTGATGTTTAAAACCGGACTGGTTCACACCGTAGCCGGGGAGTTGGCTAAATTCCTCCCCCACAGCGGCTTTTTAGTCCTGTGGATACTCGTCCTGGTCGCCATTTTCCTAACCGAATTCAGTTCCAACACCGCAACCGCCAACGTCCTCGTTCCCGTGGTAATCGGCTTATCCCAACAGCTCGGTTTGGACACCCTCAAGGCGGTAATGGCTACCACGATAGCCTGCAGCTACGCCTTTATGCTGCCGATGGCAACCCCGCCCAACGCGATAGTCTTCGGCTTTGCCAACATAAAGATTTCCGAAATGGCAAAGGTCGGGTTTGTCCTCAACCTCTTCGGTTCCGTCGTTATAACCCTCTTCGTGTGGTTTCTCTTTTAAATCCCCCTTTGGGGTTTATCCCTTTCCAAACTCTTTGAGGAATTCGCCCTTAAATAGTTCCCTATCGTCCGTTATTACAAATATCTCCTGAACCGTCTTCCCGCTCTTTAGGAGCAACTTCCACCCCGAAGGGGTTTCGTATTTGAGAAAAAGACCCTTTTGCCCCTTTCCACCCTGTTTTCGGAAAATCCTGCCGGGGATAATACCCTTTACGCTCGTCAGCTTTTCCAAACGCGAAAGGTATTTCTCCGCCCCCTCTATGGTGTGGTGCTCCACCTTTATCTTTCCCTTTCTGTATTTCGGCATTAGTTAAAAAACTAAACGCCCGCCTTCGGCGGGGGTTAAAACCTTTCGCAGTCTTTTAACCTCTCCAAGTCCTCTTTGCGGTTGAGGTTAAAACA